>DATHOG010000158.1:0-2065 GCA_035485115.1 Candidatus Sulfotelmatobacter sp. | reverse complement strand
CTCTTACAGTGCGCCGGCCACTTTTGACACCGGACTGGATCAAAACGAATGGACAGCGCGCTACGTCTGGGATGGCACCACCAACCAGAACAACTTCGCTTATTTCCGAAAGGCCTTTTCCATCACCAACCGGCCCAGCCTGGCCAAGGTTTATGTCACCGCTCACAACGATTATATTCTTTATTGCAACGGCCAGCTTCTAGGGCGGGGACCAGCGCGCTGCGATCCGTATCATTACGGCCAATACAACGCTTACGACGTCACCAAACTCCTGAAAACCGGCACTAACGTCTTCGCCGCGATCGGTCATTGGCTGGGCACCTGGCTAAATGCCGGAGTCAACGCCCAGCCCGCCTTTATGTTGGAAGCGCGGTTTGACCATCCCGACGGTTCATTCATGACCATGGGAACGGATGACTCGTGGAGAGTTCTCGCTCACACCGCATTTAATGAATCAAATACAAAGTATTTCGGTGGCGCATTTCGAAATCGCGCGGCAATACAATTTGATTCGCGAATGGAACCGGCGGGCTGGCAGACCGTCAGCTTCGACGATTCGGGCTGGGCTTCGGCCGCGGTGGTGGACCGGTCTGATTATAATCTGTTTGCGCAAACGGCGCCGCCGGAACAGGAACAGGCGGAACTCAAGCCGGTCAGCATTACGAAGACAAACGGCGCATGGCTGGTGGATTTCGGACGATGCATCGACGGCTGGCCCAAACTCACGCTGCACGCAAACCATGCAGGGGACCTCGTACGCGTGAATTACTTTCAAATGACCGGCGACCGGAAACCCGCCGGCTGGGACGAGTACACTTGCCAGGGTGGCAACGAGACTTGGGACGCGGACTTTGGACGGCATACCTCGTTTCAGGTGATGAAAATCACCGGCTACGCAGGAAAACTGAAAGCTGCTGATGTGCGGGGCATCTGGGCTTATGGTGACGCTGACGTCACGGGACGTTTTCATTGCTCCAGCCTCTTGCTCAATGACATCTATGAAATGTGCGAGCGGTCGGCGCGGCAGAATGTTCAACAGGGCATCATCAGCGTGGATGCCAACCGGGAACAAGCACAGTGGCTGGCCGACAGTTGGAACATTGGCAACGTCCTGCTCTACAATGACCGCAACACGATGATGATCGACAAGATCGTGCGGGATTACGCCGCCCAGCAATTGACCAATGGAGATTTTCCCGACTGTTGTCCGGGGCGCAGGCCGGCTGACTATTCAGCCCCCGGGCAGGAATCCCGGCGCATCCCGGAATGGTCCATGTATTGGCCGATGTTATTGTGGCAACAGTATCTGTTTTCAGGGGACGAAACGCTTTTGCACACAATGTCACCGCATCTGGCGCATTTTTTGGATTGGATCAAAACCAGTCAGGACCCGACTACTCACCTGATCAATCCCCCCGGGTGGCGGATTTCGGATTATGCCGGCGGCAACATGACCAATGGCGGCTACAACATTGCCACCACCTGCCAGTATTATGAAAATCTTCGGATCGCTGCGCGTGTATTTTCGGTGTTGAGGCAGACGAACCAAAGTGCCGGGTATCTACAGCAGGCGGAGGACGTCAAAGCCGGCATCAATTCCAATCTCTTCAATGGCGAATTCTACCTGGGCCGGACCGACCGGCAGGAAATGTATCCGCTCGCTTCGGCGTGGCCATTGCGCTTTGACATCGAGCCGGCGGAGACGAAATCCAAAATCCTGACCACCATTGAGAAGGCGGGGAAACCTGACATTGGCGGTTATGGCGGTGATGCTTTTTATAGCGGGCTGTTGAATGCCGGTGGCGGCGATTTTGTCGTACATGATCTGGACCGCTATCGTTCCATGTTGGAAGAGAACAAGACCTGTTGGGAGGGTTTTGAACTTGTCCAGGACTTTGAACCAAACCACGCGTGGACCGCGTACCCGGGATATCTTTTTCAAAAATATATTCTCGGCATCCAGCCCACCAGCGGTGGATTTGCCACGTTTGATGTCCGGCCGGAAACGGGCGGTTTGACTTTTGCCGAAGGCGCGGTGCCCACCGTGAAGGGGCTCATCATCACG
>DATHOG010000157.1:0-31401 GCA_035485115.1 Candidatus Sulfotelmatobacter sp. | reverse complement strand
CCGGTGACGACGGCGACTTTGCCTGCGAGTTTGTTGTTGTTGCTCATAATATTTGTTGTTTTAGTTGTTATTATTCGTTCTTGTTGGTGTGTTTTCTGTTACTTATAAAGTAACAAAATTGTATAAAATTTTTACTTTTTCTTAACCTCGGAAACGACGTCCAAAAGGCTGATCCCGTCAAGGCTCGCCTCCAACGCCTTTTGCGACTGGCTCAAAACTTTTTCCAGCGCCGTCTTGATGTGGCAACTGACGTAGCAAACCTTTTGTTCCGAATAATTGTGGATCGCAAACACCTTCGGTGCATCCACCGCCCGGTAGATATCCAGCAGCGATATGTTTTCCGCATCCTTCGCCAGCCAGCACGCACCGGTCTTGCCGGTGGAGGTCTTCACCAGCCCGGCCTTCGACAGTTTCGCCATCGTCCGCCGCACAAAACTCGCGCTGGTGTTCACGCTACCGGCCAGGTGACCGGACGTGACCCCCTTCTCGTGGCAGCCGCAGGCGATACCCGCCAGCAGATGCACCGCGATCGAGAATTGCGTGTTGTTCGCCATAACTGTTACTACAATAGTAACAATTAAGAATTATGCAAGTATTATTTTTAGAAAATTTTCAGGTTGACGAAACCTAAAAGTGTACTATTGTACTAATACACAATGCAATTGCATATCTCAACCGGCGATGGGGTCCCGATCTATTTGCAGATCGCCAATCAGGTCAAGCACCTGCTCGCATCCGGGCGGCTGGCACCGGGGGATGAAATTCCGCCCATCCGCGTGCTGGCCAAACAACTTTTAATCAATCCCAACACCGTCGCCCGCGCCTACCTCGAATTGGAGCGCGAAGGCGTTGTGCAGAAACGCCACGGTTCGGGCACCTATATTTCCGACGCCGGCTCGCCGCTGGGGCGCAAGGAACGGCTCAAGATTCTTTCCGGGCGCATCGACGCCCTGCTGGCCGAGGCGAGCAACCTGCGCATCGAACCGGCCGAGCTGATGCGCGAAATTTCCGATCGCAGCCGCCAAATTCAACCCGATAAATAAATGAATACCTCACCAACAGCCGATGCGGTGGAAGTTGCACACCTGAGCCGGGCCTTCGGGCCCAAGCGCGCACTGGACAATGTCTCGCTGAATGTCCGCCGCGGGCGCGTCTTCGGACTCGTCGGCGCCAATGGCGCGGGCAAGACCACGCTCATCAAACATCTGCTCGGCCGCCTCAAGGCCGAAAGCGGCTCCGTTCGCGTTTTTGGTTTTGATCCCGTCACCGAGCCCGTCGCCGTCTTGAGCCGGATCGGATATT
Source organism: Candidatus Sulfotelmatobacter sp. (assembly GCA_035485115.1). Classification (GTDB taxonomy): domain Bacteria; phylum Verrucomicrobiota; class Verrucomicrobiia; order Limisphaerales; family UBA11358; genus UBA11358. Next base: position 30,099 of record DATHOG010000157.1, on the reverse strand, counting down.
TGTCGGAAAATCGCGACCTGCCCGCGTGGATGTGCGTGGATGAATTGATCCGTTACACCGCCGCCTTTTATCCCCAATGGGACTGCGCCTACGCGGAGCAGTTGCGGCAGCAGTTTGGCCTGGACCCGCGCGCGAAAGTCAAAAACCTTTCGCGCGGCGAAAACGCCAAGGCCGGCTTGCTGCTCGCGCTGGCCTACCGCCCGGAGCTGCTGCTGCTGGATGAACCCAGTTCCGGCCTCGACCCCGTGGTGCGCCGGGACATTTTGGAGGCCATCATCCGCACCGTGGCCGACGAAGGGCGCACGGTAATCTTTTCCTCGCACTTGCTGGAGGAAGTCGAGCGCGTGGCGGACGACGTGGCGATGATCTTCCACGGCAAAGTGGCGCTGACCGGCCCGTTGGACGAAGTCAAGGAATCGCATCACCGGCTGATTCTCAGGTTTGACGCGCCCCAGCTCTCGGCACCAAAAGTCCCGGGCGTCATCAGCCTGACCGGCGGCGGCCGCGAATGGACGGCCATCTGCAACGGTCGCCGCGACGAAGCCGCGGCCGCCACCGCGCGCCTCGGCGGAAAAGTCGTGGCCGATGAAGCGCCTTCGCTGGACGAAATTTTCGTGGCCTGGGCTGGAAACAAATCCGAATAAGAAATTTATGCACACTCCAACGCACGCGCTGGCCTGGGAATTTTGGCGGAGACATCGGAAACGCTTGTTCCTCATGGCGGCGGGGTTTTTATTTTTTGTCGCGGTGTATCCGGCGTTGTGTGTGTGGGCGGGACTGGACCTGGGCGCGACGGATTTTACGGACTCGGTGGCGACCTGGCTTCCAATGAAAAGCGGCACGGCCGTGACGCCGCTGATGATGTGCCGGGTCTTCTACATGCTTTTCCTGATGGCGGGACCGGCCACGACCATGTTTATGACCCTGCTCTGCCTGATTTGGATGTTCACTTTCACCGCCCCGGATCCGAACACCAAGGATCCGTTGGCGTTTCCCCTGCGGCTGTTCCTGTTGCCGGTTTCCACGCCCTATCTGTTTTGGCGGTTTATCCTCGGCGGCCAATTGGCCATGGTCCTATGTTGGGCGGCATGGAAATATCTGGTCCGCCTGCCGCAGATGGAGGTTTTCAAAGCCTACGAAAGCGGCTTCGGCTGGATGATGTACATGGCGTTGATGCAAGGTTTGGTTTGGACCATGGCGGGATGGCCAAACTTGCGGATGGTTTTGATCGTGGCCATCTCCTTTGGATTTATCATTATACCGCAGGAGAATTTTCCCGGCAGCAATTTCCTCCACTCGCCGGCGTGTCTGGCCGCACTCGGTACGCTGGGGGTGACACTCGGTTGGATGGGTTTGGAAAGAATGCGGCACGGACAATGGCAGGGTTGGAATTGGGAACAAATCCTCGCCAAATTTTGGACCCGCGGCCCGATGCGCGGGCCGGGAAAGTTTTCCTCGCCGGAGCAGGCGCAACTCTGGTTTGAATGGCGCCGAAGTTCGCGGCGCTTGTGCCTGTACGCGGCATTGATTGGGTTAACCCCCGTGGTGGCGCATATATTGGCGCGCGTGATCTTGTTTCATAATCGCCCGGTGGACCCGAACACTTTATGCGCTTTCGCGGTGTGTCTTCTGGCGCTGCCGCTCTTTTTACATTTCTGCTTCATCATGCAGGGAAATACGCCGGATTTGCAATTCATGTTGGGCCGCCCGCTGACCAACGGCCAATTGATGATGGCCACGTTGAAATCCTCCGGTATTTCGACGGTGGTTTCCTCCGGCATCGCCGCCATCGCCATCGGGGGCGTCGCTTGCCTGGGCGACATCGGCCGGGTAAATATCATCTGGAAGCTCCAACCCCACTACTGGCTGGCGATCATTCCGGCGGCGCTGCTGGTGACGTGGCGCCTCACCCCCGCTAACCTCTGCTTCATTTGGTCCGGCCGACGCCGTTTGTTACAAACTCCTGCTTTCGGCGTGATCGGCCTTTACCTTTGCGCCGTCTTTGTTGGCATTTTTAATTCCAACGAGGATTACCGGGCAATTTTCTTCCGCTTCATAACCGCTGTGCTCATCGGCCTGGTGATTCTGAAATTCACGCTCGCTGCGTTTTCATTCCGGACGTCCATTAAACGCGGCCTGCTGTCCCGCTCCGCCGCCGGGGTTTATCTGGCGGTCTGGCTCCTGATTGCGTCCGCCGTCATGCTCCCCGTCATCCTTATCGTCCAGGAAACCACTTGGATTTTCCATCTCTGCCTGCTCATCGTCCTATTGACACCGCTTTTCCGAGTCGGCTTGTGCCCCACCACCCTCGCTTGGAATCGACACGCCTGACCCGGCGCACTCCCGGTCGCTCCGCGAAATTCGAGAACCATCACCAACGCGCCAGCGTCTTGGACTGCGGCAGCCCCCTGCCGCTTTTCATCCGCGTGCCCAAACCATGCTTTATTCAGATGCCATCGCATTTAGAAAACACGGTGGGGCGAGCGTCCTCGCGAGCCGCTGACTGACACGAACACTTTCGGGCTCGCAACGACGGCACACACAAAGTCACGCGCCCTGCGGCCGGTAGGGATGGCCTCCCGCATGCGGGACCCACCGCACTCCAAATGCTTTGCGAAATTCGAGAACCATCGCCAACGCGCCAGCGTCTTGGACTGCGGCAGCCCTCTGCCGCTTTTCATCCGCGTGCTTTCGACTCGTAAATCGTCATTCGTAATTCGTAAATTCCTCAACGCGCCTTCACCGTCGCCACGGCGGCCAGTCTTCGCGACTGGAAGATCGCCGTAAGATGCAACATCGCAAAAAGCGGCACCAAAAATCCCGGCACCAAGGCCAGCGGCAACTGTGTGATCGGCCCCATGGTGACCCCGCCGGTGACGTGGGATGGCAGCATCGAGGTCAATCCACCCATGCCCACCGCCACGACCAGATCTAAAATCCCGAACAGATTCCAGGACATAAATGATTTACTCGCCGCAAATCCGGGCAGCTGGACCAATGAACACAAAATTCGAGGCGCGGTAATGCCGACCAAAACGTCGCCGACGCCGGCCGGCCAGGCAAACAATCCGGGCAATACGCGGTTTGCGTAGAGCGCCAGAAAACCAAAACCGGCAAATCGCCACGCCTGCATCATCACCGCCACCCGCAGATCAAACGTCAGGACATATTCGCGGAAATTATTCGACCACCGGAAAGCGCCGAGGAATGCCGCGATGGGAATGGTCACCGCCAGCACGATGGGAATCGGCGGCATTCCGGGCGGTTGCACGAGCAGCCCTCGCGCGGCGCAGAGCGCAATCACCGCCAGCCAGACCGCCAGCACGCTCATCACGATTTTCTTCATGTTCGTTGTATTTGGATTTGAGTTCATTTTTTAGTTGGTTTGTGATTTGTCTTGTGACCCGGAGCAACTAACGCACTCCAGCACGCTCTGCAAAATTCGAGCATCACCGCCAACGCGCCAGCGTCTTGGACTGCGGCAGTCCTCTGCCGCTTTCATCCGCACGACGCGTGAACGGACATTCCAAAGCTCTTCGCCCGCCCAAAAGCGGTGTCGCGGCTCCGCCTTGCCACCGCACTCCCAAAACGCCTCACCAAACCCGAGCATCGTCGCTGATGCACCAGCGCCTTGGACTGCGGCAGTCCTCTGCCGCTTTCCTACCGCGTGCCTTCGACTCGTAAATCGCATATCGTAAATTGGCCGCCACCCTGTGGCTCGTAAATTTTCAGTGCGCATTCGCCGCCACCGCCGGGCTGGGCACCACCTTCTTCATCAACGGCGTCATCAACGTCGCGACTGCCAGGCACACGCCGATGAACAAAAACGCATCCGCGAACGTCATCACCTGCGCCTCGCGATAGGTCAGGCTCCACAAACTTTTCAATGCCGCCGCATGCCCGTGCAACACGTCGCCGCTATTCGCCGCCGCGTAGGTCGCACTCACGTTGTTCATCATCCCCTGCATCGCCGCGTTCGTCGCATTCAAATGCTCGGACAACCGGAGAAAATGCAGGTTGGTGCGGTCGTTCAAGAGCGTGGCGCACGCCGCGATGCCGATGGCCCCGCCGAGATTGCGCATCATGTTGAACAACCCACTCGCATACTTGAGCCGCGCCGGCGACAGGCTGCCGAGGCCGAGATTCACGGCGGGCGCGATTGCGAACACCTGCGGAAAACCGCGCAGGAACTGCGGCAGGAAAAGTTCCTTGCCGCTCCACTCATGCGTGATGCCGCTAAAACTCCACATGGAAAGCGCGAACATCGCCAGCCCGAACATCATCAACCAGCGCGTATCGAACCGCTTCGCCAGTGCGATATAGACCGGAATGCCGATAAGCGAAGCCGCGCCCGTCGAGGCGATGGCCAGGCCGATCTGCCACGCGTCGTAACCGCGCACATAGCCGAGATACAGCGGCGTCAGAAAAATCGTCGCAAACATCCCCACCCCCGTCATGAAGGACAGGATGCACCCGATCAGGAAATTGCGGTTGGTCAATGCGCGCAGATCCACCACCGGATTTGCAAACGTCAGGCTGCGGATGATGAACAAAGTTCCCGTCACGACCGCGACCACGGCAAAATTCCGGATCGTGGCATCATCAAACCAGTTCCAGCGCGCGCCTTCCTCCAGCACGTATTGCAGGCTGCCGAGCCCCGCCGCCATCAGGACGATTCCAGGATAATCCGCGCCCTTCAGCAGCGACCAGTCCGGTTTATCGATCTTCACCAGCATCGGCGTGAACAAGGCCACCAGCGCGCCGGGCAGCAGGTTGATGTAAAACAGCCAGCGCCAGTTGAGCGTGTCCGTGATCCAGCCGCCGATCACCGGCCCGAGCGTCGGCGCGATGGAGGCGATGGTGCCGATGACCGCCGCGGAATAAACCCGGCGCGGCCCGTCAAAATAATGGAACGACGACGTGAACACCGTCGGGATCATCGAGGCGCCGAGCAACCCCTGCAACGCGCGGAACACGATCATACTTTCGATGTTCCACGCCAGGCCGCACAACAGGCTCGTGAACGTGAATCCGACCGCCGAAAACGTGAACAACCACCGCGTCGAAAACACCCGCGTCAGCCAGCCGGACAACGGGATCATGCAAATTTCGGCGATGAGATATGACGTCTGCACCCAGCTGATCTGGTCCTGCGCCGCCGACAACCCGCCGCCGATGTCCTGCAGCGACGACGCCACGATCTGTATGTCCAGCAACGCCATGAACATGCCGATGCACATCACGACGAACGGCAGGATGTCTTTGAAACGGAGCGGAGGCAGCGCGGCGGTTTCCATAAACAATGGCGGGTTAAGTTTGGGGGTTCAAAACGTTAAAGTGAACTAGGCGCTGTGTTACTTGTCATGCGTTCTCCCTCACCCTGACCCTCTCCCGCTGGGAGAGGGAACGGCCATGATTGCTCTTTCTTTCTTTGAGCATGGTAATCTCCAATCCAGCCGCGCGTCTCCGTATGCAGCGGGGAGCGTCTCACCCTCTCCCAGCGGGAGCAGCGACAGCGGCTATGGCGGGTGAGGGAGAGAGCGTTGTACCCAACGGCCGTAAAGTTACTTCTAAATGTCATAATGTTTAGGATTTCGTGTTCACTTTGGCAGTCACCGAGAGGCCCGGGCGCAACTGCCCGGCCATCGCCTGCTCGTCATCCAACAAGATCCGCACGGTCACGCGCTGAACGATCTTGGTGAAATTGCCCGTCGCGTTTTCCGCCGGCAACACGCTGAACTGCGCGCCCGTCGCCGGGGCGATGCTCAGCACATGCCCGTTAAATTTTTCCCCGCCGAGCAAGTCGATCTGCACGGTCGCGGGTGAACCCGTATGCATCCGCGCGAGCTGGTCTTCCTTGTAATTCGCGTCGATCCACAAGCCGTGCGCCGGCACTAGCGAGATCAACTGCGAACCGACCGTCGCATATGCGCCCACCTGCGCGCTGCGGTTGCCCACGATGCCGTCCATCGGCGCGCGCAATTCCGTGTAGCTCAAGTTCAACTGCGCCAGGTCGCGTTCCGCGATGGCCGAATCGAGCGACGCCTGCGCCTGTTGTTTTTGCGTGCCGATGACTTCGATCTGCCGCTGCGCCGCCGTCAGGGCCGCGCGCGCCTTGTCGCCGTTGGCCGTGGCGGTCTTGTATTCCGCATCGGCCTGCTGAAATTCCTGCGTGGATTCAACGCCGCCAGCGAGCAGGTTTTTAGCGCGCACCTGGTCGTCGTGCGTCCGGGTGATTTCCGCATCGGCCGCCGCAATGCCCGCCTGCGCCTGCGCGATCACGGCATCCTGCAAATCCCGCGTCGCATCGAGATTGACCAGCGCGGCCTTGGCCTGCGATACCGTCGCTTCGGCCTTCGCAAGCGCAGCGCGATAATCCCGATCGTCCAGTTTGAGCAACAGATCGCCTGCGTGCACTTGCTGGTTGTCCGTGACGGCTAGTTGCGAGATGAACCCGGCAACCTTCGGCGCGATCACCGTCACGTCACCACCCACAAACGCATCGTCCGTGGTCTGGTTAAAACGGCCGACCGTCCACCAATCATGAGCAAACTTCGCAGCGCAAATTCCGGCAAACGCAGCAAACGTGATCAACGCCGCGCGCTTGAACGAAGGCCGGCGGCTCTTCACCGGCGCGGGCGCATCGGCCCCGCCATTCAGTTCGAAGCGGGGCGCGTGATTGGTTTGCGCGGGCTGCGGAAGCGAGGCCGCAGTAAGTCCCGCGCGGGGAGATTCAGTCGTGCTGGCGGAAAGGGTGGCTATGTTCATAATAGTAATTTAGTTAAGATCGGCATCAAGAAACCGACCAGTTGGTATGTTTTCAGATAAAAGAGATTGGCGTTCAGCTTTTTCATCGGAAAATTCTTAGTTGTTTGATTTATCCGCCGCTTTGTCGGCCAGGCCGAACACGATTTTCAATTGGTCACGGAACATCTCGATGTTTTCCTGCAGGACATCGTTGTTCCCCGCGATCTTCGCCAGCATCAACGAACCCTGCACGATAGCGAGGTACATTTGCGCGATGCCCTTCGGATCGAATTTGGCGTCGGGCGCATGCGCGGCCTTGGCCTCCGTCAGTTCATGCGTGAAATCACGGGCCATCCGGGTAAAGAAATTATTGCACATGTCCCGGATCTCGGGATTGGTGAACGCCAGTTCCTGCGCGAGCACCCCGATGAGACAGCCCTTGGTCACATGATGCGTTCCGCCCATGGTTTCCTTGACGAAATCGAGCCGGCCAAAAACCCGGTCGAGCGGATCGGCCAATTTACGGAAGGCCGCGGCCTCGTAATTCTCGGTCTTTTCGTCGAAGAAATGGGTGGCGGCGGCATGGGCGATGTCTTCCTTGCTCTTGAAATAATGGAAAAAACCGCCCTTGGTCACCCCGGCATCCGCGCAGATCAAGTCCACCGTGGTGGCGTTGTAGCCACGCGCGCGCATAAGCTTGACCCCGGCATCCACCAGCTTGCGCCGGGTATCCGACATGGTCGACGATGTAGTGCGATTCAACATACAGACTAGTTGGTATGTTGCCATAAATCCCGAATCCGTCAACAGTTTTTTTGTTGGAAATTTCTCAAAACACTTAAAGTGAAAAAAGGCAATGACTTACGTGGACATATGGCTCGACGGAAGAGGGTTCAGGCCAAGGAGAGTCATCCGTCAACTACACTAATCACTCTACTTTCCAAGCAGTCTTGCAAATTGTTTGTCGGCTTTTACGGTTCGGCGCACACTCACCTGTAATGACGCCTGAAACCGATAACGACAGTGCCCTCTTGCGCCAGTTTGCCGAAGAGAGTTCCGAGCCGGCTTTTGCGGCCCTCGTGGAGCGGCATTTGAACCTGGTTTATTCGGTGGCATTGCGACACGTACGTGACCCGCACCAGGCGGAGGAAATCGCGCAGGCGGTTTTTATCATTCTGGCACGCAAAGCCGCAGGCATTCGAAACCTGAACGCCCTTCCTTCATGGCTGTTTCAGACCACTCGGCTCACCGCAAATAATTTTCTGCGCAGCGAACTTCGCCGCCGGAACCGTGAACAGGAGGCTTACATGCAATCTGAATGGAACGAAAGCTCCGCGGCGGTTTGGATGCAAATCGAACCGCTCCTGGATTCGGCCGTGGGAGCGCTGGGCGAAAATGATCGCCGCGCGATTCTATTGCGCTTTTACCAAGGTAAAACCTTGCCTGCCGTGGGCGAGGCGCTGGGCGTAAGCGAGGCAGCGGCAGAGAAACGCGTCAGTCGGGCCGTGGAAAAACTACGCCGGTTCTTCGGAAAGAAGGGCGTGACCGTAAGCGCCGGGATAATCAGCATGGCCGTGGCAACGAATTCGGTGCAGGCGGCACCCGCCGGTTTGGTCAGCGGCATCTCAACTGGAGCGGTGATCAAAGGCGTGGCCATCGGCAATTCCACCGCGGCATTGGTGAACGGCGTGTTGAAGGCCATGGCTTGGTCCAAGGTGAAAATTGCGTTGGCCGTCGGTGTGGCATTGCTGCTTGTGCCCGCTGCATTGACGACCGCGACCCTCCTTTCCACGCATCCCGTAAATCCCTTTTTGCGGATCACCGGCACCGCCCAAATCGAACTTTTACCCGGATCTCCGGAAATCGTCCAGACTGCCCGCTACACCATTCTCACCGACGGCAAGTCGTATCGCATTACCATGGACTCGAAGGGAAGCGGAAATCTTGAGAATGATTTTTATGACCGACGCGCCGATTATGCTTCCGATGGCACCGATGTATTTGTGCTTTCCGACCAGCCGTACCATCGCAAGCTTGCGAGCGGGCAAATGAGCGCGTTTGCATATCCGGGTCGCGATTTGCCGGATGTGCCATTGACCGCAAAAGCCATCTGGCTGGCCTATTGCTCACGCGATTATTTCGAAGACCCAAAGCATCATACCGGTTTCAAATTGGAAGATGATTTTAGAATGGTCTGGCCACCGGCGGTCACCAATTTGGTGAGCTACCAGGCCGGTTCCAGTATGCCCGAATTGATCACGGGTTGGAGCCGGGGCGTGATTGCAAGCGACCGTACGGATTCCAGACAACCCATCCGCTTGGTGAAGCTCACCCAATATCCAAACGGTTTCAAGGCCATGACTTTTTCAGCAAAAAATTTCACCAACATCGACGGCATGACTTTGCCATTGAGACTCGAATTGGACACTTTTTTTCCGAAGTCGCCGAAAACCGCAACCACAGGCGAAGAGACCTTACCGCTTCGGAAAGCAACCTTCGTCGCTGAATCGGTGGAAGTCATGAAGGGGCCTTTGGATCTCATGCCGGTGACTCCAACCCCGGACCAACCGATTGAAGATTGGCGGTTTAAGGACATTGCCGGAAATTACATAGTCGAATCCCATGCCACCGGGAACAGTTGGCCAGTGCGCGGCTCGGCAGAATTTAACAATGCACTTGCCCAAGCCAAAAAGCTGGCCGCGGCGAACCCGGCATACGCGAAAATTACAGAACCGGAAGTGATCGAGGATCCCTGACACGGACCGTGTACCCGGCCATCGGAGCGCGGGTCTGTGACCCGCAGGATCTTCAAACACTCCCGGCGCGGCAAAGTACCTGCGGCTCACAGAGCCGCGTTCCGGGCGCAGTTTGAGAATTGTCGTTGGCATACTGGGAAAATAAATCATTCTCATCATCTTCCTCATCGTCATCCTCTTCTTTTGATTTATGAGGACGACGAAGGCGATGATGATGATTTTCCCTCTTCGTTGGCTTCGTTCCCTTCTGTAATGGTAGCCGGTGGCGCTGCCACTTTTAATACCGTTTTAATACCTTCGGGGGTCCTTTTAATTATGCAAACCCCGCCTCCCGTCCCATAGTGCAATCGTCATGTACGACTTGATTTATATCGGTGCCATGGTGGCGTTCTTTGTCATCAGCGGCTTTTACGCGCTCGGCTGCGCCAAACTTTAATTTTATGGAAAACCTCATCGGCGGCATCGTCTCGGTGCTGCTCTTCATCTACCTCGTGTTCGCGATGTTGCGACCCGAAAAATTTTGATCTGATTTTATGCACTCGACCGAATGGTTTCAACTCGGCCTGTATGTACTGGCCCTCGCACTCATCACCAAGCCGATGGGCCTGTATCTCACGCAGGTTCTTGATGCGCAGGGCAAAACCTGGTTTGACCCGGTCCTCAAGCCGCTGGAACGCATCACGTACCGGCTCATGGGCGTGGATTCCGCGCGCGAACAGGATTGGAAGCAATACACGATTGCCATGCTGCTGTTCAGCGTGGTGAGCTGCCTGTTCACCTACGCCATCCTGCGGCTGCAAAATCATCTGCCGTTGAACCCTCAGGGCTTCGGCCCGTTGTCGCCCGACCTGGCCTTCAACACTGCGGTCAGCTTCACCACCAACACCAACTGGCAGAGCTATACCGGCGAAGCCACGATGTCTTATTTCTCGCAGATGGTCGCGCTGGTCATCCATAACTTCGGTTCGGCGGCCACGGGCATCGCCCTGGCGGCGGCGCTCGTGCGCGGCATCGCGCGGCATTCGGTCGCGACGCTTGGTAACTTCTGGGTGGATTTCGTGCGCACCACGTATTATTTGCTGCTGCCCCTCTGCCTTGTGTTCGCGGTGTTCCTTGTCTCGCAGGGCATCATCCAGAATTTCAGCCCTTACACCAAGGCCACTTTGCTGGAGCCGATGAAAATTTCCGTCGCCAAAACCGATGCGAACGGCAAGCCGGTCCTTGACGCGAAGGGCAACCCGGTCATGGAGGATCAAACCGTCACGGAACAGACCATCGTGCAGGGACCGGTTGCTTCCCAGATCGCCATCAAGATGCTCGGCACCAACGGCGGCGGTTATGTGAACGCCAACGCCGCGCATCCGTTTGAAAATCCCACGCCGTTATCGAATTTCATCCAGATGCTCTCCATCTTCGCCATCGGCAGCGGCCTGACCTATTACCTCGGGCGCATGACGAAAAACCAGGCGCATGGCTGGTCCATCTGGGCGGCGATGATGATTCTTTTTCTCGGCGGCGCCCTGCTCTGCTGGTGGTCGGAGGCGCAGGGCAATCCCATCCATCAACAACTCGGCATCGCCGCCGCCGATGGCAACATGGAAGGCAAGGAAGTTCGCTTCGGCATCTTCAACTCCGCGCTGTTCGCCACCATCACCACCGATGCCTCGTGCGGTGCGGTGAATTCGATGCACGATTCCTTCACGCCGCTCGGCGGGTTCGTGCCGTTGTTCAATATCCAGCTCGGCGAAATCATCATCGGCGGCGTCGGCGCGGGGCTTTACGGCATGCTCGTGTTCGTCGTGCTCGCCGTATTCATCGCCGGCCTGATGGTCGGGCGCACGCCGGAATATCTCGGCAAAAAAATTCAGGCCTTCGAGGTGAAGATGTGCATGCTCGCGCTGCTCGTGCTGGCGCTGGCCATCCTCGTCTTTTCTGCCTGGGCCGCCGTCAACCCGTTGGGCCTCGCCGGCTTGAACAACAATGGTCCGCATGGCTTGAGCGAAATCCTCTACGCCTATTCCTCCTGTGTCGGCAACAACGGCAGCGCGTTCGCCGGCCTCAGCGCCAACACGCCGTGGTACAACACCACCCTCGGCATTGTGATGCTGATCGGACGTTTCCTGATGATCGTGCCCATCATGGCGCTGGCCGGTTCGCTCGCGCAAAAGAAAATCTCCCCCGTCAGCGCGGGCACGTTTCCCGTGTCCGGCGGAACCTTTGTCATCCTGCTGCTCGGCACCGTGCTGCTCGTCGGCGCGCTGAACTTCCTGCCCTGCCTCGCGCTCGGCCCCATCGTTGAACACTTTTTGATGCACCAAGGCATGTTGTTTTGAGCAAATCGTAAATCGTCATTCGTAAATCGTAAATATCATGACTCACAAAGCTCCCTCGCTTTTCGATTCCAAGATCGCCCTTCCGGCCATCGCCGACTCGTTCCGCAAGCTCGATCCGCGCCTGATGGTCAAAAATCCGGTGATGTTCGTCACCATGGTCGGCGCGGCGCTGACTACGGTCGCCATTTTCACGACGCATACGGACCGCGGCTTCATCATCCAGCTCGCCATCTGGCTATGGTTCACCGTTCTCTTTGCCAACTTTGCCGAGGCGATGGCCGAAGGCCGCGGCAAGGCGCAGGCCCAGGCCCTGCGGAAGACCCGCGTGCAAACCAAGACGCGTCGCCTCGGCAAGAACGGCATCGAGGAAATCAACGCCAGCGAATTGCGCAAGGGCGATGTCGTGGTCGTGCGCGCCGGTGAATTGATCCCCGCCGACGGCGAGGTCATCCAGGGCGCGGCCACCGTGGATGAATCCGCCATCACCGGCGAATCCGCGCCCGTCATCCGCGAAAGCGGCGGCGACCGCAGCGCCGTCACCGGCGGCACACGCGTTCTGTCCGACGAGATCCAGGTCCGCATTTCCGTCAATCCCGGCGAGGGTTTCCTCGACCGCATGATTGCGCTCGTCGAGGGCGCGCAACGTCAGAAGACGCCGAACGAGATCGCGCTGACCATTCTGCTCTCCGCGCTCACGGTCATTTTCCTGCTCGTCTGCGTGACGCTGAAACCCTTCGGCATATATTCCTCGGCGTATTTTTCAGTGCCCGTGCTGGTCGCGTTGCTGGTCTGTTTGATTCCCACCACCATCGGCGGCCTGCTTTCAGCAATCGGCATCGCCGGCATGGACCGGTTGCTCCAGCGCAACGTGCTGGCGATGAGCGGCCGCGCGGTCGAGGCCGCCGGCGACGTGGATGTATTGCTGCTCGACAAGACCGGCACCATCACGCTCGGCAACCGCATGGCGACGGAATTTGTTCCCGCCCCCGGCGTAACCGAGCCGGAACTTGCCGATGCCGCGCAACTGTCGTCGCTCGCCGATGAAACGCCCGAAGGCCGCAGCGTTGTCGTGCTCGCCAAAAAATATGGCATCCGCGAACGGCAGATCCACGAGATGCCCGGCGCAAATTTCGTCGCCTTCACCGCACAGACGCGGATGAGCGGCGTGGATGTCGGCGACAAGCAATTCCGCAAAGGCGCGACCGAGGCCATTCGGGGATTTGTTTCCACACCGATCCCGACGGCCGTGGAGCGCACCACGGAGAACATTTCCCGGTCCGGCGGCACACCGCTGGTCGTGGCCACGCGCGAAAAAGTGCTCGGCGTCATTCACTTGAAGGATGTCGTCAAGGGCGGCATCAAGGAACGGTTCGCCCAACTGCGTAAGATGGGCATCAAGACCATCATGATCACCGGGGACAACAAGCTCACCGCCGCCGCCATCGCCGCCGAGGCCGGCGTGGACGATTTTCTGGCCGAGGCCAAACCCGAGGACAAGCTCGCGCTCATCCGACGCGAACAGACCGGTGGCCGCATGGTGGCGATGATCGGTGACGGCACCAACGACGCGCCCGCCCTGGCGCAGGCTGACGTCGGCGTGGCGATGAACACCGGCACGCAGGCCGCGAAGGAGGCCGGCAACATGATCGACCTCGATTCCAACCCCACGAAGCTGCTGGAGGTCATCGAGATCGGCAAACAACTGCTCATCACGCGCGGCTCGCTGACGACGTTCAGCATCGCCAACGACGTTGCGAAATATTTCGCCATCATCCCGGCCATGCTCATGGTGACGTTCCCTGCCATTTCACCGCTCAACATCATGCGCCTCCATACGCCCGACAGCGCCATCTTGAGCGCCGTCATCTTCAACGCGCTCATCATCGTCGCGTTGATTCCGCTCGCCCTGCGCGGCGTGGCGTTCAAGCCCATCGGCGCGCTCGCCATTTTGCAGCGCAACCTTCTCATCTATGGCTTTGGCGGCGTCCTCATTCCGTTCATCGGCATCAAGGTCATTGACGTCATCATCACCCAATTGAAACTCGTTTAACCAGCCACAGATGCACACAGATGAAACACAGATATGGCAGATGTGGGCAACCACCGGGGAGCGCGCCCGCCCCGGGCGCAGTTTTCCGCGCCCTCGCGGAAAACCTCGCTCGCACCACAACTATTCGAGCGTTCGTGCCATCCTCGTACGCACGATGGCGGAACGCGGGGCGCGTTCCGCGACGCCCGAGGGCGGGCGTGCTCCCCATTTTCACCTTGATCCGTGTCCATCTGTGTTGATCCGTGGTTAAAAAATTTATGAAAACATTCCTTGCTGAAATTCGCAGCGCGGTCCTGGTGACCGTCATTCTGGCCGTCGTGTGCTGCGGCGTCTATCCCCTCGTCGTATTCGGCATCGCCCAGGCCGTTTTTCCGAAACAAGCCAATGGCAGTTTGCTGAAGGATTCCTCCGGGGCGGTGCGCGGCTCGCGCCTGCTAGGACAGCAGTTCACCCTGGACAAATATTTCCAGTCGCGTCCGTCCGCGGCCGGAAACGGTTACGACGCCACCAGTTCCGGCGGTAGCAACCTCGGCCCGACCTCGTCGAACCTCGTCGCGAATATCACGCAGCATATCTCCGATTACCGGACGCAAAACGGTCTGGCGACCAACGCGGTCGTACCCGCCGATGCCGTGACCGCCTCGGGCAGCGGCCTCGACCCGCACATCAGCATCCGCAACGCCGAATTGCAGGCGCCGCGCGTCGCCAAGGCGCGAAATCTGCCGTTGGACAAAGTGATGGCCCTGGTCCGCGCCAATACCGACCCCGCCGATCTCGGCTTTCTCGGTGTGCCGGGAGTGAATGTTTTGGCGCTGAACCTGGCGCTCGATTCCGCGCCATCACCATGAACAGCGATGCCGACACTTTGCTCGTGGTGGTCTATTTGGTCGGCGGCACGCTCGGCATCGCCTTGCTGGTGGGGTGGGCGCTCAAACGCTTTGGCCCGCCTAAATAGCCAAGCAGATTGCTGCTGCGTTCCCAACCCCGCCGCGTTATTTTCAAATCGTGCCTGACGATACGCGTCCCAATCCTGATGCGCTGCTCGCCGCCCTGAAACGCGACGAGGCCCGCCGGCAACGCGGACGCCTCAAGGTTTTTCTTGGCATGTGCGCCGGCGTGGGCAAGACCTACGCCATGCTCGAGGCCGCGCGCCGCGAATTCGCCGCCGGGCGCGATGTCGTCATCGGCTACCTCGAAACCCATGGTCGCAAGGAAACCGATGCGCTCGCCGAGGGATTGCCCGCCCTGCCGCGCCGGTTGATCGACCATCGCGGAATCCAGTTGAGCGAATTCGACCTGGATGCCGCGCTCACCCGCAAACCCCGCCTCATCCTCGTCGATGAATTCGCGCATACCAACGCACCGGAGTCGCGTCATCCGAAACGGTATCAGGACGTGCTCGAATTGCTCGATGCGGGCATTGATGTTTTCACCACGCTCAACATCCAGCACATCGAGAGCCGCGCCGAGGCCGTGGGCCAGATCACCGGCGTGACCATTTCGGAAACAGTGCCGGACACAACGCTGGCCGCCGCGGAATTTGAGCTGGTGGATCTGCCGCCGGAGGAGTTGCGGGCGCGGCTGGCCGCCGGCAAGGTCTATCTGCCCGAACGCGCCGCCACGGCGCAGGATAATTTTTTCCGGGTGGGAAATCTTTCGGCCCTGCGTGAACTCGCCCTGCGTTTCACCGCCGAGCACGTGGGGCAGGACGTTCTCGCCGCGCGGCAGGCGCATGGCGCCGGTGCACCGTGGAAATCCGGCCAGCGCCTGCTTGTGGCCGTGAGCACCAGTCCGACTTCCGCCTCGCTCATCCGCTGGACACGGCGGCTCGCCGGCGAACTGCATGCGACCTGGACGGCGGTTTATGTCGAGCCGCTGAAGCCGTTGTCGAATGAAGACCAGGCGCGGCTGGCCCGGCACCTCGCGCTGGCGCGGGAACTGGGTGCGGAAATCATCACCACCACGGATGACGACGCGGTGCATGGCATTTTACGCATCGCCCGCGAACAAAACGTCACCCAGATCGTCATCGGCAAACCCGCCGGCTGGCGCGTCATTGAACTCTTTCACGGCGGTTCGGTGCTCAACCGGTTGATCAATGAAAGCGGGCAGATCGACGTCCATGTGGTCCGGGCCGAGGGCAAAACAATTTCCACCCCGCCGGTGCGTCCGGACAATTTCTGGAAGATCGATTTTAACGTCTACGGCTGGATCACCGTGGTCGTGGCGTTGGTCACCGGCTTGAATGCACTGCTCGACCAATACGTTGGGTTCTATGCGCTGGCCTTGACCTACCTGCTGGCCGTGGTGGTGTCTGCCTTGTTCGTCGGCCGCGGTCCGGTCTTCTACGCGGCGACCTTGAGCGCGTTGCTCTGGGACTTTTTTTTTCTGCCGCCGCGTTATAATTTTTACATAACCAGCTTCCAGGACGGCATGATGTTCACGATGTATTTCGTCGTGGCCCTCGTGCTCGGACAACTGACGGCGCGGATCCGCGCGCAACAGATCGCCGAACGGCTGCGCGAGCAGCGTGCGACTTCGCTTTACCTGTTGACCCGGGAACTCGCCGAATCGCCCGACCTGGCACAACTGCTGGCGGTGGTGGTCCAACAGGTTGGAAAAACCTTCGGTGCGGAAACGGCCTTGTCGCTGCCAACTGAAAACGAAGTCGCCCCGGTCACCCCGTATTTCGCCAGCACCTGGACGCTTTCGGACAAGGAACAGACCATTGCAGCATGGGCCTTTCAACACCGGCAGGCGGCGGGCCGCGGCACGGATAATCTGCCGGCGGGCGACGGTTTGCATCTGCCGCTCCTCGCCGGCACCCGCACCGCCGGCGTGTTGAGCCTGCGTTTTCGCGACAACTCGCCGCTGCCACCGGCACAGCGCGATTTGCTCGATGCTTTTCTGCGGCAGGTGGCGCTTGTGCTGGACCGCGAACGTTTGCGCGATGCCGAGACGCAAGCCCGGCTGTCCGCCGAGTCCGAACGCATGGGGACGACGTTGCTGAATTCCGTTTCGCACGAATTGCGCACGCCGCTCGCGGCCATCAGCAGCGTCAGCAGCGGCTTGCGGGCGGCCGGGGAACTAAATCCCGCGCAGCGCATGCTCCTGACTGAACTGGACGAGGCCACCCGGCGGTTGAACCGGCTGGTGCAAAACCTTCTGGATCTGTCCCGCATGCAGTCCGGTCATCTGCGGACCAATGACGACTGGCATGACTTGCGCGATCTCGTCAACGCCGCCCTCCAAAATCTCGGCCACGGTCTGGACGAATACAAAGTGAAAATTGAAATCCCCAATCATCTGCCGCCCGTGAAGCTGGATGCTTTTCTGACCGAGCAGATTCTGGTCAATTTATTTGGCAACGTCGCCGTCCATACCCCTCCGGGTACAAACGTGACTTTCTCCGCGAAAACGGAAAATGACCGGCTCGTGTTGGAAGTCCGCGACGACGGCACGGGCTTGCCCGCTGGCGACGTATCAAAGATGTTCAACCGCTTTCAACGTGGACCGGAGGCTCCCGCCGGCGGCACGGGTATCGGACTCTCCCTCGTAAAAGGATTTGCCGAGGCCCAGGGCGGAAGCGTGTCAGCCGAAAACCAGCCCGGCGGCGGCGCGCGGTTCACCATCAAATTGCCGTTGGTGAAATTACCGCCGCTGCCCAAGGAAAAAGAATGAACAACCAGCCATTGGTATTGATCGTCGATGACGAGACACAGATCCGTCGTCTGCTGACCATCACCCTTGAGGCCAGCGGTTACTGGGTGCTGGCCGCGACCAACGGCCAGGAAGGCCTGGTGCTGGCGGCCCAGCACAAACCCGCACTCATCATCCTGGACCTCGGCCTGCCAGATGTCTCCGGGCAGGAAACCCTGAAACGCTTGCGGGAGTGGAGCCAGGCACCGGTCATCATCCTGTCCGTGCAGAACGATGAGAAAGGCAAGGTCGCCGCGCTCGATGCCGGTGCGGACGATTACGTCACCAAACCTTTTAACACCGACGAACTGCTTGCGCGAATGCGCGTGGCACTCCGCCGGTCCACGGGCAAGGATGATGAATCCGCCTTTCAGGCAAAAAATCTGGTGATCGATTTTTCCTCCCGCCGCGTCACCGTGTCCGGCAAGGAAATCAAGCTGAGCAAAACCGAGTACGAACTTTTACGGTTGCTCACCCGGCACGCCGGCAAGGTGCTCACCCACGGACAAATTTTGCGCGAGGTGTGGGGACCGAATCACGAAAACGATACGCATTACCTGCGCGTGTACGTGGCTCACCTCCGCGAAAAGATAGAAGTCGATCCGCAAAATCCGGAATTGATCCTCACCGATCTGGGTGTGGGTTACCGCTTTAGCGCGTGACCCAGCAATAGAACGGCTTCGGACTTTAATCAAATAGCTGCGTTCTCCCTCACCCCGGCCCTCTCCCGCTGGGAGAGGGAGAAACGCTCGCAGCTTTTCGACGAAGTCTCGCCGCTCTTTCATAGCGGAAAGGAAAATGGCTTCAGCTTGTTGGCGCGCAAGTTTTATGAAACCAGCCAACGGCTGTTCCCTCTCCCAGCGGGAGAGGGCCAGGGTGAGGGAGAGCGCGTCGCAATCACGACGACTACACAATTTTTTAAAACGTCCTAATTCGGCATATCGTGATACACCAAACCCTGCACGTTCGTCGCGGTCAAAACCGTCCCTTTTTCACAGGTGACGTGGATGCCATCGAGTTTTGCACCCTGGATGTTGGCGAGGGAAATTCCGCTGACACAATTCCCGCTGACATTTTTCAGCGAAAAATTTTGCAACGGCTTCTGCGGCGAAATGTCCCGGGCATCCACCAGCCGCGCGCAATCCGTGACGCGCACGTTGCGGAATGAAAAATTCCGGCCGAGCGGAATGCCCGGGGCGCCCGGCACCGGATCGTCCGCCGTGTTCGCATTGCCGGCGCTCGCCAGGTTGATCCGCAAAAACCCGCCGCCGTGATTGTCGAGGTTGTCGCCACAGATGTTTTCAATCACGCCCCCGCGCCCGACGCGGGTCTTGATGTAGATGCCGTATGAGCGGCCGGCCAGTTGGCAGTTTTCGATCTTCACGTTGCGGATGCCGCCGCTGGTTTCGCTGCCGATGCCGATGGCGGCAAAACGGCGGCACTTCAGATCGCAACCCGCGATGAGTACATTTTCGGTAGGCAGGCCGAGGCGTGCGCCGTCCAAACCCCGGCCGGATTTCAGGCTGATGGAATCGTCACCGGTGTCGATGTCGCAATTTTCGATGCGAACGTTTTTGCATGAATCCACGTCGATGCCATCGCGCGCACCGTTGATCTTCAGGTTTTTGATCTCCACGCCACGGCAATACACCGGGTGCGTCGCCCAGTTGTCCCCCTGCGTCACCGAAAAATCCTCCCAGCGCACATCCCGGCATGAAACCCATTCCAGCACCACCGAGCCACGCGGATTTTGCGGCGCGGCCATTGCCGGATTCCCTTCGATGCGCCCCGGCCCGAGGATGCCCGTGTGCGCGACGGTCGCCGCGTAGATCAAGGCGCGGCGGCCGGGCTGCCAGCGGCCTTCCCAGCGCACATCGAGCGTGGGGTAATCATTCGTATCGCCGCTGCCGGTGAGGATGCTGTTGGTCTCCAATCTCAAAATTGTGAGGTCCCCGATCTGCACGCTGCCGATCAGGTAATTTCCGGCCGGCACCAGCACCTCGCCGCCACCGGAAACCGCGCAGGCATCGAGCGCCCTTTGGAACGCCGCCGTGTCCTTGTTCGTGCCGTTACCGACCGCGCCGAAATCGCGGACGTTGAAAACGGCGGGCGGGGAATTTTTCACGGTCGAACAACCGGCGAGGATCAATGCGGATAAAATTGCGGCGAAGGAAATAGTTTTCATGGCGTATCAAAAAAATTATCCGGCAATTGTTTCTTGCGGTACTCGTCCAGATAGATCGTCATCGTTCCGGCCGCCACATCGCGATACAGGCCCGTCTTGAAATAAAAAAGGCCCGGGCTCGGGTAACCCGTCGTCGTGTTTTCAGGATTGGCGGTGACGCCCTGGAAATCCAGGACCGGCTTGCCGCCCAGCCACGCCTTCACGACGCCGTTGGTGCCCGACGAAAAGCGGGTTTGAAACCTGAAATCGAGCCAGCGCCCGCGAAATTCCGCCGTCTCCTGATACAGCACAGTCGCGTGTTTACTGTTGAGATTCTGCGTGATCTTCAACGTGCCGGAAATGTAGCGCACGGCCAGCACGGGGCTGTCGTCGTCACAGTTTTCACCCTCGGGGCAGAACTGTTTCCATTGCGCGATGACGAGCCGTGTCGGGACGATGGGAAAATTGGTCGGGATGAACAGGCTGAACGACTGCTCGTAGGACAAACTTTCGCGCGCGAGCAGTTTTTTCACCTCGAGCAATTCCGCGCGTTCGCTGTCTTGGTCACCGTGCCGGCCCGCTTCAAATTTTTCCCGCGGGCCGACGGTGATCTGCGCCGCACCATGGCCGGCACGCACAATATTCGTCTGCATCGTCACCGCACCCGGCGCGAAACGGTCGTGGCTCCATAACTGGCTCAACTCCGGTGATTCAAATCCATCATAAACGTCAATGCCCGGCGTGTTCTGGCTTTGCGCGGGCGAAAGGTTCGCGGTGATCGCAAAAATGATCGCGATGAGAATTTTACTCATTGGGGAGCGAAGGAGTTCGTTGGGTTTTCGTCCGGCGGAAAATAGTCGAACGTGCGCCCATGTTCCAGGCCGCGCAATTGCTGGTCGGCAAAGTCCAACACCGCGTTCCAATCATCCGCCGTCAGCATATGGCGATGGGTTTCATAGTTCACGCCGACGCGATCCGGGTTTGCGCCGAGGAATTCATAGACCGGTTTCGCCGCCAGCACGGTTTGTTTCACCGCATTGGGCACGCAGTTCTGGTCGTCCGTGCCTTCGATGGAGATCCACGGACGCGGCGCGGTGAGCGCCACGAACCAATGGGCGTCGAATGGCAGTTTCTCCATCTGGCCGGTGAAATCCTTCAAGCGCGGCACGAAGTAATATCCGTATTTGCGCGTCATGTCCTCGACACCTTCCTTGCCGCCGCGCCCCGGCCCGCAAAAACGGTACGCGCCCGTGCCCGCGCCGCTCGAACCGGCGGGCGCCCCCAGCGAGATGCGATCGTCAAACGCCGTGGCGACCATCGTGAGCTTGCCAAGCCGCGAATGACCGAGCGCAATTATTTTGTTCGTATTCACGAACGGTTGCGTCTCCAGATAATCCACCACCCGGGAGAGGCCCCACGCCCAGCCGCGCAGCACGCCCCAGTCGTAACCGGGATATGCGGGATAAAACGAGTTCGTGCGGAAATCCGGCTTATCCTCGCCGCACTGGGTGTAACGGTAGGTGACGACCGCATAACCGCGACGCAACTGGTTGGAAAAAGTTTGCGCCGCGCGTTCGGGATCGACCGGGGCGGAAAAGTTGAAGCGCGGACGGCTAGAATTGGTCGCCACTACCGATTCTGACGCGGTCGCGGACGGTTTATTCGTGAAACCCGCTCCCGGCGTCATGAAAAACGACGGGTTGATGATGGTCGGAAACGGCCCGGTATTCGTCGGCGCGAAAATCGCGATGTCGAAACCGAGTTTTTTCCCGGGGCCGAAACTCAGATGCACGAGCCGGAATTTCACCGCGCCGCCGGCGAGTGTCCGGGATTGGAGAATTTTCCCACGGACATTTCCCGGCGGCGGCGGTGCGTGGCCGAGTTCGTAAAATTCCAGAACGCTTTTCATCTCCGCACACCGCGCCGGCCATTGCACGACGTTCGTGACGCGAGTGCCGTCGAGCATGGTGAACACATCCGGCAGGTTCGTTTGCACGGGCAGGTCCGACGGCGCGGGGAACTCCGCCGCGCCCCCGGCCAGCGCCACGGCCAAAAGCAGGATGGTTGCGCACGCTATTTTCATGGGTTCAAGCGATAATTGGCCAATCCCGCAACGATGCAAAGGAAAAAGCCTTTTGAAATTGTAACTTTCGCTTTGATAAAACATCTTGGCGGGTATGAACCATCTGAACCGCTTTCTGCTCGCGCTCGCGCTGTTGTGGACTGTCCGGCTGCCCGCCGCCGACCTGTCTAACGTCAAGTTGATCCCGTTGCCCGATCGCGTGCGGGTGGAAATCGGCGGCGAACTGTTCACCGAATATATTTTTGGCGACGGCGCATCGCGGCCGTACTGTTATCCCGTGCAGGCGTCCGACGGCACGCCGCTGACGCGGAATTTTCCGATGAAACACGTCCCGGGCGAGGACACCGACCATCCGTGGCATCGTTCCCTCATGTTTGCGCACAGCGAGGTCAACGGGGTGGATTTTTGGAACGAAGCCAGCGGCGACAAGGGACATTCCCCGGAAGCGAAAGGAAAAATCGTGCAGGATAAACTGGAGGAAACGTCGGATGGAAAAACCGGCGTCCTGCGCGCCCATGACAACTGGACCGCGCCGGATGGAAAAATTGTCTGCACCGACGAACGGAAGATCTCCTTCCAGGGCGGAGCCGGTGCCCGGATGATTGATTTTGAAATCACCCTTCAAGCGCCGACCAATGAACCGCTAGTCATCGGCGACAACAAGGATGGCACGATGGCCATCCGCCTCGCCCAGTGGATGACCATGCCGCACAAGGCCCAGGGCGGCGGCACCAAAATCACGGGCGACAGCACCAATGTCGTGAGCGCTGGCGGCGGCCACGGCCATATCGTCAATAGCGCCGGCCAGCACGACGGCGGCTGTTGGGGCAAACGCGCGGACTGGTGCGATTATTTTTCCGCGCATGACGGAAAAGTTTATGGCGTCGCGATTTTTGACCATCCGCAGAACTTGCGCCATCCGACGTGGTGGATGGCGCGGGACTATGGATTGTTCGGCGCGAACCCGTTCGGCCAACATGATTTTGAGAATTTGAAAGACCAGCCGCATGCGGGCGATTACACGATCCCGGCGGGCGGTAAACTGACGCTGCGCTATCGTTTTTATTTCCATGACGGCGACACACAGGATGCAAAAATCGCCGAACACTACGCGGATTACGCCGCAGGCAGGTGATACGGGATTGAGATGGTGTCTTAATTTCAAAAAGCCGGTGGGGCGAGCGTCCTCGCGAGCCGCTTAAACCCAAGGCCCACGACGGCTCGCGAGGACGCTCGCCCCACCAATTTAAGACACTATAGCCATCGATTTTCCATTGAATTTGCCGATTCTGCGGGCTAGGCTCGCGGACATTTTATGACGAACGGAAAAATTCAGACCGTCGCCATCCTTGGCGGCGGACCCGCCGCCAGCACGCTCGCCACCCTGCTCGTGCGCCAGGGCGTCCGCGCCGCGATCTACCATGTGCCCAAGCCCGTGCCGCTGGCCGTCGGCGAATCGCTCGTGCCCGCGATCATCCCGATGCTGCGCCAGCTCGGCGTGGAGGACGAGGTGAAAAGTTTCAGCACGTTGAAACCGGGCGCGACGTTCAACATCCGCGAGAACGAAAATTATTCCTTCTGGTTCGAGCGCCTCATCGAATGCACCGGCTACGCCTACAACGTGCCGCGCAACCAGTTCGACGCCGCGTTGTTGAACAACGCAAAAAGATCCGGCGCGACCATCATCGAGGCGCCCGCAAAAATTGAGCGCATTGCCGGGACCGACAAGGTGAAGCTCAGCGACGAAACGCTCGCCGCCGCCGGAGATTTTTTCAACGGAAAACAACCCGACCTCATCGTGGACGCCACCGGCCGCCTGCGGATGTTGCCGAACCTGATGGGCATTGCGGGCATCGAAGGCGGCCGCCGGGACATGGCCTTGCACGCGCACGTGGACACGGCGGACTTGAACCATCCCGGCCACGTCCACAGCACCCGCCTCGACCACGGCTGGAGCTGGCGCATCCCGTTGCCGGGCCGCGTCTCCATCGGCCTCGTCATCCCGCAGGAACACCTGATGAAATTCGGCGCGACGAAGGAGGAACGCTACGACAACGCGCTGAAGCAGGATTCCGTTCTTTCCAAGGTCACGAAGCAGTCCAAGCGCATCACGCCGGTCGTGGAATACGCGAATTACCAGCTTGTCTCCGAACGCATGGTCGGCGACGGCTGGGCGCTCGTCGGTGACACGGCGGGATTCATCGACCCCGTTTTCTCCAGCGGCCTGCTAATCGGCATGACCGGCGGAGTGTTGCTCGCGGAAACCATCGCCAAGGGCGGCACGCCCGAACAATTGCGCGAATATGAAGCGCAGGTGAAACATCACCTCACGACGTGGCACGAAATCGTCGGGCATTTCTATGATGGCCGGCTGTTCACATTCTTTCGCGCGGGCGAGGCTCTGCGCGAAAACTGGCTGATGAAACTTTTTCGCCCCCACGTTGAGAAGCACATGGGCCGCATCTTCACCGGCGCGGCGTCCAGCGCGCCCTACAGCATGAAACTGCTGCGCTTCGGGATGAAATATGCGTTGCGCGGCGAAGATCCAAACGATGTCTCCATTCGTTAGCGAATGAAAACGGTGCTTGTCTATCTGCTGGCCCTCGTCGTTTTCGGGACGGGGATTTATTTCACCTTGAAACAGGGACGGACGCTGGATGCACAACCCGCCGCCGTCGCGGCGGCCCAGCCTGACGCCGGTCCCGGCGTTTTGCCGGGTGTGGAACCTTCGGCCTCGTTGCTGGCCAACCTGAAGGAAAATCTTCAAGACCCGCTGCCGCGGCTGTTTTTACAATTGGTCGTCATCATTCTACTGGCCCGGCTGGCCGGCGCGCTGGCGGTGAAACTCCATCAGCCTGCCGTCATCGGCGAGATGATCGCCGGAATCCTTCTGGGACCGTCGCTCCTCGGCTGGCTTTCGCCGGATACGTTCCATTTCATTTTCCCGCAGTCGTCGCTCGGCTCGCTGCGGTTGTTCAGCCAGATGGGCGTGTGCCTGTTCATGTTCGTGGTGGGCATGGAGCTGGATCTGAAGGAATTGAAACAGCAGGCGCGCACCGCCGTGCTCGTCAGCCAGATGAGCATCCTGTTTCCCTTTCTGCTGGGCATGGTGGCGGCTTTGTTTCTCTTTGAGCCGCTGGCCGGATCGAAGGCGACCTTCACCGTCTTTGCCTTGTTCATCGGCATCGCCATGAGCATCACGGCGTTTCCGGTGCTGGCGCGCATTTTGCAGGAGCGCGGCCTCACGCGCACCCCGCTGGGCAGCATGGCCATCGCGTGCGCGGCAACCGGCGACGTCGCGGCCTGGAGCATCCTGGCCTTCGTGGTCGCCATCGCCAAGACCCAGGGCATGCTGGCCACCGCCTTCACCATCACGCTCGTGGTTTTGTTCGTGACCTTCATGCTGTTCTGGATCCGGCCGCAGCTCGCGCGCTGGATTGATTTCATTTCGCTGCGCAGCGGTCCGGCGGGCAAGGGCGTGCTGGCTTGCGTACTGGTGGTGCTCTTCACCTCGGCGCTGGCGACGGACATGATGGGCATCCATGCCCTGTTCGGCTCTTTTCTCGCCGGGCTGGTCATGCCGGCGCGCAGCGAACTCCGGGAATTTCTCCGGCTGCGGCTGGAACATTTCAGCGCGGTCTTTTTGCTGCCGCTGTTCTTCGCTTTCACCGGCCTGCGCACGCAGGTCGGCCTGCTGGACGACGCCGGTGGCTTGCTGATCTGTCTCGGACTGATCGGACTGGCGACCTTCGGCAAGCTCGGCGGCACGATGGTCACCGCGCGGCTGACCGGTGTGAACTGGCACGATTCGTTCGCGCTCGGCGCGTTGATGAACACGCGCGGCCTCATCGAGCTGATCGCGCTCAACATCGGTTACGACCTCGGCATCCTTTCGCCGCGCCTCTTCGCGATGCTCGTCATCATGGCGCTGGTGACAACGTGCATGACCGGCCCGCTGCTCAACCTCGGGGAACATCTACGCGCCCGCAAATCGCTGTCGGTGAAAGCGGCTTGAATTGGGGGGAACACACGCCTTCCCATGAACCCGATCATGGTGTGACGCTCGCAGCATCTTGGCAAATTATGAACGGTCAGCGGCCCGGCTGGTTTTCGCGAATGTAGAAATGTCCAACTGCTGTTCCTTCTCTCCCGCGGAGCGGGATCAGGATGAGGGGGAAGGCGGCCTTCATTTCAAATTGTGCGGGCCTAAAATTTGGATGACCACTTCCCCCTCGCACCGGCCCTCTCCCTCGGGGAGAGGGAGAAACGCTCCCAGCGTCTCGACACTGGGATGCACTGGATGGTTCAGGGGTTCAAGCGCGACAGGCGACAGCGCCACTTTGAAAAGCGCAAAAGCGGGGTGGGCAGTCCGCGGGCCGCCGCACTTTGCGAATGATGTGATCTTAAAAAATCATTTCCAAAAATTGATTTTTGCGGGCCGTTTTGGTTTCATCTACCGCTCAGTCGCTTTCACAAATGAAAAAAATCGAGACCATTGCCATCATTGGTGGCGGCCCTTCAGCCTGCACGCTCGCCATCCTGCTCAAACGGAAAAAATTCCGCGTCGCCATCTATTTCGTCCCGAAGTCGACGATGCAACAGGCGACGCTGCTGGTCGGTGAATCCACCGTGCCGGCCATCGTCCCGATTTTGCAGATGCTCGGGGTGGAGGATGAGGTGCGTGCCTACAGCGAACTCAAGCCCGGCGCGACCATCAATATGAGCCCGGAGCATAATTTCCATTTCCGGTTCGATGTCATCAAGAACGGCCTGCCGCCCTACGCCTACAACGTGCCGCGCGACAAGTTCGACGCCACGCTGCTCGCCGCCGCGCGCAAGGCCGGCGTGAAAATCGTGGAGGCCGCCGCCAAGATGGAACGCGTGGCCGGCACGGACAAGGTGAAGCTGAGCGCCGAAACGCTCGCCGCCGCCGGGGATTATTTTAACGGCCAGCAGCCCGACCTCATCGTGGACGCGACCGGCCGCCTGCGCATGTTGCCGAAATTGTTCGGCATCAAGGGTGTTGAAGGCGGACGCAAGGACACCGCGTTGTTCGCGCACGTGGACCAGTCGCATCTCGATTTCAAAGGCCACGTCCACAGCACGCGCTTGGAATACGGCTGGAGCTGGCGCATTCCGCTCCCCGGCCGCGTCTCCGTGGGCCTGGTCGTCCCGACCGAACACATCATGAAGTTCGGCGCGACGAAGGAAGAACGTTACGACAACCTGTTAAAGCAGGACTCCGTGCTCTCCAAGGTTACCGTCGGCTCCAAGCGCATCACGCCCGTGATGGAACACGCCAATTACCAGCTCGTCTCGGAACGTATCGTGGGCGAGAACTGGGCGCTCGTCGGCGACACGGCGGGATTCATCGACCCCGTTTTCTCCAGCGGCCTGCTCATCGGCATGACCGGCGCGGTGTTGCTGGCCAAGACGATCGAAAAAGGCACGCCCAAGGCATTCCAACATTATCAGACGGAAGTGATGCGGCATCTGAAGGTCTGGCACGGCATCGTCGATTGTTTTTACGACGGCCGGCTGTTCAATTCCGTGGTCGTCGGCGAGGCAACGCGCAAAAAATATCCGTTGCTGCGCATGATGATGCCTTACTTTGAGAACAACTTCGGACGCATCTTCACCGGTGCGGCGTCAAACTCGCCGTTCCACGTGGGCATGATGGAATGGATCATCAACTGGAGCGCGGGCAAGATGGATCATAAATACATGGAAGTCCGTTGAGGGTCCCCATGCGGGATGAACACGGAACGAAAGAGAAACCAATATTTGTCCAGATGGTGCCGGGAGCGGCTTAAACCCGCTGTAGCCACTTCGCAATATTGTTTCCAACCGATGCTGTCAGTGAACCGTTACTGGTTCCAACACCCACTCGCAAGTGTCGGTAATTTGCCCGCCATTGACGCGTCCTACAGCTTCGACGTGGTTAATCCCGGGGTGAAGCTGAACTCCTTCCCAGCGGCAGATTTTAATATCATCGGGTTTGGCGACGCCGATTGACTGGCCGTTTAGTTTCAACTCCACCTGCTCACAGTTCGAGTAAACCTTGACCTCGGTATCCGCCAGTTTGCGCGGAGTCATGCGTTGGGAGGTGATGTGAACCATCGGCTGGTCAGTCCAGTTTGCCTGATAGAAAAAGAATGCGTCTTTTTTGACTTTGCGGTCCTCGGTGATGATGCCTTTGTCGTTGACGCCGGGGTTGCCGCCTTCATCACGGTTGGCGCTTGCGAAATCAAACATATTCCATAGGAAGGTGCCCCAGAGGTGCGGGTTGTCCTTGATCTGCGCCCAATCGCGTTCGTGCACGATGGCCTGCCATTCTTCCGGGTGCCATGCGCTTTTGGTTTTGGACTGTTGGATTTCACCCTCCTCGTGCTGTTTGATGTTCGCACCGGCACCGTATTCGCTGATGGCGATCCGTTTGTTGCCGAGGCTCTGGCTGAGATCCTCGACGGTGGCGGCAAAACTCTTCGGG
Source organism: Candidatus Sulfotelmatobacter sp. (assembly GCA_035485115.1). Lineage (GTDB taxonomy): Bacteria > Verrucomicrobiota > Verrucomicrobiia > Limisphaerales > UBA11358 > UBA11358. The sequence goes on along the minus strand of DATHOG010000157.1, from coordinate 1,777 downwards.
CTGGAAGGATACCAGTAGGGGTAAATGTTGAAAGCGACCCAATCGGGGATCAAGTTGAGGTTCGTGCGCACGATTTTGTCGGACGCGGAAACATTCACGCGGGTCGGATCAATACCCTTGGCCAGTTTTTTAAGTTCACCAATCAAGGCTTCGGGCGGATCTGTTTTCGAGTCTTGATACAATTCGTTGAAGAGACCCCAAAACGAGATGGCGGGATGGTTGTAGCCTTGATGGATCATTTCGAGGAGTTGCTGGCGGGCGTTGGCGCGGAATGCGGGTGTGTCGTTGACGCGATCCACCACCGGAATTTCCTCCCATAGCAGGAGGCCGCTATGATCGCAGAGGCCCGCGAAATAATCGCTCTGCGGATAGTGCGCCAGCCGGATGGCCGTGGCACCGATGTCAAGGATCAGGCGATGATCCTCGTCGTGATCGGCCTCACTAAGGGCCCAGCCTTTGTCACGACGTTCCTGATGCCGGGTGACGCCATGAATCGGGTAGGGCTGGCCGTTGAGCAGGAAGCCGCGCTGCTGATCCACTTGCACGGTGCGGAGGCCGAGCGGTTGCGTGACTTCATCAACCATCGCGCCGTCGCGCCAAAGTCGCACGTCCACCGAATAAAGATAGGGATCCTTGCGGCCATTCCAAAGGTGAGGCTGAGATACGGTGATGGTTTGTTTGCTGCTGATAGTTGCGCCGGGTGAAATTTTGTTTTTCGTTTGCCGGGTCAGAATCGGTTTGCCGGCTGAGTCGTGGAGTTGCACCTCAACCCGGACGGAAGCGGAGGCAGGGAGAGCACTGGAAAGTTTGGTTTCAATCTCCACTACGGCTCGCGACGCGCTCACTTTTCGTTCCGTGAGGTAAACCCCGGGCGAGGCATAGTCCAAGGGGCTGATACAAGTCTGATCCGTTATCAGAAGATGCACCGGGCGATAAAGGCCGCCGCAAACGGTAAAGTCTCCTCGTTGCGGCGGTATATCGTCCTGGCGGGAGTTGTCAACCCGCACACGCAGCACGTTTTCACCATCGAACTTCAGCCCGGGAGTTAACTCGAAACAGAATGCCGTGAAACCACCGCGATGTTCGCCAAGCTGTTTGCCATTCAGCCAGACATCCGCCACCAGTGAAGCGGCCTCAAACCGGATGAAGACGCGCCTCCCCTTCCAAGCCGGCGGCACATCCAGTTTTTTTGCATACCAACCCGGTCCGCGATAGTATCCGTCAGGCATTGACGGATCGTTAGTTTTGCCGTTTTGCCCGTCCAGTGCATTCCAGGTGTGCGGCAGACTGACGGATTCCCAGGCATCGAAGGCGGCATCCGGAGTGACCTCTTGTTTGATAAATTTCCATCCGGTAGAAAGTTCGACCGATTCGCGCTGCGCCAGGCTGGTAGCACAGGAAAAACCTACGAGTAGTGAGATTAAAGCAAATATTTTCATGAATTGTATCACTTCATCAACTCGAAGAACTGCTGTCCCATCAGGTTGGGCACCGTAAATGTATTATTGGTACCCTGAACCACAATTGACGTCTCCGTCGTCCAAGCTGCACTCGTTAAATTGGTTGTCTCTGAGAGAGTCCATCCAAGTGCGTTCGTAGGCCAGGATATGACCACATTATTGCCACTGTTTTGGGCGCCCAAAGCAACCGGCGTCGGGGGTGTAACCGCCGCCCAAGTGAACCCGATGCGCAATTCGTCCGCTTCATGCTGAATTCCAGTCGAGATGCCGCGCCAGGAGAACCGGTCAACCCCGGTGCCAACACCATTATTCTCGGG
>DATHOG010000156.1:0-23611 GCA_035485115.1 Candidatus Sulfotelmatobacter sp. | reverse complement strand
GGCGAACACGCTTTTGGAAAAACGTGATTTGAGCGGCCTCGATGCGGAAATCCAGTACAAAAACAACACCTATAGCGAGGCGTTGTCAAACCAGAAAAAAGCCCAGGAAGCCGACAAACGGATCGAAGCGCTCTCCAAACTCAACTATGTCCGTTTTCTACAAGGCAATTTGATGGAAGCCTTCCAGAAGATTTACGTTCCGAATGTGCAGCTCACGCGCATCCGCATCGACCAGAGCGCGGCGCTGTCCGCGGCCGGATCGCCGACTACCAACAGCCAGGGCGTGGTCCTCCCCGGCCGGCCCGGCAGCACGGTGATGCGTCTGACGATGGTGCTGGATGCGAAAGATTCCAGCCCCAACCCCGGCGACCAGATCGGCAAATTTAAAGACGCGCTCGTCAACCAGGATTATTTCAAGGGCCTGCTCGACCACACCAACGGCGTGCATCTGTCCAACACCTCCTCGCCCATGGCCGGTGCCGACGGCAAGCCGTATGTGTTGTTCACCTTGGAATGCAAATTTAACGACCAGCAACGATGAAACGACTGCCTCCAGCCAAGCGCAACCAGCTGATCATCATCATCGCCGCCACCATCGGCGCGCTGTGCCTGATCTATTTCGCGCTCATCAGCCCGCAAAAGGACGCCAACGACAAGCTGGCCCAGAACATCGCGGCCCGGCGGACCACCTTGGAAACCGCCAAAAACGTCATCAAGAACGCCGACGAGATCGCCACCAACCTGACCGACCTGACCGAGTTGCTCGGACGCGCCGAGGAGGACCTCGCCAGCGGCGACGTCAATGCGTGGTTCTATGAAAGGATCCGGAGTTTCAAGGCCAATTACCACGTGGACATTCCCAGCGTGACCGCGGCAAACGTCACCGATTGCGACCTGCTGCCCAACTTCCCCTACCGGCAGGTGAAGGTCACCATCTCCGGCACGGCGTTCTATCACGACCTCGGCAAATTCATCGCCGATTTTGAAAATAATTTTCCGCACATGCGGATGGAAAACCTGTCCATCGAACCCGCGAACCAGACCGGCGTCTCGGAGAAGCTCGCCTTCCGGCTGGACGTCATCGCCTTGATCAAACCCGGCGCCTAATCGTGAAAACCATCCGCACATATCTTTCCGTCCTGGCGCTCGCAGCAATGTCCGGCTTTGCCCAGGGTAACGCCCAGTCTGGCGACACCAAGACAGCGCCCCCGCCGCCACGCGCCGTTTTCACCCAGCCGACCAACTCGCACGAAGGGCGCGACCCGTTCTGGCCGGATTCCAACCGCGTTTTTGATTCCAACGTGCCGGTACACAACGCCGCCGCCGTCGAGCCGACGACGCTTAAGGTTGATGGTTATTCCATCGTCGGCGGACGCCCGATCATCATCATCAACAAGGTGTCATTCCTCGCCGGCGATGAGGCCGACCTGCCCTCCGATGGCGGCGGCCACACGCATGTGCGCTGCGTCGAAATCCACTCCGACTATGTGGAGGTGGAAGTCAACGGCCAGCGTCGTGAAATCCGTTTTTAACCGACAAAATTATTAGAACCTAAATATTTAGCGCGGAAACCCAATACCCATAAAGCCATGAAAAAAATAGCCTACCTCACGCTGCTGCTCGGCACCGCCGTCTGGACCGGCCTCCAAGCCCAGACCAACGCGCCCGTCGACGACGCCGCCCCAACCAATGCGCCGGCCGCGCCCCCCGCGGTTACCGTGGACGTCGCATCCACCAATGTCACCGTGACGGCGTCTACCAATGTCACCGTGACGGTGTCGGTGGACACAAATGCCGCCGCTGCCGCCGCCACGACCGTAACGGTTGATGCCGCGTCGGCGACCAATGCGCCGGCCTCCAACATCCCCGTCATCCGTTTCACCGACGTGCCGCTCACCACCGCGATCGAAAATCTCGCGCTGGCGGCCAATATCAATTACCTCCTCGACCCCAAGATCGGCTATGGCCAGCCTGATGCCAGCGGCCAGATCAAGGTTGAACCGCAGCTCTCCATCCGCTGGGAAAACATCAGCGCGGAAAACGCCCTGATCGCGCTGCTCGACAACTACGGGCTGCAGATGACCCGCGATAAAAATACCGGCATCGGCCGCATCAGCCTAAAAGACCCCACCGCCCCGCCGCCGCTCATCACCCGCGTCGTTCAATTGCAATACGCCTCCGTCACCAATATGACCGAGGCTGTCCAGTCCGTCCTCACCGACAAGCGGAGCAAGGTGCTCGCCGATACCCGCTCCAGCCAGATCGTCGTGGTGGCCACGGATCCCGAACAGTCCGCCGTCGATACGCTCATAAAAGAGCTCGACACCCCGACCAAGCAGGTGCTCATCGAGACGAAACTTGTGGAAGTCTCCAGCCAGCCGTCCACCACTAAAGGCGTGAATTGGTCCTCCACTTTGAGCGCGCAAAACGTAAGTTTCGGCAATGGCAAAATTGTGCCGTCTACCTCCCAAACCACCGTCAACACGGGTGGGGCCGCCACCATTGGCACAGGCACCCCGGGCGGAGGTTATACATCGACAACATCCGCGGGCGGGAGTTCATCAACCCTCCTGAACTTGATTCAAGGCAGCGGCGGTTTCGCCGCGAGCACTGCGAAGGGCCTGGTTCCCTACACGGCCTTTTTGAATGCCGACGGCCTGAATGCGGTCATTTCCTTCATCAATAACACTTACGACGCGCAGATCATGTCCACTCCCCGCATCGTCACGCTGGACAACGAGACCGCCAGGATTGACGTCACCCGGCAATACCCGGTGATCAACCTCTCGGGCGGCACCCAAAACACCTCCGGCAGCCTGGGTATCAGTTACTCCAACGTCGGAACCACGCTGGAAGTCACCCCGCGGATTTCTGCCAACCAAAAAATCTGGTTGCGGGTCATCCCCGAGGTCTCCTCCCACTTTGCCGACGTGACCGTGACCGTCCCCGGCGGCAACGGCAACCCGAGCACCTCGTTCCCCGTCCCCATTTTTGACGGCCGCAAGCTGACCACCCAGGTCTTGATCCCCAACGGCAACACGCTTGTCATGGGCGGCCTGGTGCAGGACAATCCCACGGCGACGTATAACAAGGTTCCCATCCTTGGTGACATCCCCGGCATTGGCTGGGGTTTCCGTAGCGAAGATAAGACGATGGACAAGGACAACCTCATCATTTTCCTGACGCCGACCATCATCCAGGACTCGGATTTCGCCGCCACGCCGGAAGCCGAGGACTTCTTGAAATCCAAGCCTCAACCCATGAAGACGCGTATGGATCCGCATACCTGGTGGGACAGCGGCGAGGCGCGCGGCGACTGGAGCAATCCCGCACCCGTGCCCGGTGAATTTGACGGCCAGCCCGCAATGCACAATTTTTAACCGCCGCCCCGTGCGGCCCAACCAAACTGATTGAACTATGAAAACGACCACTCGTGTTTTTCTACGCCAAACCGCGCGTCTCTTGTTGCTTGCAGCCAGCCTGCTTGTGGCAGCCCACGCTTCTGCCAACCCTACAGTCACCACCCTCGGCGGCGGCAATCCGAACGTCAGCCCAAAATATCTGGGCTACCGTGACGGCTACACGCTCACCAATGCGCTGTTCCACACGCCCGCCGGAATCTGCCTCGATAACACCGGTCGTTACATGTTCCTGGCCGATCGCAGCAACAATGTCGTCCGTTACCTGGATTTGCAGTTGAAATGGACCTGGACGCTGGGCCTGGTTCAAACCAACCCGATTTCAAGCCCCATTGGCGTTTACCTGGACAACAATGATTTTCTGTATGTCCTCAACTACGGCAACAAGACCAACGGTACATTGCTGACCTACGACCTCGATATTTTTTCTCCCACATATGGCTATGTGGTTCTGACGAATGCGATGAACCTTACCAACGTCGGTGGCATGGCCTTTGACACAGAGGAAAATATTTACGTTACCTCTCAAACCAATCGCATCATAGAAATCGCCGCCGGCAGCAGCACGGTCATTCACACGGTTACCGTCCCCTACGCCGGCACTTCGCTGCAAGGACTGGCGATGCAACCCAACGGCTTGCTCGCCGTCTGTGATGCCGGACGTAATGGCATTTACTCCGTCAATGCAATCACCGGCACCATCACCACCAACGCCGGTTTTCACGGTATGGGTGACTTTACCCTGAATGGTAATAATATCGCCCCTGCCAACTCCGCCAAATTCAACGGCCCCACCACCGTTTTGGCCTGCGGCGATGGAACCCTGGTCGTTGCCGACACTGGCAATAACCGCGTCAAAGCCGTGCTGCCCGGCGGCGTGGTCACCAATTTGTTCGGCACCAGCTCCAACTATTGGACCAGTCCCTTCCCCGGTTGGGCGGATGGCGCCGTGAAGATTCCCGACAGTTCTGCGCCCAACGCACAATCGCGGATTCCATATGGCATCGCGCTTGATGCGAACGGAAACCTTTATGACACTGAAGACTTCTACCACTTGGTCCGCATGGTGACCGGTGCCGGCCTGACCTCGCCGCTGCCCCCGCCGCCGGACGCTCCCGCCACCCTGACCGTAACCACCAACGCTTCGGGTCAGGTCGTTTTAACCTGGTCTGCCGTCAGTACGGCCACCAACTACTTTGTCGAGCGCTCCACCTCCAGCGGCGGTCCATATACTCTCATTGCCACCACCAGTTCGACAACTTATACGGATCCCACCACCATGTCGGCAACGACGTATTATTATGTAGTTGCCGCCGCCAACGCTGGTGGTTCGGGACCGGTCTCGCCGGAAGCAAGCTACACCACGCCCACGCCGCCGCCGCCGCCGCCTCGTATTGGCTGGTTCGACTATGAAGGCGATGATTTCGACGGGTTTTTTACCAAGCTTTACCCGGTTTCAGTCGAAACTTTTAATAACGACATTTTGATTGCCATTGATCCCGGAACCAATGGTGTCTCTACTTACTACATAACCGGCCTGCCGCCGCTGACCAATAATCCCAGCTATACCAATGGCAGCTCTCCCCCTTTCTATAAGGATGGGCTCGCTTTTGCCCAGCAGCTTCCTTGGACGGACAACCCGATAACGGTGGTCAAGGCGGTCAATGTTGATTCCCTCAACCAGTACAGCGCGGTGACCACTGCGGAATTCCTGTTCCAAGTGGCCAATCCGACCGTCGTCGGCAACAACGGCGCGCAATTTACCGTCAGCGATGTCACCAGCAACTCAGTTTACTGGTATACTTTGGATGGCACCGATCCCACCAATGGGCCGCCAAGCATCGGCCCGGTTGATACCGATACCAATAACGACCCGGTCAATTTTAGCTTTAACGTGACCACAAATGTTTTGTTCAAGGTTCGTGCATTCCGCTCTGGCTACGCCCCGAGCGGCATCGCCGTCCAGTCATTCTCGACCGGCACATTCAACCCGAATACGCTTTCCTTCGGATTTGCCTCCGGTGAAGCATCCAGCGATTTCGTCGGCTCTCCCGGCCAGATTTTCTATGCGCCGGTGACCCTGACGATGATCACCAACACCGCGATGGACAGCCTGCAATTCAACATAGCCGTGACCAATGCCGGCCCCAATCCGGGTCCGCCGGTTACGCCGGGCGCCTATCGCTTCGATTCATTTTTGGAAGAACCCGTCCCCAACGTCACTCCGACGGTCTATGAGACAATTCCCCCCCTGGAATTCTATCCTTATTTCGTTTACAATCCGCCACCTGCGAGTTCCCTCCTGTTGTTTGACGGCCCGAATGGAATCACGAACTTCGTCAGCATGGAGACCACCAACCTGTCGGAAAACCTCATGAGCATCGGCTGGCTTGAACGACAGGGTCAAAAGAATCTTTTTGACACCGGCAAGCAGTCCCTCGACACCTTTTCAGAGGCGCATGACGTGATGTATCCCATCAACGGCAACGGTCAGGTCGAAGTGGGCGGTTACGCCTTCCAGATTCCGCTTTCCGCCACCGCTGGTCAGACCTATCAAATCCAAATCGCGCGCCCCTCGGCCACCACCGACGGTATTGGTGAACCTGGCTCGGACATCTTTATCCTCGCCCCCACTAATAATAATTACTACGGCGGTTCACCAATCAACGCCATCAAGTATGTCACCGTCGGCCAGCGGGCCTATATCGTCGGCAGTGTCTATCAGTTCCGTTGGTTCAATGCCGGCGACTTCGGTTCCAGCAACATCGTCAGTGCCGACGTCGCCCAGGTCTTCCAGTCGGCCATCTATGGCTATGACACGCCCCCGTTAGGCAGCGACCTCTACGATGCCATGGATTCGTGCGGCTCTTATCTTGCTAATTTGGATGGAGCGACCGGTTGGTACACCAACACCACAACCCCCGGCCATGTCAATGCGTTATTCAACGGAAATGACACCACCATCAATCAACTGGCCTATGGAGACGGCGTGCTGGATGTTTGCGACGTTTACGTCACCTTCCGCCGTTCGCTTGACCCGTCCTTGACCTGGTTCCGCCGCTATTGGACCAACGGCGTGCGCGTGGCCGATACCCATGCCGCCAATGTAGCCAGCCATGCGCTCATAAAGCCCATTGCCCCCGCCAAGACTGTCCAGAGCAAGGTCTTGACCACCACGAACGGGCCGACACCGCTCGTCAACTTCACTGCCGGTGACGCCATCGGCTCGGCAGGCAAAACCATCTCCGTGCCCATCACGGCCGCCATCGTGGGTAATTATCCCGTGCGCGTGCTGGCGCTTAACCTCACCGTCACGCCGCTGGATGGTGCGCCACCGATTGCAAGCCAGATTACTTTCAGTCAGGCCGTAAGCACCCTGGGAGCTCCCTATATCACCAGTTCCTCGGACTATGCGAACTTCTCAGCCGCCTGGCTGGATAGTACGGTTACCGGACTATCCGGCACCGTCATCATCGGCTATTTGAACGTCACCATTCCTTCGAACGCCGCTACCAATGCCGCCTACGCCATTCATTTCGACCACGCCTCCGGCTCGCCGAACGGTCTCGCGTCGTTTCAGAAAAACGTCCTCACCGGCGTGCTCTCCACTTCCTCCGAAACGAATTCATCCTACAACGACGGAATTCCGGACTCCTGGCGTCTGCGCTGGTTCGGCACCGTCAATAACATCCTCTCCACCTCCAACGCCTGTCCGTCAGGTGATGGCGTGAGCAACTGGGCGAAATATGTCGCCGGGGTTGATCCGAGCGTCGCCGGCGACTTCCCGCAAGTGAATTCGACCGCCGTGCCTTCCGGTTACAATTCCGCCATCTTCTGGCCAAGCGTCAACGGCGTACAATACGTCATCAAGCGCTCGTCTTCGTTGTTTGGTAATAACTGGAGCATCCTCTCCACTAACACCGGCAATGGTGGCACCATGGAATTCGACGATACGAACAGCGGCAACCCGAGGTTCTATCGCGTGTTGATTCAGCAGCAGCAATAAGAAGTTTTTAGAACAAAAAACGGCGCGTTCATATTGAACGCGCCGTTTTGTTTTGAAGATGATTAATCGCCCAGGCAGGTTCCCACCCGGCGGGCCGTTTCCACCCACGAGTGATTCGGTGGAACCTCCTTCCGCTTGCCGGCAACTTTTTCCAACGGCACCGGCTCCGTGCCATCGCCGCGCGCGGCGACCATCACGCCAAAAAGACCTTCGTTGATCAGATCCGTGCACGCGCTGCCCAGGCGCGTGGCCAGCAGGCGGTCCGCCGCGCTCGGCGTGCCCCCGCGCTGGACGTAACCCAGGATCGTGACCCGTGATTCCAGATGCGTGAGTTCCTCAAGCTGCTTCGCCAGCCGCAAAGTGTTGCCATGGTGGCGCAGTTCCAGTTCGGCGATCTCCTTCTTGGCGTACTTTTTTGACTGGATGTTCCGCGCGCGTTCCAGCTTCTTTTCGGCGGAGGACATCGCCAGTGCATCGCTGCGGCTCATCGCGCCCTCGGCCACGGCCACGATGCTGAAATTTGTCCCGTGTGTGCTGCGAAGCCGGATGGCTTCTGCGATTTTTTCCACATCGTACGGTATCTCCGGGATGAGAATCACGTCCGCTCCGCCGGCGATACCCGCCCCCAACGTCAGCCAGCCGGCACGATGCCCCATGATCTCCGCGACAATGATCCGGTGATGGCTGTGTGCCGTGGAATGCAGCCGGTCAATGGTCTCCGTGGCGATGTCCATCGCCGTCGCAAATCCGAATGTGGCATCCGTCATCGCCACGTCATTGTCGATGGTCTTCGGCAACGTGATGACATTCATCCCCGCCTGCTTGAGCCGCAACGCATTCTTTTGGGTGCCGCCGCCGCCAAGGCAGACGAGGCAGTCCAGCCCCCATCGATCGTAATTCCGTTTGATGACGGGAAGCATGTCATGCGTGCGCCCGTCAATGACCATGCGGTGCGGCTTGTCACGGCTCGTGCCCAGGATCGTGCCGCCGATGGTGAGAATGCCTGACAGCGCGGACCGATCGAGCTTGTACCGGTTGTTCTCCACCAGACCGCGAAAGCCGTCGCGGAAACCGATGACTTGCATGCCGTAATAATTCAGCGCCGTCTTGCCGACACCGCGGATGGCGGCGTTGAGGCCGGGACTGTCGCCGCCAGCGGTGAGGATGCCGATTCGTTTGGTCTTGGGAGATTTCGCCATGCGCTGCAAATTTGAAACCGCCGAAAAAAGTTTGTCGAGCAGAAGTTTGAAAATTCTTCAGCCGGCTTTCCGCCGCCGAAAAATTAACAGCGCCGACAAACTGCCGATCCAGCCGACACCGGCGATCAAAGCACCTGCTTCAAAAGCCCGGTCGCGATAAAATAGATGGATCGAATGCCTGCCCGCCGGGATTTGCACGGCTTGGAACGCCATATTGGCGAGCAGCAATTTCGCCGGGTTGCCGTCAATCGTCGCCTGCCAGTTGTGGTAAAAAGTTTGTGCGACCACAACTAACGACGGCTCTGAGGCAATAGCTTGGATTTCTACGGTATTATCACCGAATTTTGTATTGAGAATTCTGGCGTCAGTCTGGTTGGAAACTGTGACCTCTCTCCTCGAACTCGGTTCCAAGTAAACAACCTTAGTGGAATCGGAATCTGACCATTGAACGGGCACTCCTAAATCTGTAGGAAATCTGAAATCAAAAACAAAAACCGGTTTTTGTCCCGCCGTCACCAACGGTAGGAACGTATTACGGGGTTGCCATGCAAGTAAATTCGTTGCCGAACTCGTCTGCGCTACTCCCATAAAATCCTCAAGTCGTGACCAGTCGCCTTTTTCCGAGCTATAGATCATCGTCAGCAGGTTGTCGAACTCGCGCGGCGTGAGGGAAAAGAAACCGTCCACCTTCGGCACCCCGTCCAACAGGTTGGCGTTGGCGCAATAACCGGCCCGCTTGGCCAGAAAATTAGTCCCGGCGTCATTCGCCGCAAAATACGTCAGTTGCAACGCGGCCTGCGGTGAAAGCATCGCCCGCGCGCCGCCAAGCTCCGGCTGGGGGTTCATCTTCAAATAACTCCGCGTCAGATTTTGCGCGAATATGTCGGGACGGACGGTGGGGTTTTGTTTCGGTTCGTGGGTGAAAACGTCCACCCAGGCAACCAGTAACAGCATGGAACCCGAAGCCCAGGGCCCGAGGTTCGTTTTTCCAGCCGAAGTTTTTGCCCATAGCCACAGCATGGCGCCGGTCAGAATCAAAAACCCGGCGCGGGAAATGCCATTCATGAATGCCGCCCGCGGATCATCGCCGGGTAACGGCGCATGTTGCGTCCAGTACAGAATCCCCACCAGCGCCACAAACAAAGCCGCGCCGATTGGCCAGACACGTTTTTGGAGCTTTTCCAGATTTGCCAGTGCGATTGCCGCCAGCAACGGCGTGGCAAACACGACCACCATCACGAATTTGATCGGATAAGTGATGAAGCTCAATTGCGGAATGATTTTTCGGACCAAGGGGTAGAACGGCGTGTTCCCGCCAAGCGCACACAGCAGGCCGATTACAGAAATGAACAGGAGCAGTTTGATTTTTGATTTCAGTTCGACCGCGTCCCGCCCCGCCAGCAAAACCAGCGCCAGGCATGCGAGCCATAGCGTTCCCATGCCGAGGTAGTAGGACGAGGTCCAGTATTGGCCGTGCTGGAAGAAAATCCCTTCCGTCGGCGTGGAACCGAATGCCATCGGTACGAGAAAATTGGCGAGCCCGAAACCCGGCATGGACCAGCGCAGGTCGGTATAGCCGCTTTCGCGTTGGGCGTGCGTGACCAGGTCCAGGAACGGAAACAATTGGGCGGCTGAAAGGGCGATGACCAAAAGGACGAGCAACGGGAACCGCCAGGCCATTTTTGCGCGCGGCGTATCGCCGGCGATGAATTGCTGCAGCCAGAAAGCCGCGGCGACCAGCCAGGTCAGAAAAATCGTTTCCGGACCGCCGGCCAGCATCTGCAAGGCGCCGACCATGGCAGCGAGGCAGGTTTTCCGCCCGCCTTCACGCCATGCGGCCTCGGCACATAAAATCAACCACGGCATCCAACTGAAGGTGGCGATGTGACTCGGCCACATGAGCAAGTTCAGCGTAAAACCGTTGAAGGAGAAAACTGTGCCCGCAAACGCGGCGGCAAAATCATTTTTCGTCCAGCGACGTGCCAGAAAATACATTCCCAAACCCGCCCACCACAGATGCGCCAGGCTGAAAAAGCTCAACGCCCAGTTCAGTGGAAATACAAGGTACAGCAGCGACGGCGGATAAAGCGGCATGGTGTTCCATTGCGCAAGGAACGGCACACCGCAGTTGTTGTACGGATTCCAGAACGGGATTTCACCGCGCCAGAAACAATCGCGCTGGAAATGAGCGAGCGGATAGGCGAAAAAACCGAAATCGCGCGCCACGAAGCTTTCGACCCCAAGGACGACCTGGGGAAATTCGGCAAAAACGAGCAGGGCGAGAAAAATTCCAAATCGCGCGGGCGAGAAAAATTTCGCGGCTGAATTGTCGCGGCTGTCCGTTTGCACACCAAATTAAAACTGGCGGCAGGGCCAATTGCAAGGTGAGCATCCATTCATTTTTGGCGGACAGCCAATGTTACTCACCCCGCAAGGATAAATATGGTGTCGATTTTTTTGAAAGATTTCCCGACGGGCTGCGTATTAGATATGACTTTGTGTATTTATTGAACCTGCATGAAAAACCGCATTACGACTATACTTGTGGTTGATGATGATGCTTTGCTGGCTGAAATGCTGAGAATTCAGCTGGAAAAGAAGGGTTTCAAGGTTCGCGTGGCTCAAAACGGCAAACAAACCGTGCAGTCCCTCAAGGAATTCGCCCCCGAGCTGCTCATCACCGACATCTTCATGGACGAAATGGATGGCATCGAACTGACTGCGCATCTAAAAAAATTCCATCCGAAAATCAAAATCATTGCCATGTCTGGAAAACTTGAAAGCGTTCCCATGAGTTTTCTGGCCATGGCCAAGGCGCTGGGCGCACACCGGGCTTTGCAAAAACCCTTCAACCTTCCTACGCTTATCAAGCTCATCGATGAACTTGATGCCGAAACCAACGCGCCGCCCCTTCACGAAAATTGACGGCGCGCGCTTCCCGCCTTACGCTGTTGGCAGATTATGAGCCAACTGCAAGATTCCCTGGTCGAAATCATCCGCCGCACGTCCGCCGAAATTCCCGACGACGTCCACAAGGTCATCGCCGCCTCGCTCCAAAACGAGCAGAAGGAGTCCCTCGCCCAGAACGCGCTCAAGATCATTGACCAAAACATCGCGCTTGCCAAAAACAAATCCCAGCCTATTTGCCAGGACACCGGCAGCGTTTTGTTCTACATCGACTGCCCCGTTGGCTACGACCAGATCACTTTTGCCGAAACCGCGCGTGAAGCCGTGAAACTCGCGACGAAAAAGGGTTATCTCCGCCAGAACTCCGTGGATTCCCTCACCGGCAAAAACGACGGCACAAACGTCGGCCCCGGTGCGCCGGCCTTTCATTTCCATCAGCACCGTTCGCCGGAAGTGTCCGTGAAACTCGCGCTCAAAGGCGGCGGCTGCGAAAACGTCGGCGCGCAATATTCCCTGCCCGACGACGGGCTCTACGCCAACCGCGACCTTGAGGGCTGCCGCAAGGCCATTCTTGACGCCGTGCTGCAGGCCCAGGGCAAAGGCTGCGGCCCCGGCGTGCTTGGCGTCTGCATCGGCGGCGATCGCGCGACCGGCTATGAACTGAGCAAAACCCAATTCCTCCGCAAGCTCGACGACCGCAATCCCGACTCGAAGCTCGATGCGTTGGAACAGGACATTTTGAAAACCTCAAACGAACTCGGCATCGGCCCCATGGGTTTCGGCGGCAAGACCACCCTGCTCGGCGTGAAAATATGCTCGGCGAACCGTGTGCCCGCCTCCTACTTCGTCAGCGTAAGCTACATGTGCTGGGCCTTCCGGCGCCAAGGCGCGACTCTTGGTGCGAATAGCGAAATCTTGAAGTGGCTTTACTGAATCGGTGATTCATTTACGATCCGGCGCGGCAGTCGTCGGCAACCTTTTCAAGTAGTCCGTCGCCTTGCCCTGCCAGCGGTCAACCCACTGGCTCAAGAAATGGCCGTTGCCGGGAACGTCGTCATATTTTACCAGTTCGCCCTGCCCGCCCGCGTCGCAAAATTTCGCGAACTGCCCTTCGATGTATTTCAACGAATAATAGCTGTCGTGATCCGCATAGAGCCAGAGCATGGGAACTTTCGCCAGGCGACCCGCATCGGCGAACGCAATCGAATTGAAATCCGGTCCCGGCATCCCTTCACCAAACCAGCCGCCCGAGAAATTAATGACTCCAATCACATTCGTCGGAAACCTGCCCGCGTAGGCGACCGATAACATCCCCCCGCGTGATGCGCCGGCCAGCACAATCTTTTCGTAATCCATGTCCGGCTGCGCGCGCACCCAACCGATGACCGCATCCAAATCTTCAATGGCCGAGTCCAACTGGATGTCGCTTGGGAGAAAAAAGTTTTCCTCCACGTTCGGCCCGTCCGATGCGCCGCGGCCTTTGCACATGGGGATCACCACGGTGTAACCGAGCGATTGGAAAAACATCTCATCGTTCCCGCCGCGCACCGCGTAAGTCGCAGGAATGATGCCCGGACCGGTCGAACCGTGGTTCAAAATCATCACCGGATGTTTGCCCGGTGCAGACTGGCGAAAAATGGTCGTTTGGAGCTGATAGGTCAGCCCGTCCGTCGGCGGAATGTGCGAATGAACCGGAATCCGCACCTCTTCGCCGGTCACCATCGGTTGCTTGGTCGCTGCTACAATCGCAGCGATGTTGGTAGTCGTAAGCCGGCGCAATTCCACTTCGGACGGCGGTGAATTGGAGATTTGATAATGGCCAAACAGAAGACCGTTCGTCTCCAAACTGAACTCCACATCCGCACCACCGCCGCTGATGAATTCCAGTTTATGACCATCAATCTTTGCCGTCTGCCGAACCCAACCCGGCTTGAAAAACTTCATAGGCGGTTCACCCCACGCATAGATGACATTGGCTGTGCCGTTGGAATGCACCTGCTCCACGATGAGCGCAGTCGGCAAATCGCCGCCCCACGACCCAAGCCACGACCCGGAAAATGCCGCCTGCTCCTTGGCCACTGTCGACGCCGGCGGCGCGATGGCGATGTCATCCGGCAATGGCACCTGCGCCGAAGCTGAAAGCAATGACCCGACGAACCAGGTCATCACGGCGAACGGCATAAACGGTCGGAGATTCATGGCAAAGGAAACTAAAAGCCGGCCATTGCTTTCCCAATCCTCGCCAGCGTCTTTTCTTTGCCAAGGACTTCTAGGAGGTGATACAAGCTCGGGCCGTGCGGCTGACCAGTGGCGGCCAGGCGCACAGGATGCACGAGCACACCCACCTTCACGCCGAGTTCGGCGGCGACGGCTTTCAATGCGGCTTCAATGCTCGCGGCGTCAAATTTCTCCAGCTTGGCGAAGGCGTCGCGCAGTTTTTCCACGCGCGGTTTGTTTTCCGGCACGAAGCTTTTTTTCGCAGCTTCGGCGTCGTAGCTGAAATCGTCCTTGAAATAAAAACCCGCATAAGCGGGCAGTTCGCTAAACGTCTTGATCTTGCCGCGGCAGGTATCAAGTGCTGCCTTGACGTAATCCACGGCGAACTTGTTCGTATCCACGCCGGCCTTGGAAAAGGCGTGCACACCGAGCTCGTAAAAACGGTCGGCAGGAAGCTCGCGGCAGTACTCGCCCTGCAACCAGACCAGTTTCTCGAAGTCAAACTTGGCGTTGTGCCGGAGGATTTGCGGCAGGTCAAAGCGTTCGGCAACATCCTTAAGCGGCATCTTCTCGGTATTGTCCTTGGGCGACCAGCCGAGCAGACAAAGATAATTGTTCACGGCCTCGGCGAGGAAGCCTTCGTCCATATAGGTCGTCATGGAGGCACCTTTGTCGCGCTTGCTCATCTTGGAACCATCGGCGTTCAGGATCAGCGGGATGTGTGCGTACCGGGGCGGCTCGACGCCAAACGCGCGGAAGAGCGCAATGTGCTTCGCGGTGTTGCTCAAATGGTCCTCGCCGCGGATGACGTGCGTGATGCCCATCTCCAGGTCATCCACGACGTTGACGAAATGGAACACCGGCTGGCCGTCGCTGCGGATGAGCACCCAGTCGGGATCGGCCTCCTCGCGGTCGGTAAGCGGACGCAGCACATCGCCGACGACCAGGTCGGGAATGAGAATCGGCTCCCGTGTCATGCGGAATTTGATCGTGCCGTCAACGTGCTTGTAGGCGAGGTCGCGCGACATCAAGGCCTCGATACGCCGCTGGTAATTTTTCTTACGTTGCGACTGGAAATAAGGTCCACGGTCGCCCTTGCACGGGCCGGTGGCATCGGGCGTCAACGGACCTTCGTCCCAGTCCAAACCGAGCCAGCGGAGGCCTTCGAGGATGACATTGACGGCCTCCTGCGAATTGCGCGCAGCGTCGGTGTCCTCGATGCGCAGGACGAAGGTGCCGCCGGTGTGGCGGGCGTAAAGCCAGTTGAACAGCGCGGTACGCGCACCGCCGATATGCAGATAACCGGTGGGCGAAGGGGCGAAACGGACGCGTGGTTTCATTTTGTATCCCGCAGGTTACGCCGATTGAGGCAGAGGAAAAATAAAAATCCGTGACAGACCCGATCCCGTGTCATCTAAAAAAGAATGAAAAACGATCAGAATTTGATGTCGAGCGTCGCGCCGACACCGCCGTTCAATTCATCGTATGCGGGTGTTAGCGGGTCAGTTGAGCCCTTGGAGTTGTAGCTGCAAAAGAGCCGCAGACTGGCATAGGCATTGAAATTATAGGCGACATTCAGGCCGACGCTGTTAAGCCAGTCGCTGCGATCGTTTTGATAAGGCGGACTATCGCTCTTGGCATCAAACCGGTAGTAGGAATATTGAAAACGATAAAACGGCTGGACCGCGAGATGCGAGGTGATCTGCCAGTTGACAGTGATAAAAACCGAATCGTCAAGATGATCATTGACGTCGTCGCGCGATCCCGCAATCGATTGCACATGAGTTAAATGGTAATCCACGATATCGCCAACGATGAGCGCGAGATGGTCATTGATGGCAAACCCGCGCTGCAAACTGACATTGGGCAGCCATTCGCGATAAGTCTCGTACTGACCGTGCGGGCTGTTTGGGCCTACTTGATGATTTTGAACACCCTGGTTAATCAGGCGCGTGTAGTTGGCGCCGGCCGTGAGCTGCCAGTTGTTGCCAAAGAGATAGCGCAGATTGACAAACGCGGTCTCCGCAAAAAAATCCAAGGGCATCATCGCGCGGCTGCTGTAATCATACCATTGGCTGGAAAAACCGGCGGCCGGCGCGAACTTGCCCGGACCCAGTGCGAACGGATCGGGCGCAATCGCGCCTTGGACCGTATTGACGAAAACCGCGCTGCCGATACGGCTGGAATGCCCGGCGTAATTGGCGTCGTCAGTATAAAACACCTGGCTGTCCAACGTGACGTCGAAGAGATTCCGGTGTGCCCTTTGATTGTTCACGCGTAGAATGTATTGGGGCCCGATATCCTCGTTTTCGCCGGTATAAAGCTCGGGAGCGTTGGTGCCTGCGCGCAATTGTGGCTGCGGCAATTGCATCTGCATCTGTGAATTTTGCAATTGCTGGATGGCGGCATTTTGTGCCCGCACGCCCATGACACCGGGAAAAAGCAAAATGGCGACGAAAAGAGAACCCCTGATCATTTTAAAATTTCCCCGATGTATCATGGCAATTTGCCGATTGTGATGCCGGTGCCGCTGAGCTTGCCGCTGGAACCGTTGGCGGCATTTACGAGCGTTCCGTTGTAGGTAACGCCACCGAGGTCGTTGACGTAGCCGGACTGTGAAGAACCATTGTTCCAGAGGCCGAGCCGGCTGAAAATGTTGACAACATTGTTGAAAGCGACGTTGTAGAGGTTGACCGTTTGGCTCGCGATGCTCGTCTGCGCATAATGTGTAAAGTCAGCATTTGAAAGGCTGACAGCCGCGCTGCTGCCGGTAGTACTGAAACTTGCCTGCGCGTTCGCGCCGCCGGTAAAAGTTTGGCCCGTGCCGTCCAGCAGGATACCGTCGCCGGAATTCAAGGAGAGGAATGACGTATTGAAGGATGAACCCGAGACATTGATGCTCCCGTTTTTCGCACTGAAATTCATGGCGCCGTTGTTGGGATCCGACAGAAAATTTGCGCCGTTGATCGTGATGTCTTTTCCGGCCGTGAATGCGCCAAAGGCAATCATTGTGACCGCCGATCCGCCGCTCAGGTTTATTGATCCGGCCGCGTCCACCGTGCTGGAGTTTGCGGTCAGACCGGTGCCGATGAAACTGGCGTCCCCGAGGGTCTGAACACCGAGATTGCCATTCATACGCACCGTGCAGTTATTGAATAAGACCCCGCCCGTGCCGGTCGCGAAATAGGTATTGCCGACATTGTTCACGACGCTGACGGTATCGAGCGAGAGGACGGCGGGCGATTCCCACTGCCAGTTCGCGACATCGGCTTGAATGGTCGTGCCGGAGGCTACTTGGATTTGATTGCCCGCGATGAACGAGAAAGTGAGGTTATAGTCGCTGGCCAGCCCGCTAAAAGTAGTGCTCGTATTGAAAACAATGTTTTGCGCGGCCACAAAATCGAATTCTGACCATGAGGCGTAAGGCGAAAGATCAACATTCAAAGTGGAAGTCACGTCTCTGGCGCCAGCTACATCCGACTGCAACTGGCTACCCGGTGCGTCAAAGTAAATATCCTTGGCCGCAAACCCTACGAATCCCTGCCCGAGGTAAAAGGGATTATTTTGCAACAAGATCGGCGTGGTGAAAATACGCTGTGGCGGCGTGGAAACAGCAGCTAGTGACGGTTGGTCAATAATCGCATCTACCTTCAGTGGGGTTCCAATTGCATTCAGCGCCGATTGCAAAGTATTCGGGTCAATCACCTGTATCCCTTGGGAATTGCCATCGCTGCCGACGAGCAACCCCGTGTCACCCAACTTTCCGGCGGCAATGGCCGCCAGTTGTTTTTGCACCTGTTGCAAAATCAGCGGCAGGGAAGCGAGCTGATTATGGAAACCGCCCACCAACCGGCTGTTCTTGGTCAGGTCGTCCAGACGAAAAACGACAATCGGCGAAAGCTGGTTGCCGCCGGGCAGCACAAAACTCATCTGGCCGGGGGCAAGTTTCTGGTTCAGGCCGTTCAGAAAGTTCACTTCCACCGAACCCTCGAGGTCGAGCACCTTGAACCCGCCGCTCGGCGTGGTCGTGATGATGAGCGTGGTGCCGAGCACGGAGGCCGTGGCCGAACCGGTGTGGATGGTTCCCCCGCCCTTGCCGTGCGGCGAATGGAACAGCAGGCTGCCCTGCTTCAGATCAATCGTCCGGTTCGCCGGGTCGAAGGAGAAAATCGTATTCGCGCCCACGCGGGTGACGGTTTCGTCATCCGCCACCAGTTCCGCGCGCGACTGCGGGCCGGTCTTCAGGATGTCCGGCATCTTGAAGACGTCGTTCACCGACGCATTTTTTTGCGACTGGTCGGCGGCGGAGATGATCTCCACGTCGTTCACGACCTGTGTGAGCTTGGATTGCTTCAGGTCAATGGCGCGGCTGGATGAAACGGCGAATATGCAACCGATGCCCAAGACAGCAAGAGCGGATAGATTTTTCATAACACTCACGGGTTAATTTTGCCTCACCTACGGGTTAATGTTGTAATTTAACCGGACTGATTGGTCAAACTCAATTAATATATCATGCCCGCCGTTCCACGGCAAACGGCTCATTACTTGAGGTTCATTTCTCGGACAGCGTGAACGAGCCGTCCCAGTCTGGCGGCGGCGGGCTGGCCTGATAGGCCTCGCAACGCGACAGATACATCTCGCACAAAAAGTCGCCGCCCGGGATCTGCTCCCGGGTGAACTTGAAACGGCCGGCGGCTTCCTTGAACTCGCGCCGGCGATACATCTTCACCGCCATGTGATACGTCTCCAACCACGCCGGCGGCGGCACGGTGCTGTCACTCAACAATGTAAATGTTTCAATCGGCTTGGTTTTACCCTTGAACGCGATTAAATCCACGGTGCGATAAACAAAATGTTCGCGGGTCAATTTTTCGACCTCCTCGCCGATCAGGATGTCCGTGTGAAATTGCTTCGTGGCGCTTTCCAGACGTGCGGCAAGGTTCACGCCGTCACCGAGCACGGTGAATTCCATGCGCTGCGGATGGCCGATGTTCCCGACGATGACTTCGCCATGGTTCACCCCGATGCCGATGGACAGTTTTTTACGATCGGAATGATCCGTCCAGTCCGTGTTCAACTTTGCCAGCGCCACGCGCATCTGGAGCGCCGTCGTCACCGCGCCCCGCGCGTCCTCGGCGTTGCCCTTGGTGTGCGTGTCGCCCCACACGGCCATGATCGCGTCGCCGATGAATTTTTGCAGCGTGCCGTTGTGCTGCAAAACGCTGCCGACCATGTCGCGAAAATATTCGTTCAGTTGCGCGACGAGTTTGTCGGCATCGGAACTTTCGGTCATCGTCGTGAAGCCGCGGATATCCGAAAACAAAACCGTCACCGGCTGTTTGCGCCCTTTCAAGGCTTCGACGAAGGAACGCCGGTCGTCCAAAATTGTTTTGGCCACGTTTTTGGAGACATACCGGTCAAGCACATTCCGGTAACGCCGCTTATCGAGCTGTTCCAGCGTGTATTCAAAAATGATCCCAAACAAACCCGTCACCAGCAGACAAAACAGCGGCGGCATCATCTGGATGACGAGATTGTTTTTTGTGAACTCGAACTGGCATATGGCGAAAAACGCCACCGTCGCGCCGGTCAGCAAAAGCCCTTTGAGCAAGGCCTGGGGAATGCCCAGGCAGATGACCAGCGCCAAAACCATGGCAACCAATGCCAGCATGATATTGAATGCGTTTGAAGTCTCGGTCAGCCCTTTGCCATGTAGTAAAGCACCGATAATTTGCGCCTGGACTTCGGGCCCGGGTGTTTCACCGAAGGGGGTGGTATGGATATCATGGAAAATTTCCGCCGTCGGGCCAACCACGACAATTTTGTTGCTGAAGGTCAGCCCGTTATTAAACGGGCGCTTCTGCCATAGCGCCGGCACGAACATGTTTTCTATCGGCAACGGCCGGTATGTGCTGGCACCACCGGCAAAATCGATTAAGTGAAAATCCGCGTCGGTGACAGCGACGGGTTTGCCGTCGAACTTTTCCACCGCCAACGTGGTAAAATGTTTCAGATCATCCGGAACCTTCCCCGTGGCGATATCCTTTTTCACGAAGGCGGCGATCCGCGGATCGAGATTGGGTATCCCCAAACTTTCACGCTCAATCGAAGTCCGATAACGCACATGCCTGATCACTCCGTCATCATCCGGCCACATGGTCACGAGACCGGGGATCGATTCCGTGCCGGGCAACAATAGACGATTGTTTGGCGTTATCATCTTTTTTGTCTGCGTTTCCGATTCTTTTTCATCCGCAAACATTTCACCGATGACAACGTGATCCTTGTATTTCTGCAAAGCTCGAGCGAACTCGTCGTCGCCGTCCGTCTCACTGGCAAAAACAAAATCGAATACCACTACTTTTGCACCTGCCCCCATTAATTTTTCCAGGACCGCCGCGTAAACTTTTCGGTCCCAAGGCCAGGGCTGTTGCATGAGTTGCAACGTTGGCGAGGCTGCGATTTCTTCAGGTGCGAGCGCATCCAACTGAAATGAACTTGTGGCCAGACCAACTAGACGGATGTCTGGATCGGGGGGACGACCGCCGCGCAACAGATAGCGGTTATTGACCAATTTGCCTTCCGCATGCTGCCAGAATTGGACCGACTGGAGCCACTCCGTCTGCGTCAGCCAGAAGATCAGCACGCCAGCGACGGCCACGATCCATTTCGGACGATGGATGAGGAATTTTACCATTGACGCAAAATCACTTCGCAGTTGGCCGCAGGCAGTTCAAGCCAATAAAAAAGGCGCTCCGAGGATTCGAAGCGCCTTTCACGAGAGCTGAAATTACTTCTTGCCGAGGATCGCGTCCTTCGCGGCCTTGGCCACGCGGAACTTCACGACGCGCTTCGCGGCGATCTGGATTTGTTCGCCGGTCTTCGGGTTGCGGCCGATGCGGGCGGCGCGGTTCTTCAGGACGAGCTTGCCGATGCCGGGCAGCGTGAAAGTGTCCTTCGCGTGCTTGTAAGCGAGCTGCGCGATGCTGTCGAGGATCTCGACGGCCTGCTTTTTGGAGAGGCTGTTCTTTTCCGCGACCAGCGCGGCGATTTGAGCTTTGGAGAGGGCTTTAGCCATATTGTTCTCTTGGTTGTTGTGTTGTTGTTGTTTGTTTAGTCCGCTAAAAAAACCTACAGACTTGAGACGAGTAAAATTCCAAAGCGCATCGCACGCAAGCGAAAAAATCAAAAAATATGAGGTTTTTTTGATAGACATTTTTCGGCGGGCTTGACAATACGGGGCAATTTCCGACTATTCCACTGTGGCGCTCTTCAACATCCAGGACGAATTCCGCTACGAGATCACCCGCAAGATCTTTGAGGGCGGCATGGGTATTGTCTACGAGGCCGAGCAGCAGGGCTCGCGCGCCTTCGTCAAGCGCGTCGCCATCAAGATCATCCGCCCGAACTACGCCAGCCAGAAGATGTTCATCGAGAACTTCATCGGCGAGGCCAAGCTCGTCGCCGACCTGATCCATACGAACATCGTCCAGACGTATCACCTCGGCGAGGCCAACGGTGTCGCGTTCATCGCCATGGAACTGATCCGCGGCGTGAACCTTGAGCAATTCACGCATCAACTGGCCGAAAAACGCCGCACGCTGCCCAAGGAACTGGCCGTTTTCATCACCAGCCGCGTCGCCCGCGGCCTCGCCTATGCGCATTCCAAGGCCGATAAAAACGGCAAGCCGCTCGGCATCGTCCACCGCGACGTCAGCTTTAAAAACATCCTCATCGCCTTTGAAGGCGACGTGAAGCTAACCGATTTCGGCATCGCCAAGGCCAAGGGTTTCCTCACCGACCAGGAGGGCGAAGTCGTCGCCGGCAAGCCCGATTACATGAGCCCCGAACAGGCGGATTTCCAGATCACCGACAAACGTTCGGACATCTTCTCCGTCGGCGTCGTGCTCGCGCACCTGTTGCTCGGCCGGAACATCTTCAAGGGCGCGACTGCTGAGGAATCGCGCAACCGCATCATGAACCAGCCGATCCCCGATTTCCGCGCGCTCGACTCGCGCATCGACGACCGGCTGAACGACATCCTGCACCACTGTCTGGCGCATGACGCGAACCGCCGTTACGAGACCGCCGACAAGTTGATGACCGACCTCGAATATTACATCTACGGCACCGGCTACGGGCCGACGAACGAAACCCTCGGCAAATTCATCCGCGAACTCTTCGGCCAGGAAACGCCCAAGCCATTGCCCGACGACGCCCAGTTCAAGACCATCGTGCTCGAAGAAACCGCGCGGCTGAAGGAAACCAACACCTGATCGTTTTTGGTTTCATGCGAAAACCAATGGTTGAACTGGAACTCATCGCATTCAAAAATAGAAGGCTTGGATGGCTGTTCCCTCTCCCAGCGGGAGAGGGTCAGGGTGAGGGAGAAAGCGATACAACAACATTGGCAATCGTATTTCCAAAATGAAGTTTTCCTCCGCTCTCCTCCGTGTTGACACCGCGCAACTTTGTCCGATAATCGCACCATGATTATCGGACGAATTTCCGCGATCGAAAATTTAAGATAAATGAAACCCAAGTCTTCCGGGCTCAAGCTCGGGCTCATCCAAACTTCCGTCTCCGCCAGGCCGGACGCGAACCTGAAAAAGACCCTCGCGCTCGCCGAACGCGCCGCGAAGGCCGGCGCAAACATCATCTGCACCCAGGAACTGTTCACCTCGCAGTATTTTTGCCAAAGCGAAGACCACAAAAATTTTCTGCTCGCCGAAAAGATTCCCGGACCGAGCACCGACGCCTTTTGCAAGTTCGCTAAAAAACACAAGACCGTCGTCATCGCCTCCCTCTTCGAGAAGCGCGCCTCCGGCGTCTACCACAATACCGCGGCCATCATTGACGCCGACGGTTCGCTCCTGGGCATCTACCGCAAGATGCACATCCCCGATGACCCGCTTTACTACGAGAAGTTTTATTTCACCCCCGGCGACCTTGGTTTCAAGGCGTGGCAGACAAAATACGCCAAGATCGGCGTGCTCATCTGCTGGGACCAATGGTATCCCGAAGGCGCGCGCCTGACCGCCATGCAAGGCGCGGAAATCCTCTTTTACCCGACCGCCATCGGCTGGCATCCCGGCGAAAAGAAAAAATACGGCATCAAACAGCACGGCGCATGGGAAACCATCCAGCGCGCCCACGCCGTGGCCAACGGCTGCTACGTCGCCGTCGCCAACCGCATCGGCCATGAAATCCTGGACGGCGTCGGCGGTGACGGCATCGAATTCTGGGGTCAAAGCTTTGTCGCCGGCACCAGCGGCGAGATGCTGGCGAAAGCCTCCAGCAACAAGGAAGAAGTTCTTGTCGTACCCGTGGACCTCGCCAACGTGGACACCACCCGCACCCACTGGCCCTTCCTGCGCGACCGCCGCATCGACGCCTACGGCAACCTCACGCGCCGGTTTGTGGATTAAGTCGCGGAGCGACGAAAGAAAATAGCCCATGGCGCGAGCCATGGGTTTAAGCGAAAACCGAATCAAGCCCCGGACGGGGCGAAAGAGATTTAGCACCTACAGCATACTCACAAAGCGCTTTATGCATTAAAATTACCCTCGTCGTCCTTGGCTTCGGGAGGGCTCACACCGACACGTGATACTTTTCAGGTTTGATTTACTTTGATTTGGTCGGATTCGGTTTGATTTGCTCGGATTTCAACTCTCTAAACCCCGCCAAATTGGGTTCGTTTTTTTGGACACTTATGCGCATTCATTGGGTTTTTTGCGGAAAAATTGGGTTCGTTTCCACTACTGTCCGGTTTAAAACGCCAGTAAACATTGATGATTGGAGTGTTGGGCTGAGGCTGCGGGTGGGGGAAACTGAGAAAGGGCTTGGGAAATGGGCATTTT
>DATHOG010000155.1:0-12459 GCA_035485115.1 Candidatus Sulfotelmatobacter sp. | reverse complement strand
TTCTTCGTGATGTCCTCAAGACACATCAATACGCGTACCGTGTTGTGGAACTGGATCCGTTCGGTGGAGACCAGAAGCACAACCTGCGTCGGATGGCCGTGGCGGAGCAGGGTTTTGGTCATGCGCACCCGGCGAAGGTTTTTTCCCGACTTCAAGGTTTCCGCCAGCAGCCGGCGCAAATGGCAGCCCAGGCAGCCGTGCTGGCAGGCCGCTCCGTTCGGTTTGCACCGGAAAAATTCCCCGAGCCGCAACGGTTCGTTTTCTTCGTGCGACAATTTGGCGAATTCGATCGCCGCATGGTTGGCGCGGACGATTTGCAGGTCCACGTCAAACAGACAAAGCACGTTCGGCACGCGGTCGTAAACCGTGGAAAGCTCCGCCTCGCTGCGTTTGGCGGCTTCACGGGCGTGCAGACGGTCAAATTGCGTGGCTAGATAATTGGCCAGGCTGGTCGCGGCCTTCACCACGCGTGGCTCGACTTCGACCTGGCTGGTGTGCGCAAGCGAAAGGGTGCCGACCACGCCGTTTTCGGACTTGATGGGCATGCAGACAAAGGTTCGCACGCCAAAAAACTTCAGGATGGGGGCGGCGTATTCGCGGCGGTCGGCGACATTTTGCTCGATGAGGATTTCACCATTATGCGCGACCTGGCCGGAAAGCGTCACGTCCATCGGCACTTCAAACGGCGCGGGCATCTCATTCAACGGCATTCCGTGCGCGCCGCGGTAGATCATCACCGCGCGCTCGAAATCGCACATCTCGATGGAGACCATCGGAAAATCCGTCATGCCGCTCGTCTCGCGCGCGATGGTATCAAAGACCAACTGTTCCGATTCCCCGGAGAGCATCACCTCCGAAATGCGATGAAAGGCCGTCAGCTCGCGGTTCTGCCAGAAAAGTTCCTGCTCCGTGCTGCGTGGCTTGGCAGCGTCCGGCGGAGTGACCGGAGGATTTTCGTTCAAGATGGCGCTCATTTCAGACTGGATGGCAAACGGGATGCGTTCCCGCATTCCTTTCGGCTAAAACAGCTCCGACTTAAATCCCGGGGCAAAAATACTTCTCCGGCGGCAAAAGTTTCCTCAAGCGGCGCAAATTGCCGCCGATGACCATGCCGGACTGATGAAGAATTCGCCAATGCCACGACTGCGACCCGCGGCTCACAAATGAACTATGTCACCGTCGAACAAATGGGTTATACCGCCGCCGCGCAAAACGCTCGTGGTCGGCGTGGCGGACATGGCCGTGAGCAACGACCCCGGGGCGGAACTGGTCACCTACTCGCTGGGCTCGTGCCTCGGCATCACAATTTACGATCCGCTGAAACAAATCGGCGGATTGCTGCACCTCATGCTGCCCGATTCGAACATTGACACGGTGAAAGCCGGCGCCATGCCGTCCATGTTTGTGGATACCGGCGTGCCGCGGCTGTTTCACGCCGCTTATAATCTCGGCGCGGAACGTTCCCGGCTGGTCATCAAGGTCGCCGGCGGCGCGCAACTGCTTGATTCCACAGGAATTTTCAATATCGGCGCGCGGAATGCCGAGGCTTTTAAAAAAATCATCGCCCAGCACGGTCTGCTGATTCAATCCAGCGACACGGGCGGACCGGCCTCGCGCACGTTGCGCTTCGACCTGGCCACCGGCAACGTCTCCATCAAATCTCCCGGCGCAAACCCCTATCCGATATGAGCACCACCGCTAACTTGACCTTGAGCCCCGCCGCCCGGCAACTCGTTGCCCGGGTAAAAAATCTGCCGCCCGTCTCGCAAGCCGCGCTGCGCCTCGTCAATTTGCTGGACCAGCCCGATGCCGACAACGATGACATCGTCAACGCCATCAAATGCGACAACATTTTGACGGCGAAACTGTTGCGCGCGTGCAACTCGCCGTACTTCGGGCTCGAAGAACCGGTTTCATCCGTTGATCAGGCGGTCCTGATCATGGGCCACCAGCAGATCCTGCATATCGTCCTTACGCTCGCCTTCGGCAGTGCCATGGTGGTTCCCCTGCCCGGCTACGCCGTCGAAGCCAGCGAACTCTGGCGGCATTCGCTCATCGCTGCCTCCGCCGCGGAAATCATCGCCGTGGAGACCAGCGGCGTTGACATTGATAAGCCCGCAGCCTTCACGGTCGGCCTGCTGCATGACATCGGCAAGCTCGTGATGAGCCAGGCGCTGACGCCGGATACGCAGACCGCCATCCGCCAGTTGATCGAGTCACGGCAGCTTTCACGCAGCGAGGCGGAAAAGGAAATCCTCGGCACCGACCACGGCGAAGTCGGCGCGTGTCTGCTCCAATCCTGGCATCTGCCGGAAATAATCCTCGAGGCGACGGCCAATCATCATCAGCCCGTCACCGAACCCATGCCAAAAATCTCCTGTGTCACCCATCTCGCAAACTGCCTCGCGCACCTCGCCGGCTCGGCGCCGGGCTGGGATGGTTTTGCCGTGCGCGTCAGCCCGCAGGCCGTCGCCGCGCTTGGCATCGACGAAACCCGGCTGGAGGCGATGGTCGTACAGGTGCGCGATTCATTTGAAAAGGTGGATGAATTCATGGCAATGAAATGAACCCGAACCGAAAAATCCGCGTGCTGGTAGTGGACGATTCCGCCGTCGTGCGGAAAATGATTTCGGAAGCGTTGTCGTTTGATCCGGAAATCGAGGTCGTCGGCACGGCGTGCGATCCCTTTGTCGCCCGCGAAAAAATTCTGGAATTGAATCCGGACGTGATGACGCTCGACATCGAGATGCCGCGCATGGACGGATTGACGTTTCTCCGCATCCTGCAGCAACACCGGCCCATGCCTGTGGTCATCATCAGCTCGCTGACGCAGGCCGGCTCCCGGGCGGCGCTGGATGCGATGGAATTCGGCGCGGTGGATGTGCTCGCCAAGCCCAAATCCGCCTGGAACCTGGGCGATTTACGCGACCAGCTCGCGCGCCGCGTGAAAGCCGCCGTGTCAGCGCGGCTGAATCATGTGCGTCCCAAATCACAGGCCGCACCGGTGGGGACGAATGATCATTATGCACCGCAACAGATCATCGTCATCGGGGCGTCCACCGGCGGCACCGAGGCGATCAAGGAAGTGCTCATGCGTCTGCCGGACGGGCTTCCGGGAATCTTGATCGTGCAGCACATCCCGCCGTTGTTTTCAAAAACCTTTGCGGAACGCCTGAACGAATTGTGCGCGATGGAAGTGCACGAGGCCAAATCCGGCGACGAAGTGCGCCTGGGCATGGCGCTGGTCGCCCCCGGCGATTTTCACATGACCGTCGAATGGGAGAAAAATTCCTACCGCGTGCACCTCAACCAGCATCCACCGATCCATTATACGCGTCCGGCGGTCGATATGCTTTTCAATTCCGCCGCGCGTTGCGCCGGGCCGAACGCCGTGGGAGTTTTGCTCACGGGCATGGGCCGCGACGGTGCGCAAGGCATGCAGCAATTAAAGGCCGCCGGCGGCACGAACATCGTCCAGAACGAAGAAACCTGCGTGGTTTATGGAATGCCCCGCGCCGCCGTGGAGATCGGAGCGGCCGACAAGGTGCTGCCGCTTGACCATATCCCGCATGCCATTTTGCATGCGCTGGGCGCGCGTGCATCGTCACGAACAGAAACCACACCCGTACTGAAATAAAAACTATGAGCCAGACCCTCCAGCTACCGAACATCGCCAAATTCATGTCCGCGCATCTTGTGGACGTGTTTGAAACCATGCTCTCGATGAAAGCTGTGCCGAAACACGGCGAACCCATGCCGCACTTCGCCAGCCGCGTGACGGGCGCTGTCGGTTTTGCGGGTGATACGGTCAACGGCGCGGTTTATCTCCACCTCTCGGCGCCGTTCGCGGTCAAAGTCGCCGCCACGATGCTCGGCATCGCACCGGAAGAGATTTCAGGCGAAAGTGACGTCAACGACGTGGTCGGCGAGGCGACAAACATGGTCACCGGCGGATTAAAATCCTGGTTGTGCGACAACAACGCACCCTGCGCCATGAGCACGCCCGCCATCATCCGCGGCACGGCGTTCTCCATCGAGCCGATGCCGGATGTCGAGCGCGACTGGCTGGTCTTTCAATGCGACGATGAATTCGTCATCGTGGAAATACACATCAAACTGAACTAAATAAAATTATGGCAACCAAAATTTTAAGCGTTGATGACAGCCGCACCATCCGGCTCATCGTGGCCCGGGCGTTCAAACCTTACGACTGCACCGTGCTCGAAGCCGGCAACGGCGAGGAGGGCCTGGCCGCCGCCGCCAGGGAAAAACCCGATCTCATCATCCTCGATGTCACCATGCCGGTCATGGATGGCGTGACGATGTTGACGAAGTTGAAGGAGGACGAGGCGCTCAAAACTACTCCCGTTATCATGCTTACCGCCGAATCAGGTCGCGACAATGTCCTGCAAATCGCCAAACTCGGCGTGCGTGACTACCTCGTTAAGCCGTTCAAAGAAGATCAATTGATCGAAAAAGCCGGACGCGTCGTGTCGCTTCAGAAAAAGGCCGCCTGACGATGCAACCACCCGCACATAAAGAATACGCCGCGCTGGCCAAGCAGTACGGCTTCGCGCCCGCGCCCGAAAGCGTCATGCGCCTGACGCAACTCGTCGCCGATCAATATGCCGACCTCGACGAAATCGCCCGGGTCATCGAGAAGGACCGCAACCTGACGGCACGCTTGCTGCGCGTCGCCAATCACCACGCCACCTGCGAGGCCGAATATACCATTGATTCCGTCGAGCAGGCCATCATGCGCAACGGCATCGGTATCGCGCTCATCCTGGCGATGGGAACCCCGTTGTCACTGGCACTGCAAAAAGCATTTCAAACAATGGCCGGCTTGAAGCTCGATCAGTTTCCGGCGCACCAACTCACGGGCGTGAATGGCGAGCACATGCGTGGTTGCATTGGTTTTGCCGGCAAAATCGCGGGTCATGTCTATCTGCGTATGACCCTGCCGTCCTCCCGCGCGGTCGCCGCCGCAATTTTCGGGTGTAAACCGGAGGATATGAACAATACCGATGAAATCCGCGACGCCATCGGGGAATTGCTGAACATCATGACCGGCAATTTCAAATCCAACCTGTGCGATGCCGGCCTCGAATGCCGGCTCGAACCGCCGAAGGTTGGGATCACCAATGACTACACCACCCCGATCGAATCCGGCGGCTGTATCGAACGTATGGCGTTCCGCAGCGCGAACATACATCCGTTCATCGAAGTCACCGCCAACCCGTGGGCCGGATAAACTAATCTCATGAACGAACGCCTTTCCAAACTCACTGCCCAACTGCAAACGGAAATATCCGCCGTCCGCGCCAATGATACCAACGGTCAATTTCCCATCCTGGATTTGATCGGCAACCTTCGCGACGAGGCGTCGAAATGCCGGCTCGCCGGACTGGAGAAAACCTGCGGCGATGCCTGGGAAAAAATGGTGCAGATCGTCGAGTCTGGAAAAGTATTTTCGCCGGACGACATCCTCTGGCTGAACGAATTGATTTTGCAGGTTGCGGCCCCGGCGGATCGCACTGCCGCTCCCGCCGACGTGCCGGTCGCAAACATAACTGAAACCGCCCCGGCGACCGACCTGCTGGCCGAGACGCCACCGCTCGAACTCAACCCGGCCGAAGATGCCGAACTGCTGCGCGAGTTCATCAACGAATCACGAGAACATCTCGATAACATCGAACAAGGTGTGCTCGTGCTGGAGAACCACCCGCAGGATGCCGAAACCTTGAATACCGTGTTCCGCGCGTTTCACACGTTCAAAGGCGGTGCCGGATTCCTGAATCTGATCCCGATCAACCGCCTCGCCCACATCCTCGAATCCCTGCTCGACCAGGCACGGCAGGGAAAGCTCGCGATCGACGCGGGCGTCATCGGCCTGATTTTGCGCGGGCGCGACACGTTGAAAAATTTTGTGGATGAAATCGATGGCCAGATTTCCGGCGCGAAACCCTGCCAGCCGATCACCATCCCAACCGCGCTGTTGAAACGCGAAGCCCAGGATGTCATCGATGGAAAAACTTCGGCCGCCGTCGCGCCGAAAGAAACCTTAAAGAACGAACCACCCGCCGCCATCGCCGAAACGGCGGAACCGGGATCAACTAATTCCGTTCACCAGACTTCGATCGTCAAGGTGGACACGGCCAAGCTCGACGGGCTGCTCGACCTCGTCGGCGAAATGGTCATTGCCCAATCGCTCGTCAGCCAGCATTTCGCGGGCATGACCGGCCTGTCGCCGCAATTCACGCGCGACGCCGCACAGCTCAACCGCATCACCAAGGAACTGCAGCGCGTCAGCATGTCGCTGCGCATGATCCCCATCCGCGGGGTTTTCCAAAAAATGTCCCGCGTCGTGCGTGATATCGGCGTGAAACATAACAAGAAGGTCGAATTGATTCTGTCGGGGGAAGATACGGAACTGGACCGCGGCGTGGTCGAGGAATTGAACGACCCCTTGCTGCATATGATCCGCAACTCCATGGATCACGGCATCGAATCGGCGGAGAAACGGACGGCTACGGGCAAACC
This sequence comes from Candidatus Sulfotelmatobacter sp., assembly GCA_035485115.1. Lineage (GTDB taxonomy): Bacteria > Verrucomicrobiota > Verrucomicrobiia > Limisphaerales > UBA11358 > UBA11358. The sequence continues at coordinate 5,916 of DATHOG010000155.1, read as the reverse complement.
CGCCCAAGGCACGCTGCATCTGCGCGCCTACCATCAGGGCGGGAACATCGTGGTGGAAGTTGAAGACGACGGCGCGGGGCTGAGCCGGGAAAAAATCTTGAAGAAGGCGATCGAGCGCGGCCTGGCCGCCGCGGACGATCCATTGACGGATGAAGAAGTCTTCAAGTTCATTTTTTCCGCCGGATTTTCCACGGCCGACAAGATCACGGATTTGTCCGGTCGCGGAGTCGGGCTGGACGTGGTGCGCCGCAACATCGAACGTCTGCGCGGACGCGTCGAAATCGAATCCAAACTGGGCACCGGAACAAAATTCAAGATCAGTCTGCCGCTGACCCTCGCCATCATCGACGGTTTTATTGTTCGGGTCGGTGAAGAACGCTATATCATCCCGACGCTTTCAGTCCGTGAATCTTTCCGCCCGCAGCCGGGCATGGTTTCAAAGATCCAGAACAAGGCCGAAGTCGTCAATGTACGCGGACGCCTGATTCCCCTGCTGCGGCTCGGCGAAACTTTCGGCCAGCCTCCCACCAAAAATGTCACCGATGGCATTGCCGTCGTCGTCGAGTCCGGCGCCGGCGTCCGCTGCCTGCTGGTGGATGCGCTGTTGCACAAACAGGAAGTGGTCATCAAAAACCTCAACGAGATGATGGTCCACAAAAACCGGCTGCTCGCGGGCGCGGCCATCCTGGGCGATGGCCGGGTGGGCTTGATCCTCGATGTCAGCGCACTCGTGAACCTCGACGCGCACGCAGAGGCGGAACTAAATTAAAAAGATTCACACTAACAGACTCCTGTCTCTGAACACGACGTTTGTCCCTTGTCTGATTGAAGTTTGCTTGGACTTGATTTACGTTGATTTGGCCGGCTCTTGGTGAAGCGCCGCCCCGCTCATCACCGCTGACGTTGGCGTTCGGAATTTACCTCCGGGTGTTCTGTTTTATTTATTTCGTGCTTGCCGTGCTGGTGTTCAATTGGGCGATGATGGATCGTTGCCAGGCAACCAACCTTCGAAAGCGTGACGGTGGGAACGAGGATAAGAATGAATCACTGCCTCAACCCGCCTGCGATGGTGAAGCCGGGGAAACTTTGCTCACGGTGCCCGGGCTGGGGTTGACGGAATTGAACCACGGCAAGGCCAGCAAAGTATCCGGCTGTTCCGCATCACATCTGGCCTTGAGAAATTTATGGCCGTCGGCCGTCCGCGCCACCACCAGCAACGACATCAAGCCGTTCAGGCGGACGTAATAAACAAACAGATTGTTTTCGGCATACTCGATGGCCGCGTCCTGCGTATGGGCCCAGGCCAACGGCCCCTCCCGGCCCGGCATCAAACCATGCAACGACCTCACCCGCTGATGAACCGGCAAGAGTGGATCCACAGACACATTATGTACGATCAATGCGAGCGGCATAAAAATAAAACTCAAAAAAACCGGTTAAGCCCCTTCAAACCAAACTTACTCTACCCAAAAGCCGGCTGGATATCAGTGACAATCTCGCAACAAATCCGGGCCGGACGGGCGAATTTCAGACAGTGAACTTTTCTTTTGCAGGAGTCGAGGTGACGAGGCCCGGATTGGTTTGACGCTCATTATTGATTGCCGGCCGGCTGGTCCTGTGCGGGTTTTCATCTTTAATCGGAGAGGGAATTTGATCCGTGTTCATCCATCCGTGGTCAAAAAGTCTTTGCGTCAGTTCGTTCAATTTTTCACGCGGAAAATTTAAAAGCCTCGTGCGGAGATCTGCATCTCAATCTTCGGGGTTCAAAACCGGCGCGCTGGCGTTGAGTCCAAATTTTTCATTCAACCACGCGGCCAGCGATGCCGCACGGGCTTCATTCAGGTTGATCAAGCTTTGAAGCAGCCCGTCTTTCATCTCCAGCTTGACGAGGTAAGTGTAGTACGCGCCGCCTTTGCTCTGATGCCGGACTTTTTGCAGCACAACTTGTCTGATATCCGAGAACGATACGGTGATTAGTTCGCGTCGTTTGTAAATGAGCGGTAGCTGGACGGTCCGCGCGGCAAAATCTATCACCAGATCCTGTTTGCCGGAATGGACATTGCGGTATTGCCAGCCGTACGCCGCCGCCCCGCCGAGCAGAACGATGGTCAGCAGGAATCCGCCCGCCATCAACGGCGGGCCGGGAATCGTCCCGGCGTACATCAGGATTCCCGCCACGAGCGAGAGCACGCCCGGCACCACCACCGCACCGATCACAGGTTGAAACCGCGGCAACCGCACCCGCGTTACCAGCGCTTCGGAAATAATTTTTACGCCGCCGGCGACCTTCGAGCCGCCCAAATTCCAATCAAGAATCATTCTTAACGGCAGCCATATAAACAGCAGGCAGATCGGCGTGGTAAGAAACAGCGTATAGACATCCGCCGCATCCTCGCCGGCTGACAACAGCGCGTCGGTGGGATTTTGCGGATCGTAATAGACCTGCACGGTGGAACCGGCGGGATGCGCCGCCGAGATGGTGTAAGCCGTGCGGTTATCGGGATGACCATCGTAACGATAGCGGCTGCTATAATAATCCCGGTCGTCCACCGAATAAAAGCAGGCGATGTCCACATGGTAATGGACGCTGCCCTTCGAACCATACGAGATGTTCACGGTGCTGGACCGGACCGTGCCCCGGGTGGTGGCAAAAGACAAAGCCCGATGCTGCCGCCACAATTGCTCGCCGCCGCGGATATCAAATATCCAAAACACGAATGCCCAAAGGCAGATGACGAGAATCAAGCCGGGGATTTTCATGGGATGCAGTTCAAGCCGTTGACCTTGCCTTTGAATGCCTGATGACGGCAACTTTGGCAAGACCAAGCAAAAGCAGTGATGGGTGATGGTACCAGCCGGACTGGCGAATGCCGGACAGTGCAACTTTTCTTTTGCAGGAGCCGAGGTGACGTTACTCAAACTTTTGTTTTTTGTTCAGAACCTCCTAACGTCGTCTCCTGTGATCCGGAAATGAATAGTTATCCTTCACTACCCAACCACTATATATTGTAGCCACAAACCCCATTGCATTTCGCCCGAAATATTCACAACTCCAACTGCTTTATTTTAAATAAGTTACATCGTTGAAAAACTTACTTATTCACCGACTTATTCACTTGCTTATTCACCGGCATTTTCACACTATTTAGCCGACACGGACCGTCAGCCATGAACGTCCATCATTTGGAACTCTTTTATTACGTCGCACGGCACGGAGGGATTATGCCCGCAGTGCGTAATATTCCTTATGGCATTCAGCAGCCGGCGGTGAGCGCGCAGGTGGCGCAGCTTGAAGAATTTCTCGGAGTGGCCCTGTTTCAACGGCGGCCGTTCGCACTGACGGGCGCGGGGGAAAAGTTATTCCGCTTCGCGGAGCCGTTTTTTGGCAACCTGGAAAAGATCGCGAACGACATCCAGGGCGGCCAGACGCGGCATTTCCGCATCGGCGCCTCGACGATCGTGCTGCGCGAGCACATGCCGAAGTTGTTGAACGGCGTGCACAAGAAATTTGCCGGGCTGAAGATTTCCCTGCGCGAGGGCTATCCGGCGCAACTGGAGAGCATGCTTTCGAAAGACGAGGTGGACCTGGTCATCACGGTCATCGACCGCGAGGCACCGGCGGGGTTTGAATCGTTCGTGCTGCTGGAATTGCCGATGGTGTTGTTGGTGGAGAAAAACTCAAAGATAAAGTCGGCGGAGGAATTATGGAAACAGGACAAGATCGAAGAACCGTTGATCTGCCTGCCGGCGCACGAGACGCTGACGAAGAATTTTCAAGAGAAGCTGGCCACGCTGGACGTGGAATGGTTCCCGACCATGGAGGCCAGCTCGGCGGATTTGATCGAGACGTACGTGGCGAACGGTCTGGGCGTGGGACTATCGGTACAGGTGCCGGGGAAGCCGCTGCCAAAGACCGTGCGGTGCCTGCCATTGCCGGGGTTCCCGATGGTGCTGGTAGGCGCGCTATGGCGTGGAAAAAAATCGCCACTGCTGGAGGCTTTTTTGGACATGGCGAAACAGCGAGCAGCGGAAATCATCGGTTAATTGGGCAGCGGACGGTTCATTTTTGGACAAAACCGGCTTTGGTTCGGACATTTTATGCCGATAATAGCGAATATTCGCCAGGAGGCGGGTTTGGCTTATGTCCTGCTAAATTGGCTGAACAATTTGCAGCTTGATAATAGATAAAACAAATATATAACAAGACCCACATGGCTTTTTCATTGCCATTTATCAACGGAGTAACCAGAAAGAAACGGACCCAGATCATTGCAGTAGATCTGGGCAGCCGGACCACCAAGGCTGTCCTTCTGGAACGGCGGGGCGAAATCCTTGCGCTGACCCGTTACGCCCTGCTGGACGCCCCCGTGTTCGAGAAAAAAATCTCGCCGGAACTGCTGGGCGAGCATTTGAAGGCCATTTCTGAAGCCCTCGGCGGCACCACCAAGTTCGTGGCGATGGCCGTGGGAGTGGATGACTCCATCGTGCGACAGGTGGAATTTCCCCAGATTCCCGTGGACGAGATGCGGCAGATCTTGAAGGTCAACCACAAGACGTACCTGCAGCAGGATCTCCCAAACCACGTTTTCGATTGTTACATCATCCCGCCGAAATTCGCGAACGCGGGCGACAAGACGGCGACAACGGCCCCGAAATTCAAGGTCATCGCCGCGGCGACGCGCCAGCAGCTCGCGGTGGATTTCATCAACGCCGCAGCCCTCGCAGGTTTGACGGCGGATAGCCTGGTGCCCGGCTTGATCGGGCCGATCAACACGTTTGAACAGGCATTGCCGGACATTTACGCAAAAGAAACCGTCGCCATCGTGGACATCGGTTTCAAACACACGACGGTAAGCGTGTTGAACGCGGGCGAACTGGTTCTGACCCGCATGGTCAACCTCGGCGGCGATCACCTGACGCAAGGGCTGGCCGACTCCATGAATATCAGCTACGGGGAAGCGGAAGGCATCAAGGTCGGCATGGCCCCGGAAGTCGAAGGCTCCCTGCAAAACCAGGTCATCCCGCTCGGCCGCGAAATCCGCGCTTCGCTCGACTTTTTTGAACATCAGGAGGATCGCCCCGTCTCGCAGGTGTATGTCACCGGCGGCTCGGCGCGTTCGGAAATGATTTTGCAGATGTTGCACCAGGAATTACTGGTCGAATGCAAGACCTGGAACCCGACGGGTTTCCTGCAACTGGCGTTGCCGGGACAGCAGGCCGTCGAGGTCGACCACATCGGACCGCAATTGACCGTGGCCGTGGGCGCGGCACTGGCGTCATTCTAATTTTTATAGACCATGCCTATCAGCATCAACTTATTGGCCGAGGCACAGGCGGAAGAGGATTTACGCCGGCGAGATCCGGTGAAGCGTTCCCTCTTCGCCGGGTCGTTCCTCATCGCGGGATTTCTGGTGTGGTACAGCTCCATCTGGGCGAACACGCTTTGGGAAAAACGTGATTTGAGCGGCCTCGATGCGGAAATCCAGTACAAAAACAACACCTATAGCGAGGCGTTGTCAAACCAGAAAAAAGCCCAGGAAGCCGACAAACGGATCGAGGCGCTGTCCAAACTCAACTACGTGCGCTTTCTGCAGGGCAATTTGATGGATGCCTTCCAGAAGATTTACGTTCCCAATGTGCAGCTCACGCGCGTCCGCATCGACCAGAGCGCGGTGCTCACAGCGGGCGGAGGGCCCACCACCAACAGCTCTGGCGTGGTCATCCCCGGCAGACCCGGAACCACGGTGATGCGCCTGGTGATGACGCTGGATGCGAAAGATTCCAGTCCCAACCCCGGCGACCAGATTGGAAAATTCAAGGATGCACTGGTCAACCAGGATTATTTTAAGAGCCAGCTCGACCGCACCAATGGCGTCCGTTTGTCCAACACGTCTTCGCCCATGGCCAGTGCGGACG
>DATHOG010000154.1:0-44185 GCA_035485115.1 Candidatus Sulfotelmatobacter sp. | reverse complement strand
GAAAACGGATCAAGGTTCATCCCGCGCGCCATGGCCGCCGCCATGCGAGTGGCTATTCTTGGTTTCTTGAATTTTAAACGGTTTTTAAGCCCATAGTAGCAAATATCATATTGCCGCTAAAAAGATGTGGGTAATGACAAGGGCTGAAGCCCGCGCTCCGAAACGTAGAATCGGACACTGACCTCTCGGTTAATCGCTCGATGCTCGATTTTTTCCGGTAATATCGTAGTATCGTCAGATGGACGCAGACGAACGTGACATCTACCACTGTCTCCAGACCCGGGGGGAGCAGTTCGTCCTTGCCAGGGAAATCGCCAGGCGGCCCGCCGGCAAAAAACGTTTCTCCACCGGGCCTTGATGGGCGACCCTCTTTAAGAAAAAATGAAAAGCGACCTCCACGTCGCCGCGCCGCCGCCAAAGCCGCTCATCGTTTTCGACGGCGACTGTAATTTTTGCACCCTCTGGATTCACCGCTGGCGGCAGATCACCGGCGATACCGTGGATTATCTGCCGTCACAAGCTGCCGGCATCGGCGCACAATTCCCGGAAATCCCGCCCGGGCAATTCCAAACCGCCATTCAATTGATCGAAACCGACGGCGCGGTTTATTCCGGCGCGCAGGCCGTGTTTCGGGTGCTGTCGAAAAACCCGGGCTGGCAATGGCCGTTGGCCGCTTATGAATTGTTTCCGGGAATTTCCCGGATCACGGAATCCGCCTATGGCTTTGTCGCCGGGCACCGGACTTTTTTCTCGCGGCTCACGCGGTGGTTATGGGGCCGGCATGTTGAACTGCCGGATCATTTTCTCACGCGCTGGTTTTTCCTGCGCGCGCTCGGCTTGATTTATCTGGTCGCTTTTGTCTCGCTCTGGTCGCAGATCGGCGGCCTTGTCGGCCATGGCGGAATTTTGCCGGCCGACCAGTTCATGTCCGCCATCAAACAACATTGCGATGCCCGGGGCATTGGCCCGGACCGGTTTCGTCTGGTGCCGACGTTGTGCTGGTTTGATTCCTCCGATGGTTTTCTCGATTTGCAATGCGCTGCCGGAACCGCTTGCGCCCTGTTGCTCATCGTCGGCCTTGCGCCGGTGCCTTGTCTGGCGCTGCTCTGGTTGCTCTATCTTTCGCTCGCCACGGTTGGGCAGGATTTTCTCGGTTTTCAGTGGGACTACTTGCTGCTTGAAGCCGGTTTTCTCGCCATCTTTTTTGCGCCGCTGCAATGGTTGCCGCGACCTTCGCGCGAATCACCGCCCTCACGCATTCTTCTCTGGCTGCTGCGCTTGCTGTTGTTCAAGCTGATGTTTTCATCCGGCTGCGTGAAGCTCTTGAGCGGCGACCCGGCCTGGCGCGATCTCACCGCGCTCACGTTTCATTATCAAACCCAGCCGCTGCCGACGTGGCCCGGCTGGTACGCGAATCAACTGCCGCTTTGGCTTCAAAAATGTTCCTGCGTTGCCATGTTCGCCATCGAACTCGGCGCGCCGTGGCTGATCTTCGCCCCTCGCCGGATCCGGTTTCTGGGCGCGGGGGCCATGATCGGCTTGCAAACACTCATTTTACTCACCGGCAATTACACGTTCTTCAACTTTCTTACCCTCGCCCTGTGCCTGCTGTTGTTGGACGATTTCGTCATCAAACGAATTTTGACATCCCGTTTTTGTCGTCTGTTCTGTCGTCGGTTTTCCTTCAACCGGCCCCCCGCAACCGGCGGCCATTTCCGCCGCTGGCCCAAGGCGGTGACGATTCCACTCGCGGCAGTCGTTGTTGCCATTTCCCTTTACCAGGTGGCGTCCATGTTCGGAGCGCATTCCGGGCTGTGGTATCCAGCGGCTGATCTGGACGCGGAAATGGCACCGTTTCGGACCGTCAATAGCTACGGCCTGTTCGCGGTGATGACAACCACGCGCAATGAAATCATCATCGAAGGCAGCAACGACGGCGTGAACTGGCTGCCTTATGAATTCAAATACAAACCCGGCGATGTGAACCGGCGGCCCGCCTTCGTCGAACCGTTTCAACCGCGCCTCGACTGGCAGATGTGGTTCGCTGCGCTGGGCGATTACCGGCAGAACCCGTGGGTTATTAATTTTTGCGCGCGGCTGCTGCAAGGCTCGCCCGAAGTCCTGGCCTTGCTGGCGAAGAACCCGTTTCCCGAACAGGCACCACGTTACCTTCGCGCCCGGCTTTACGAATACCATTTCACTAACCTTAACGAGCGCCGCGCGTCCGGTGCCTGGTGGAAACGGGAACCGGCTGGCGATTATCTGCCCCCGTTCTCGCTCGCCGATCTGCAAGAAAATGAAAAAAAATAGTCACGTTGAGTGCGCTGAAGGTGCACTAGGAGATTAGCCCGGGGTTGGCTCGTCGCGCCGTATCCCGCATGCGGGAGGAGGCGGAAGCGAGCCTACCCCGGGTAATCGTCCCAAAAAATCTCCTCTCTTTTGCCCGCCGACCGCCGGCTTGTCCCGCCGTAGCCTTTGGCGAAGGCGGAAGGGCGGCGGGCAAAAGAGAGCCTCCGGTTCCCGGCCATAAATCCTCGACACCTTTCGTCCGCTGCAGTATGCGCCCCCGCCGTCAGTCGGCTCAAATTCTTGGCGGGAGGGATAGCGTGCCGCCGTCCCAAACATAAATGTCGCGCTGCTAGCCACTGTGGCAAAAGTTAGTTTGGATTAATTTCCGTTGTAGTAAAAAGCCGCAGATTTTTTGCAATAAGAGTGGCGCGTCTGCTAAAATTTTGTAGTATAAAGCCATGATTCTGCAATTTTCAGTCTCAAATTTTCGATGCTTTCGCAAGTTGCATACGTTGAACTTTGCGGCCAGTGGTCAGGACAAGACACTTCCAGACAATTGCATTACCACTGATTTACCCAGCCTTGAAGGAAAGCGATGGATCAAGGGCGTGGGGATTTACGGTGCAAATGCCAGTGGCAAAACCACAATTTTGGCGGCGTTGGAAGCGCTGGCCGAAATGGTTACAACTTCAGCCAAAATGACCGACCCCAAAGAACCCATTGGGCAAATCCAACCGTTTGCGCTTTGTCCCAGCGAGTCAACTCCACCAACTGCTTTCGGGGTGGTATTTGTGGCCGAGTCTGTGCGTTACGAATATCGCGTGGCTGCCACCCGGGAACGAATCTGGCACGAATCGTTACGGGCATTTCCAAACAAGGTGGAGCAACTTTGGTTCAGCCGCGATTGGAATCCCGACACAGGCAATTACGCTTGGTCGCCGGAACGTCCGTCCGGTTTCGATCGCGACCGACAATTAGAGGGCTACACTTTGAGCAATATGCTTTTTTTGTCAAAAGCTGTGGCGAGCAACCAAACGAAACTAGAGCCCGTCTTTAGGTTTTTCAAGGATCGGTTGGTTTTTTTGGATTTGGGTGCTCGAAGTCAGATGGGTGCTGGCTTCACACTAAAGCAGGTGGAAGAAAACACGCCGCTATTAAGTCGGATTGTTGAGTTGCTACGTCATGCTGATTTAGGCGTCACCGGTGTAAAAGCCGTTGAGCACCGCCCCCCGGCTAAAGATTTAGAGGAGTTGGCGGCGAGCTTGCCGCCGGAAGTACAGGAACAGCTTCGGAAGGAAAGATGGATGCAGCCAGAATTAACTCACCGTGGTAGCAAAGCTGTCGAAGTGGCCTTGCCGTGGTCGCTGGAATCAGCAGGCACCAACCGCTACTTTTCACTGGCCGGACCGTGGCTCGACATTTTGAGCAATGGTTACACCGTGTGTATTGATGAGTTGGAAACCAGTTTGCATCCCTTGATGGTGCGTGAGCTGTTGCGCCTGTTTTTTTGCCCGAAGGAAAATCCGAAAGGCGCGCAAATCCTGTTCACCACGCACAACCCATTATTGCTGGATGCCACGCTGCTGCGTCGGGATCAAGTGTGGTTCACGGATAAGGATGTGGAAGGCGAATCGCACCTATACCCATTGACGGATTACAGTCCTCGCAAGGGTGAATCCTTGGTGCGTGGCTACTTGTCAGGGCGTTATGGTGCGGTGCCGTTTGTACCGACCGGGTTGCTGGGATCATTCCCAGCGGTGGAAACTCTCGATAAAACCGAATCTCAAAAGGAGTCCCATGACTGAGGATTGCGCGTGGAATCCCAATTGGTGGCGGGAAGAAAAAGCGGCGAGTCTTGAACGCAAGCAGCGCGCGGTTGCGGCATCTGCTTTGGCGCAACCGGGCGACGCATTTTTAATTGTTACCGAGGGCAAAGTGACCGAGCCAGTTTATTTTGACCTACTCATCCGTGATCTCTCGCTGGGCGTTGTTCGTATTAAAGTTCAGCCGGGCGACCACTCAGATCCACGGCACGTTATTCGCTCCGCTGAACGGGTAGCGCAACAGCAGGTGCAAGACTCCGAAGATGGTGTGCTAGGAATTGGCGAACCAAAAAAATTCGATCATATCTGGGCGGTAATTGATACGGATGTCGCCGTGCGGCAGGGTTTTTGGAACGACGTCCAGCAACTGGCGGCAGCGCGCAAGGTAATGCTAGCACATTCGTCGCCGTGTTTTGAGTTTTGGTTGCTGCTACATATTGTTGGTTTCACAACGCGGGCAGATTTGGTGGACGGTGACGCCGCCAAAGGCGCGGTTAAAGATGCGCTTGGTCGTGACTACTCAACCAATGAGAAAACAGCGAACGAAGCCATTGCAACCTTCATTGCCAATTGGCCAAAAGCTGTTGTCCATGCCGAGCGAGTGCGTGTCCACCACCACGCTGCGACAACTCCACAGCCAGCCAATCCATCTACGGAAGTCTGCCGGTTAGTTCGCGCGTTAAATGATTCTGCACTGGCATACCAGCGCAAAATCCATCCGTGATTTGTTATGCCCACCATTCGCAAATGACCAGAGGCCGCGACCAAACGGTTTTAATCTATTCTGGAAATCCATCAAAATTCCTAGAGGTCAGAAACGGGGCGGTTCCTAATATTGTAGTATTTTTAAACGAGTCAGAAAAGAAAGGGAGCCGACCTGACTAATGCTCTCTGCGGAAAACCCCTTCTCTGTCCGTCTTCCGAAACCCGAAATCCGAGAGCCGAGACCCGAAATCCCCCCGTTTCCGCTTTCCGCTCTTGTCACGCCGTAGCCCAGCGAAGGCGGATTGTCCTCTTTGTGGTTCATTTCAATCTGACACCCATCTTCTATCTACTATCTTCCACCTTCATTTCCGCTTCCCCCATCCCCCCGTTTATGGGATTTGAGATAACTGCCCCGCCGGTTTAGAGTGTGGCGTTGTATCTTTTATGCCAGCGCAGTTAAGACAGGAACCCGCCCACGCCCCGGCCATCGCGCCCATGCCCGCGACCGTCAAGGTCATCCGCGTCGCCATCGTGGAGGATCAGCCGCGTGTGTCCGAAAGCCTCCGGATGCTGCTCACCAGCATCCCCGGTTTCGAGGTCGTCGGCATTCATTCCGATGGCGAAACCGCGCTGCAAAAACTTCCCGCCCAGTCGCCCGATGTCGTGCTCATGGATATCGGCCTGCCCGGCATGTCCGGCATCGATTGCGTCCGCAATCTTAAGGAACTGCTCCCCGCGCTGCCCGTCCTCATGCTCACCGTGTATGACGAAGGTGAATTTCTTTTTAACTCTCTGAAGGCCGGTGCCAACGGCTACATCCTCAAGCGCACCACCGGCGACAAGCTCGTGGAATCCATCCATGAAGCCCTCCTCGGCGGCGTGCCGCTGACCCGCCAGATGGCCGGCAAGGTCGCCGGCTATTTTCAAAAGATGGGGAGCGCCAATTCCGAGCTCGCCGGCCTTTCCAAGCGCGAACGCGAAACCCTTGCCCTGCTCGCCGAGGGTTGCCGCTACAAGGAGATCGCCGACCGCCTGGGCATCGCCATCGAGACCGTTCGCGAATACGTCCGCAACACCTATCGCAAACTGCATGTCACTTCCCGCACCGAGGCCGTGGTGAAGTACCTGAATAAGTGAACCATTGAGATTGTTCAACCGCCGCTCCACAAACAACCGATCCATGATTTACGGTGTGTTGAAAACAATTTGTGTGTGCCTGCTCCTCGCCGTCGCCGGCACCGCCTTTGGCTACGGCATCCTGGTGGATGACACCTACTCCACCGGCAACCGCACCAACAACACCGGCAATCCCCTCGGCCTCGTCTATTACATGGGCCAGCCCACCGGAACCCTCATCGTCACCAACGACTCCGCCGGCATCGGTTCCAGCAACGCCCTGTTCATGGCCCCCGCCGCAGATTGGGAAAAATATCTCGCCTATTTCGGTCCCGTCACGCTGACGAACGCCGGCGATGCCGTCACAATGAGTTTCGATATCCGCTTCACCAGCCAGCCGACCAACCTCAACTCCGGCTTCCGCTGCGGCCTCTACAATTCCATGGGCACACGCCAGACCACCGATGCCTCGGATACCACCGTGCCCGGCCCCGGCGACCGCTCGGACGATGTCGGCTACGGTTTCCAGACGAATCCCGGCACCAATCAAATCAACGGTCTTGATGTTTACAGCGAAGCCGCCGGCAATGACATCCTCGGCGGCGCTTCGCCCAGCCAGACGGCCAACCAAGGCACGGACGGCCAGACGTTTGTTTTCGGCGCCACCAAACATCACATCATGTTTCAGATCGCGCTGGAACCAAACGGCAACCTCGCCCTCGGCTGCCAGATTGATGGCGGCAATCTCGCCTTCGCCTCCATCACCGCCGCCACCGTTCTGACCAATTCGTTCGATGAGCTTTGCCTGGGCGAAGGCGGCACCGGCAATTCCACGCCGTGGTTCATCGACAATCTCGTCATCACCACCAATTCCAGCTCCGACTACGACACCATGCGGACCAACTGGTGGACCATCGAGACCGGCGGCACCAATATCAACCTCGGCGATTCCCAGTTCCGTTCCCGGCTCACGTCGCTCACCAACAGCGCGCTGAGTGATTGGAACAGCATGGACAAGACCGGCGTCAATACCTATCTCTGGAGCGACCTGACCAGCACCACCGATTCTTCCCAAATCAGCACCGCTTATTCCCGGCTCCAGCAAATGTCCCTGGCCTATGCCACCGTCGGTTCCGCGCTCCGTACCAACGCGCAGCTCGCCGCCGACATCCAGACCGGTCTCAACTGGATGTACACCAACCGCTACAACCCGTCCGCTGCCGAATACGATAACTGGTACGATTGGGAGATCGGCTCGCCCTTGCTCATCGTGGACATCGGCACCTTCATGTACGGCTCCATCAGCAGTTCCTGCCTGTCCAACACGCTGACGGCCATGGACCATTTCACACCCTATCCTTTCAGCGGCACCTCGGGCACCTCCACCGGCGGCAATCTCACGGACAAGCTCCGCGTGGTGGCCGTGCGCGGCGCGCTCGTCAAGGACGCGGGCAAACTTTTCGCCGCCCAGACCGCCTTTAGCAGCCTCTTCCAAACCGTCACCAACGGCGATGGCTTTTACGCCGACGGCTCCTTCATCCAGCACACCCATCATCCTTACAACGGCAGTTACGGATTGGAGGTCATCAACGACGTCGCCCTGGTTCTGCCCTGGCTGGTAAATTCTCCCTGGCAGGTGACCGACCCCGATCAGACCAACGTCGTCCAATGGGTCTATAATTCCTACCAGCCTTTTCTCTATCTCGGCGCGATGATGGACATGACGCGCGGCCGCGCCATGAGCCGTTACAGCGATCAGGACCAGGTCGCCGGCGACGCCGTCATGCGTTGGATTCTCACGCTTGCCGCCTCGCCGTTCCCCGCCGCCGGCGATGCCCAAAAGATGCAGGGCATCGTGAAATATCTCGCGCAATCGGACACGTTCCTCGTCCTGACCAATAATATCGGGCTCGCCCAGCTTGCCATCGCCGAGCAGCTCATGACCAACACCGCCGTCACGCCCCGCGGTGAATTGTTCGCTCACTGGAGCTTCGCCAGCATGGACCAGATGGTGCACCTGCGCCCCGGCTGGGGCCTCGGCCTGTGCCTGTCCTCCAGCCGCGTCTATAATTACGAATCCATCAACAGCGAAAATCTTAAAGGCTGGTTCCAGGGCGATGGCGCTTCTTATTTCTATGTCAGCAACGACCTCGCCCAGTTCAGCAACAATTTCTGGCCTACCGTCGATCCCTACAGCCTCACCGGCACCACCGTGGATACCACCCCGCTCGCCGCTGCCGCCGGCCAGTCGTCGCTCACCACCAAGAACTGGGTTGGCGGCGTCACGCTCTTCACCAACGGCACCGCCGGCCTCGACCTTTCTCCGGTGAACACCACGCAGCTCTCGGGAAAAAAATCCTGGTTCATGCTGCCGAACGAAGTCGTCTGCCTCGGTGCCGGCATCACCTGCTCCGACTCCGCCGATATCCAGACCACCGCGCTGAACCGGAAGATCAGCAGCAACAACACCAACGTCTTCACCGTCAACGGCACCAACCAAACCCTCACGCTCGGCTGGACCAACTATTTCACGAACACCACCTGGTGCGCCCTCACCGGCTTTGGCGGCTGTTATTTCCCGGGCGGCGCGATCATCAAAGCCACCCGCACCGCCCGCACCAATGCCTGGACCGCCATCAATGCCGGCGGCACCACGGGCAACAACACCAATAATTTCCTGACCCTGACGTTCGACCACGGCGTGAAACCGGCCAATTCCAATTACGCGTATGTGGTGCTGCCCAATTACTCGGCCTTGCAGGCCAGTAATTACGCCCTTGCCTCGCCGGTCATCATCGTGAGCAACACCGCCACCGTGCAGGCCATCAAATACACCAACCTCAATATTGTCGCCGCCAACTTCTGGCAGGATGGCAACTCGTCCGCCGATATCATTTCCGTCAACCACAAGTCGTCCGTCATGGTCCAGCAGGTCGGCGGCTTGCTCTCCGTGGCCGTGGCCGACCCCACCCAGACCAACGGCAACTCCATCACGGTTTCCTTGAACACCGGCGCGTATGCCGTGCAATCCGCCGACCCCGCCATCAACGTCATTCAAATCCAGCCGACGATCCAGTTCACCGTGAACACCTCGAATGCGCTCGGCCGCTCGTTCGTCGTCACGCTCGTCACCTCCAATTCGCCGCCCACCCTCGCCGCGCTGCCCTCGACCAATCTCGCCCCCGGCAATATCTATTCCTTGAGCATCAGTAATTACGCCAACGACCCCAACCTGCCCTACCAGACGCTTTCCTATACGTTGAATTCCGGACCCACGAACGCCACCGTCAGTCCCGTGAGCGGCCAATTTTCCTGGCAACCCACCCTGGCCCAGGCCGGCACGAGCAATAATTTCCTCGTGCAAGTTTCCGACAACGGCTCGCCCAGCCTCAGCGCCACGCAAAGCTTCCATGTGCTCGTCAATCCCGTGCCCTACCCCACCATCTCGGCGGGCGGCTTGTTTATGTTATCCATGGGCGGCAGCACCGGCGTGAGTTATTCCATCCTGGCCTCCACCAATCTCTCGACCTGGAGCACCATTTTGACCACCAACCTCTCGACCTCGATGTTCAACTGGACCGACACCTCGTCTACGAGCGCGCCCGCCCGATTCTACCGCGTGCGGATGAACTAGGAATTCGGGAGGGACGGCGTGTCGCCGTCCCCGATCAATCTTGAGCGTCTTGACGACTCCTCGAAATCAGCCAGCATGCCTTATAGAATAAGGTTTTTATGAAACTTTCAGCCTTGGAACAATCCTCTCTTTCAGAAGGCAGCTCCCCCGTCGAGGCCATCTCCAATACGGTCGCTTTATCCAAGGAGCTTGATCGATTGGGTTACAGCCGGATCTGGCTTTCTGAACATCACAACCTGAACATCCTTCAGGGATCAACTCCCGAAGTCTTGCTGGCAGCGATTGGCGCTCAAACCACCCGTATCCGCCTGGGCTCGGGCGGTGTCATGCTTCCTAATCATAGTGCCTATCACATCGCCGAGAACTTTCGCACGCTCGAGGCCCTTTATCCGGGGCGCGTGGACTGTGGAATCGGCCGCGCCAGTGGTGGCGATAGTTACTCACGGTCATTACTGGTGTCCACCCCCGATGCGTGGGGAGACTTTGGCGATCAGGCCGATCAACTGGCGGGCTTTTTTCATGACACCTGCAAGCGTGCTTTTGCCATGCCCTTGATCGCGAGCGCACCGCCCATCTGGTTGCTTTCCGCCGGCAGCAACGCCGCCAGTGGAAAGCTGGCGGCCGAAAAGGGAATGGGGCTGGCCGTGGCCCTCTTCATCAATCCCGATGCGAGCGCCGAAGCGGTTCGATACTATAAACAGAACTTCAGGCCCTCCAAGGAGTTCCCGGAGCCCAAGGTGATGATCGCCCTCAATGCCATTGTTGCCGCGACTCCCGAAAAGCTTCAAGAGCGAAAAAAAACCTCGGACTTTCTTCGGTTGATGCGTGATTCCGGCAGATACCCCACTTCCGTTCCTGCGCCGGCGGCGTTAAAGGATGTTCATTTTGGCGCCAACGAAAAGGCGCACTTGGAGCGGATTGCCAATCGGGAAATCGTCGGGCTGCCGGGTGAGGCCAGGAAACAAATCCTGGAGCGGGCCAAAAACTACGAGGCCGATGAAGTCATGCTCACCATGATGATCCATAAGATTTCCGAAAAAATCGAAAGCTATCGCCTGCTGGCGGAGGCCTTCGGTCTCTAAAATAATTCCCGATTGAGAGTTGAAAATCGGGGGACACTGGCTCGTGCCGGAGGCACAACCGGAAATTAGATGATATGGGTATTGGTATTGGTCTTCATACAACCTTGGTGTAGCGCTGTCTTGCTCACCTGCCAATACCCATATCATCTAATTTCCAATGTCGCTCCGCGACCAAAAGGAAACTTTCAACGGGAATGACGGCGTGTCGCCCTCCCCGATTAAAAATGAAAATCTGCCAGAACCCGGACTAAAAATTATAAAGTTACTGCCGGCCCGGGGAAGTCGATTGGTTCGTATTAACTATATATTGGATGCCTTCTTCTTTAAGTGCCCGCTTGAACAAAATGACCGATTTATCTGAAATGAAATCCTTCTCGGATCCAAACGTGCTGCTCAAAAAGCGCGCGCCATGGTCATCTATTATTAATAGCAAACAAGGTGCTGACCCTGGACTGGCAGAAGAAGGGTTGGCAGTGTACATGATTCCCGCAGTACTAAATTCGCCAAATTGAGATGGCCCGGAAACAGAATACCCCATTTCACCGGCTACTTTATTAAATACATCCACCGCCGGTGCTGATGTATGATTTGAGGTAACTTTGGCGTCAACAGAATTTAAATCAATTCCGGTTGACCGGTACATATTCGTCGCACATCCGCTGATTATCAGTGCAAGGAATGCCATGAACGTATTCTTTTTCATAAACTCAGTAAGCGGCCGGTTCCAACTATTGACACTTGTTCAACCATCCATCTCATCCTACAAACGCTTCCGGAAGACCTCACATGCTTCCACCAGGCGGCCCAGCTTCGCACGCGTGATGGTCAAAGGCACATGCCCAAAACCGCATTCGCTGGTCAGGATCAGCCGTTCGGGCGGAAAGAATTCCAGCGCCGGTTTCACGCGGTTCCAAATCAGTTCAACCGATTCCAATTCATCACTGCGCTGGTCAATGACGCCGAGCGCCAGGTCGCCTTGAAAAGGCCACAGCCGCCACAGATCCATCAGGTTGTAACTCAAGGTACAGTGTTCCAGCGAGACCTCATGAATTTTTGCGCGGTTAAAGGCCGGCGCGAGGTCGGTGTATTTGGTGAAGTAAACCCGCTTTCGGCGCGGATTGCCGCCGCAGACATGCAGGCCGATGCGCACCTTGGGCCCGAGTTCCTCGATCATCTCATTCAAAATACCCGCCGCCCATTCGCTGTGTTCCGGCGACTCCGTCCACATCGGCTCGTCAAACTGGATAAAATCGCAACCGGCCGCTACGACTTGTTTCAATTCAATCATCAATACCTTTGCCCATGCACGACACACCGCCTGCGCATCCGGATACAGATCGGGACGTTCATTGACCGTGAACCGCGTCAGCACGTGCGGACCGGTCACGGTCTGTTTGACCCGGGCCGTGGCCGGCGCCGCCTCACGCGCCAGCTTCCAGTTGTGCGCCAGATTGAAACGCGGATTTTTCAGTTCGCCGATCAGGCGCGGACATTCGATGCCGAAACCGGTATCGCCAAAGTTTTGTTTCACCATGCCCTCGAAAGTCACGCCATCCACCCTCCGTTGATAAAAATAAAACATGTTTTCACGATAGCCTTCACCATCCGTGATGACTTCCAGGCCAAGACTCGCCTGGTCCTTGGCCGCCCAGCGGATATATTCATCCACTTCCTCCTGCGTCCAAACGGGCCGCTTCATGGTATCGGCGACCACCTGCGGGCGCGGGTAACTTCCGACGACGGTATTGCGAAATGCTTTTGTCATAATTGATATTTGAATCTCAGTTGTTCTCCTGGCAGACCAAAATTGGTTTTAGCACGGCCTGGTTTTCGGCATCGGCAAACGCCGTCAGGCCCTCTTTCAACGAGTAAGTGCGGACCAGTTCGGCGATGGGAATATCTCCTCGATGCAACATTTGGATGGCCCGCTGATAATTGGGAATGTCGGAAACGTAACTGGTGTTGAGATTGATCTGGTTGCGAACCAGCTTGGTCAGGTTCAAGGGCACATCATCCGCATACAGCCCCACCACGGTGATGTTGCCCAACGGCCGGACCGCGTCGGTGGCGCTGATCAAGGCCGCCGGAGCGCCGGAGGCTTCGATATGATGATCCGCCAGCCGTCCAAAACGTGCCTTCAATTGTTCCGCCAGCGCGGATTCACCGGGTCCGGTCACGATCGTCTCGAATCCGATTTTACGCGCCACGGGCAGACGCAATTGATCATCGCTTTTTGTGCCCACCAGCACCACTTGTGCGCCGCTGAGCCGCGCCACCAGGGCGCAAAGGATTCCAATGATCCCGGGACCGGAAACCACCACCAGTTGACCCTTCCCCGTCCGGGCACAATCGCTCACGCAATGATCCGCCACGGAAAGCGGCTCCGCCAGCGCGGCCGCCATCATGTCCATTCCCGCCGGCAGCGGAATCAAATATTTCTGGTTCACCACCGAAGATTCAGCCATGCCGCCGTCCAGATGGATGCCGATGATTTTCCGGCTGCGACAAAGCTGTGAAAAACCGATGCTGCAATACGGACAGCTCTTTTCAAGGCAGCCCTGCACCGAGACCACCACCGCGCGATCGCCCACCCGCCAGCCGCTGACGCCGGAGCCGAGGGTTTGCACAACCCCCGAAAATTCATGACCGAAGGTGAATTGCTCCGGAAAACCTTCATAACCGCGGTGATTTAAAAAAGCGTGGAGATCCGAACCGCAGACCCCGCAATGACTTACCGCCAGCAAAACCTCGCCCGGTCCGGGCGCAGGCACGGGCACATCTTGAATTTCCGCAGCACGCGGGGCTCGACGCAATCTTCGAAGGGCTTTCACAAAATTAGTTAGCTGATTTCCGCCAGACGTGTCAAATGGAAATGGCAGCCGCGGGCCAATTAAAAAACCTGAAGCCAGAGACCTGAAAACAGACTTTAACCACGGATGGACACGGTCTGTAAACCCGATTCAGAACACTCGTAAAACAACAAAAACATCATAAAACCAAGAGGCATTCGCCGTTACTCGCCAGCATTTTTCACTCCTTTTCATAACTTGAACTGGCAGTTTGACTGACAGTAATTTTGCCCCGCCACACATTAAAAACATATCCGCGTTAATGGGCGCAACTGGCGGGCCTCATGGCATCTGCATGAGGGCATGTCTATTTATCGTTCTTCATAGCTTCAGGGCCTCGTGGCGTCGACAGGACAACCTGACATCGTTCAGGTGTCATTAATACGTTCAAGTGTTCGTCAGTCAGTAAAATTATTGGGGCGACTTGAACAATAGCGACGGGCCACCATTTGCTTAAATTGGCCTCAATGACAGTCCACGCAGCATCGGGATTTCCTCGTCGAACATAGGCTCGTGCCACATATAACGCGGCTTCCCAAGCCATCAGGAAATTTGCGCCATGTTCTTCATATAATTCCAACGCCTTGTCCTCCCAAACGTCTTTGATCACCGAAAACACGTGTTCCGCTTTTGCATAAGCCTTTTTTAGATGAGGCTTTAGAAAAGGACTTGTGTTTGCGGTTTTAACAGCATCCTGATACTTCTTCTCACGTTGTTCTTGGGACAGATTTGTTGTCTTTATCAAATATTTCAAATGGGGTTCCTCGACGTTTGTAGTGGATAATCAGCCATAGTAAGCAAGCTCTAACTTGCCAGCGACGAAATGGAGATTACAAATGTCCAGGAACCTGAAGCTGGATATTTCCAGACGGAGACGCTTTTTGGCTCATGAGGGAAAATTTCAAATCTTGTATCTGGTTGGCGAGATAACCTTGAAACGCGGTAATCTGATCCGGGGTGAGAATGGACTGGGCGCGGGCAAGATATTGGTCATCCAGTTGCTGCATTTCAGCGGTGAAGGCGTCCACATTAATTTCACTCGCCGGCTTTTCCGTTATAACAGCGGTGATGCCTTGAGGGCTGGCGGGTTTTGCGCCGCTGGAAAACTTGAAATTTTGTTTCACTTCCGCCATCGTCGAAATAAGCTGCTCGGTTTGGTCGGAGGTCAATGCCTGCCCGGCGGAAAGTTCCCGCGCGAAACCTTGCGGCCCGGAAACTTCGTAGCGCTGGTCCATGCTGCCTTCATAATTCTGGAATTTTGAATAGTCGTCGGCCCCCAGCAGTTGATTGATCTCGTCACCCGCCGCCTTCACTTTCTGAGCCGCCGCCCTCAATTTATCCATTTGTGATTGAGCCGGATTACTATTCATCATGTCATCGTTCAGATCCACATACACGTTGAGTTTTTTCACAATCAGATTGTTCAATGCGTCAGCCTTGTCTTGCGGCAGATTCAGGTCAGCGAACAATTTTGCGTAATCCCTTTTGACCTTTCGGGAAGTTTGCGCGTGCTCTTGTTCCAGCATGAGCGGGTCGCTGGACATGTTCATCATAGGATTCTTGGCCTTGTTAGCGTCCTTGGCGGCTTTCGCCGCTTCATTGGAGAGCAAGGTTACCTTGCCGCGCAGAGCCAGCAGTTCCCCCTGGTTTTGCCCCGACTTGAGTTTCGTGTTTTCAGCAATCAACTCCGCCATGCGGTTGGTGGCGTCGTCGCGCTCCTGCTGCAACTGCTGGATTTGTTCTGCAAGTGGTGCTTGCTGCGCTTGCAATCTCTGATTTTCCCCACGCTCATCGGCGGCTTTTTTGGCTTGGTAAAGACCCGCGCCAATCGTGGCGGTCAGCGCAGCGGTCACGGTAATTTTTTGGAAGGTAGTCATGGCAATGGTTTTCGTTGCGGCAATCACAGCCGCAGTGGTGATGGTTGTTCCTGACAGTGCGCCGGCGGCGACGGCTTCCGCCAGTGCCACGGGCGCGGCAGTCACGGCGTTGGCGGAGACCGCGCCGGCAATGGCCGTGGCGGACAGCGCCACGCCGCACTTGGTGAATATTTTCCGCAATTTTTCCAGCGCACGGCTTACCCGTTTTTGGGCGGTTCGTTCTTCGATGCCCAAAGCCACGCCGACCTCCGCGAGATTCCGGTTTTGAAAATATCTTAACACCAGCGCGTCACGGTCAGTTTTGCCGAGACGTCCCATTGCATCGTCAAGCATTGGGGACAGTTCGCGCCAGAGCGCGTTGTTGGGCGCAGATTCATTGAGTGTGGATTGCATGAAGGCCTCCTGTTCACGACGGATGCGGCGGGTTTCAGATCGTTGCCAGTTTGCCGCTGTCAGACGTGCGGTGTGGTAAAGCCAGCCGGCCAGCACGGTCTTGCGCCCCAGCCCAGCCGCTTTGCGGGCAAGGATGATGAAGACGGCCTGCGTGATGTCTTGTGCCTGTGCTGGGTTGCTGGTGTGGCGCAGCGCCACTGAATGCACAAGTGCGATGTGCCGATTTGCAATCTCGGCAAACGCCGCCTCGGATTCGTGGCGGACAAATTGTTCAAGTAATGCGGCGTCAGACGTTTCGGTCATTCACCAGTTATATGTGCGCCGCTGAAGAAATGAGACAAAATTTTAAGCGCCGCCCTCTGGCAGTCTGCCAAGACCGCGCCTCCAGCCGGCGCACGGTTGGGCAGGGTCGAGGGGCAGGCACGCCCCTCGCGTGATGGGGTGTCGGGGGCGATGCCCCTGACGCTGGTTCCAAGGATGCCATCCTTTGGTCGGGGTGCTATGCCAGTCCCGTATCCACGGTAGTTTTGAATGCTGGTGGCGGCAAAGTTTCAGCGAATTTTGACAAGTAGTGGCGAATAGTTCCGGGACTCTCCGCTTTACTGACAGTTTAGCTGACAGTGGCCGTCCATCATTCAATAAAACCCAACAGACACAGGCCTTTCACCAAGTTAACCAGGGATGGACACGGATGAACACGGAGGGTGGCGCGTTGCGAATGAAAAGCGGTAGAGGGCTACCGCAGTCCAAGACGCTCACGCGTTGGCCGTGGCTCACGAAATTCGCGAAGCGTTCTGGAGTGCGCCAGTCTTCTGGCGCTTTTTCATCGGATGCACTTGGGCCATGGTCAGGCAAATAGTTACGCCTTTAAAGAGACTTTTGCAAAAGGTGTAGTGTCGAGGCTGTGCCTCGAACGCTCCGTTGTGAAACAATGCTTTACCGGACTTGAAGGTCAGCCGCCTTTGGCGATGAAACCCGGCACTCCGGTCGTCACGACCGAGTTGAGCCGGGTTCGGATTTGAATGCGGTTGATGGCGTCAACGGCGGCTTCGGGAATCCCGGAAATATTAAAATTCTCGCGGGCGCGATCCAGGGTTTTCGCGGTGGTCAGGACGGCGGTTTCGCGTTGGATGCCCCAGGCGAGGAGGACCTGGGCAGGAGTAAGGGAGGTTTGCCGGGCGATGGCCAGAACCGCCGGATCCTCCAGCGGGCCGGGGCGGATGCCATGGCCCAAGGGCGCAAAGGCCAAAAGCACAATGCCCTTCTGCCGGCAGAACTCCAACAGCTCCGTCTGCGGGTGATAGGGATGCGCTTCGACCTGGACGACCGCCGGTTTGATCCAGGCGGCCTCGTAGAGCGGCACCAGGTTTTCCATCGTCACGTCGGATAAGCCAATGGCCCGGCACCTGCCCCCATCAACGAGTTTTTCCATCGCCCGCCACGTCTCCAGCAGGGTGACGCCGCGATCGTAAATGATATCACCGGCCTGGTCCCGCGGATCCATGTTGTCTCCCGCTTGAAACGCGAAAGGCGTGTGGATGAGGTAAAGGTCCAGGTAACTGATTCCCAGGCGCGCGCAACTCGCATCGAACGCCGGTGCGACCCGTTCCGGCCGATGATTGGTATTCCACAGTTTCGTGGTGATGAACACACCCTCACGGGCGATGGCTCCCATGGCGAACTCCGCCGACAATGATTCCCCCACCTCGCGCTCATTGCGATAGCGTTCCGCGCAATCGAAGTGACGAAAGCCAACCTTCAATGCGTTCGTGGTGGCAGTCCTGGTTTCCGCCAGGTCCGGGATCAAGGTTCCAAAACCCAGGGCCGGGATGTGACCAGTCCCAAAGTTAAGGGGTATTTTCGCCAAACGAAGGTTGTGATTGGAGGCCATGGGATGGTGGTGGAGTTTGAATTTAAGATTCGTATTTGACCATCGGTTGAATAATTAAATACGGGGCTTCGATGAGTCCGGCAGCGTTTCTTCGGTCGGAAACATAGGGCTGTTCATAAGGTTGATAGCCGGCTGCTATTTGCTGATTTACCGCTTCATCCAATGCCTTCAAATCCGTGCCAACGACACTGATATAGTTTTTTATTTTCATGGGTTGCTCATTTCCTGTTGATTACGCCCAATTCCAAACCGAGTCGAGAAGTTTTAGACACGAATTGCACAAATCAACACGGATTGAATTGGTGAAATTCGTGTCCAAATGGATTGGCGTTTGGTGCTTGATTAGTCAATCGGATTTCGTCATTCGTCATTTACCTGTTGCAGCGTCCTCATACCGGCGGCTGCGGATTAATCCCCACCCCCCCTTTGTGTGGTTTGCTTTTGCTGATCGCAAACCCGTACATTATCGCCGATGAAAATCAAGGGCCTGCGCTGGTATGTTGCCGGACTCATCTGTCTGACCACGGCGCTCAACTATATGGACCGCCAGACGCTGTCGCTGCTGGCGCATACCCTCAATCTGGAACTGGGCATCACCAAGATCCAATATTCACGCATCACCGCCGCGTTCCTGACCAGCTACACCATCATGTATGCCGTCAGCGGCCGGTTGATCGATTACTTCGGCACGCGCAAGGGTTTTGCCTTCTTTGTGTCCGGCTGGTCGGTCGTGGACCTGATGCACATGTTCGCGCGGACCGTCGGCCAGTTCGCCGTGTGCCGCTTTTGCCTCGGCATCACGGAACCGGGAAATTTCCCCGCCGGCATCAAGGCGGTGTCCGAATGGTTTCCGCTGCGCGAACGCGCCATGGCCGTGGGCGTCTTCAATTCCGGCACCGCCATCGGCGCGGCGTTCGCGGCGCCCATGGTCGCATGGGTCACGCTGCATTTCGGCTGGCGCTACACCTTCGCGGTCGGCGCGGTCCTGGGCGTTTGCTGGGTCGTCGTCTGGCTGCTCTTCTACCGGGCTCCCCGGCAACACCCCTGGGTGACCGCGGAGGAACTCAGATTGATCGAGGAAAACCAGCCGCTGGCGGAGCCAAAAAAATCCGTGCCGCTCCTGACGATCTTGAAAACACGCGAAGCTTGGGGTTGCATCCTGGCGCGGGTGTTCACGGATCCGATCTCCTACTTCTTCATCTTTTGGATGCCGATGTTTCTGCAACAGGAACGCGGATTCAAGATGGCGGACATCGGCAAATACTACTGGATTTGCTACATGGGCCTGGCGGTGGGCAACCTGACCGGCGGTGCGTTTCCCGGTTATCTCCAACGGCGCGGCTGGTCGCTGAACCGCTCGCGCAAAACCATGATGTTCATCTCGTCATTGATGGTGCCAACCTGTTTCGTGGCGATCACCCAGATGCCCACCCCCACGGCGGCCATCACGTGCATCACCGTGGCGATGTTCTTCCACGGGGCCTGGGCCAACATGACGTTACCCGCGGAAGTTTTCGAGAAGCACACCGTCGGCTCGGTCGCGGGCTTGGGCGGCGCAGCCGGCTCGCTCGTCGGCGCCATCACCACGCTGGCCACCGGCCAGATCGTGACCGTCTCCTCGTTCGCGCCCATGTTCATCATCTATTCCGCCCTGCCGATGACCGGGTTCATCCTGGTCTGCCTGCTCATCCGCCGCCTCGGCCAGGTGCGCGTACTACCGTCAGTTTAGGCCGGTTAAAACTGTGACTGTTTGCGTTCTCCCTCACCCCGGCCCTCTCCCGCTGGGAGAGGGAGAAACATGCCCCGCGTTTCGGCATAGACATGGTTGGATTCAGCAGGTTGACTTTCAAATTTTAAGAAGCCATCCAACGGCTGTTCCTTCTCCCAGCGGGAGAAGGTCAGGATGAGGGAGAATGCTGGTCATGCCATGCGCCGTCCCGACATGACCCCCGCAGCAAGTCCAGGTGCTTTCCCCCTTTTTGGTGGGATTGGCAAGAAGCCATTCAACGGTAAGATAGACACCCGAATAGGAGAGCCATTGAAGACATTTGATTTTATGTTCAAGACCCTTGAAGCACGGATCTTCGCGGTTTGTGTCGCCGCCTTGGCCGTCGCCTTCACCACCACCGGTGCGGAATTGCCGGCCACGGCAATCATCGATGCTTGCGACTACGCCACCGACGCAGCGGCGGCTGTCTGGAAACCCATGGAAGGTTCCGCTGCACCGCAGGTCACGGAAGTGGCTGGCGTGAAAGCCCTGCGCCTCCGCTGTAATTACTCCAGCAATACTGGCGACCGTGCCTACTGGCAACAAGCGAAGAAATTGGACCTTTCGGACGGCGACGGCATCGAGTTCAAATTCCTTTGCAGCAACACGCTGCCGGTCACTTTCTTCAGCATTTATTTTCAAAGCGGCAACGGCTGGTATCATTCGGATTTTTTCCCTGAATCCAAAGGTGATTGGAACACTGTCAGCATCAAAAAGGCCGCAATGGGTATGGAAGGGAAAACGCTCGGCTGGAACCAGATCAAAACCATCCGCATCGCCGCCTGGCGCGGGCAAAATGTTGACACGGAATTTTATGTGAGCGATCTCCACCGGACCGGCGGTCTGGGCTACGGCTCATCGGTGATCGTGTTGAACAGCGCCACCTCCGAACAACACTGGCCGCAACAACTCGCCAGTTTTGAGGAAACCACCCTGACCACTGAAAAAGCCTTGTCCGCCGCCGGCATTTCCGCCGTCACGATCACGGACGACCAATTGACCTCCAACCAGCTCGCACTGGCCAGCTTGGTGGTGCTGCCGCAGGACCCCGCCCTGCCCGCGCCCGTCGTGCAGATGCTCGCCGATTACGCGCAACACGGCGGAAAAATTCTGGCGTTCTACACCCTGCCCGACGACCTGAGTCCCGCGCTCGGCTTGACCGGCGGTGAACGAATCAAAGCGCCGCAACCCGGTGCCTTCGCTAAAATCAAATTTTCCAGCGACGCCCTGCCCGGCGCGCCCGACACCGTCCTTCAAACTTCCGGCAACATCGGCGCGTGGCAACCGGCACCCGGCGCCGGCCGCGTGCTCGCCGAGTGGCAGGATGCCGATGGCAAACCGGCGGGCCATCCGGCCGTCATCGCCACCAGCAACAGCATCGTCATGACTCATGTGCTGCTACCCGGCGATGATACCAACAAGGCGCAGATGGTCATGGCCATGGCGGCATCGCTGGTGCCGGAATTGGGCCGTCGGGCCGTGGAGGCCGCCCTGACACGCGCGGGCCATGTCGCCAGTTTCACCAATCTTGACGAGGCATTGTCGGTAATCGAAACGCAGGGCGCTGGCAACGCGGCCGTGGCCGAATGTCTGGATTCCGTCAAGACTTTGCGCGACTCGGCGCGCGGACTGGCAGCCAGCCAGCACTACAGCGAAGCCATCACTAAAACCCTTGCCGCCGGCAAAGAATTGAAGCGCGCGTATTACCTTGCGCAAAAGCCGCTGCCCGGCGAGTTCCGCGCGTTCTGGTGCCACAGCCCGTGGGGTGTGCCGGGCATGACGTGGGATGAGGCCATCCACCGGCTCGCGGAAAACGGGTTCACCACCATCATCCCGAACATGCTTTCGGCGGGCGTCGCGTATTATCCGAGCAAGGTGTTGCCGGTCTCCAAGCAGGTGGCGGAACGCGGCGATCAGGTTGCGCAATGCCTCGCCGCCTGCCGCAAGTACGGCCTCCAGATGTACGCGTGGAAACTCGATTGGAACCTGAACGGCGCATCGCCGGAGTTCATCGACCAGATGCGCAGTGAACATCGTTTGCAGATGAGCGACAAGGGCAAGGAGGAACTCTGGCTGTGCCCGTCCGATCCACGGAATCAAAAACTGGAGATCGATGCCATGCTCGAACTCGTCCGCAATTACGATTTGGATGGCATCCATTTCGATTACATCCGCTATCCCGGGCCTGACTATTGTTTCTGCGACGGCTGCAAGGAACGCTTCCGTGAGCACATGGAATCGCAGGGTGCAAAAGTGCAGGCCTGGCCCGCCGACGCCCTGCCCGGCGGCGCATTGCGCCAGCAATGGCTCGACTGGCGGCGCGATAACATCAATACCGTCGTCCATGCCGTGAACGATCAGGCCCGCGCGCTGAAACCGAATATCAAGATTGGCGCCGCCGTGTTCCGTTATTGGAGCACGGATCGCGATTACGTCGGCCAGGATTGGAAAATGTGGTGCGACAAAGGTTGGTTGGATTTTGTTTTGCCCATGGATTATACCCCCAGCAAGGCGCGGTTCAGTGATATGGTTCAGCAACAGGTTGCATGGGCCGGCAAGGTGCCCTGCTATCCCGGTTTGGGCGCAAGTTCATCGTCCTCACATTTTGGTGCGGACCGCGCCATCGAGGAAATTGATATCACCCGGCAATATAAAACCGGCGGCTTTGTGATCTTCAACTACGGCGCCAATGAAACCAGGGAGTTGCTGCCCGAATTAGGCCTGGGACTGACCCGTCCCGACAGCCCGGCCAAATGAGTTGTAAGCTGCAATTTGCAAACAACTGAATGCAAAGTGCAGGCACGCTGCAAAAAGCAGTTTTGTTTCCACGGCTCCGGGGGGAAATCCAAGACGCTCGTGGTGGACGCAAATGAGTATCAATGGCCCGTTTCAAGCTTTCAAATACGCAATGACCGGGCACCGCATCGTAAAAACTATCCGGGCAAGCTATGAATTGATCCGGGATTCCATTATATCGGCCATTGAGGCCGACTTCCTGTCGTATGGTGCGGCCCTTGCCTACTATACGGCATTCGCCATCGCTCCGTTGTTTGTGATCGCGCTCGCCATTGCCGGATTCTGGTTCGGCCCGGAGACCGCCAGCCGGGAGTTGTTCGGCCAGGTCAATCAACTCATGGGCAAGGAAGGCAGTGATGCCATTCAGGCCATGGTCACGGCGGCGGAAAAGGACCGGCATGGAGTGTGGGCCACCGTCATTGCGGCCATCACGTTGGTCGTTGCTTCGGTCGGAGTTTTTACGCAATTACAAAATACCTTGAACCGGCTCTGGTCGGTGCAGTCATTGCCCGGGCGGAGCGTGCGCAATTTTATCCGTCACCGTTTGTTGTCATTCGCCATGGTTCTGGTCATCGGCTTTTTATTGCTCGTGTCCTTGCTGGTCAGTGCGGGGCTTTCCGCCTTGGGAAATTATTTCGGGCAATTCATATCCGGCCCGGAAATCATGGTTAAGATAGCCAACCCGCTGGTCTCGCTTTTTGTCATCACTATCCTGTTCACATTGATCTTTAAATTGCTGCCGGATGTTTTGATCGCCTGGCGCGATGCGTGGTTCGGTGGTTTTGTGACCGCAGTGCTGTTCAACGGCGGGAAATTCCTGATCGGATTTTACATCGCCCGCAGCAGCATCACCTCCGTTTACGGGGCAGTCGGTTCACTGATCATCGTGCTGGCCTGGGTTTATTATTCGGCCCTGATCCTTTTCTTCGGAGCGCAGATGACCCGCCATTTCGCGAACCGGTTTGGCGTGAAAGCAAAACCGATCAGGGGAGCCATATTCATGAAAAATCCGACGTTGAAATAAACCGCAACAGGTCAATTCTCTGGTTTCATAAAAACCAAACCGCGATCACATCCGCTCTATTTTAGCCGCGAGGATGAAATCGTTCTCCGTCAATCCCTTTGCCGAATGCGTAAAAATTTGGATTCGCACCGCGCCGTAGGTCAGCAGAATATCCGGGTGATGCCCCACATTGTCCGCCAGATTCCCCACCTGGATGGTGTATGCCAGCGCCGAATTGAAGTCGGGAAACTTGTAATTTTTTTCCAGCAGCTTGCCTTTCACCAGCTTCCACCCGGCGGGAAGGTATTTTTTTAGGGACTTGATACCCATGGGTGTCAGGCGCTTGGCTTGGGAGCCTGCTTCCAAACATTTCCGATCTGCCAATTGATTAGTCACGGCGGTATTCTTCATAACTTGTCGAAGTCCGCAGGTTAAATGCCATTGGAAAACCTTGGGTTTGCGGCGTAAAAAAATCTTCGCCGCAGAAATAACCCGCAAAATGCAACCCAGCCCATACGCATCGGGCTTTTTGCCGCTACGGCTGAAAAGCGGGCTTGCCCGGTCCTGATAACGCATTGTCCAAAGCCCAGGCCGCGCTGATCAGCGAGATGTGTGACAATGCCTGCGGAAAATTTCCCATGTGCTCACCACCCGGTCCAAGCTGTTCCGCGTACAATCCCAGATGGTTTGCGTAACCCAGCGCTTTTTCAAAAATGAACCGCGCTTCTCTGAGGTCGCCCCCCCGCGCCAGGCATTCCACATACCAGAATGAACACATGGAGAAGGTTCCCTCGCAGCCGCCGATGCCATCCGGCGCCGCCCGGTCGGGTTTGTACCGATAAACCAGAGAATCATCCACCAGCTGTTTTTTGATGACCTCCATCGTGGATTTCCAGCGCGGATCCGTGGGGCTGATGAATTTCACCAGCGGCAACAGCAAGGCCGACGCATCCACGGTTTTGGCCCCGCGAAATTGCACGAATGATTTCAATTTGGGATCCCAAAACTTGTCGAAAATATTTTTGTAGATCTCATCTTTGGTGCGATGCCATCGCACCAACGGCGCGGGAAAAGACCGGTCGCGGGCAATTTTCATCGCCCGGTCGATCGTCAGCCAGCACATCGCGCGCGAATGCAAAAACTCCTTCGGCCCGCCCCGCACTTCCCAGATGCCTTCGTCGGGCTTCCGCCAGTTCTTGCAAACGAACTCCGTCAGGTTTACCAGACTGCTCCAGAAATCGTGGGAGATCGGTTCGCCATGTCTGTTGTAAATGTAGACCGAGTCCATCAACTCACCATACATGTCGAGTTGCAGTTGTTCGCTGGCTGCATTTCCGATCCGTACGGGCGATGATCGTTTATATCCTTCAAAATTCTTCAGCACGCGTTCCGGCAAATGATCGCGGCCACCCACCCGGTACATCACCTGCAACGGCTCGCCGGGACGCAGTTCCCGGCAGCGTTTTTCCATCCAACCCATGAAATCCTTCGCCTCGCCCGTGTATCCCAATCGCATCAACGCATACAACGTCAATGAAGCATCCCGGATCCAGGTATATCGATAGTCCCAATTACGCTTGCCGCCGATTTCCTCGGGCAACCCGAACGTGGGGGCGGCCACAATCGCTCCATGCGGCTGCGAAGTCATCAATTTCAGCAACAGGGCCGAACGCAGGATCATCTCCCGCCAGCGGCCGCGGTAGTTGCATTGCGCCGACCAAGCCAGCCAATAATTCATCGTCTCCTTGAACGATTCAGTCACGTAATCCGGATGGCGTGACGGCGAATCCTCCCCGCCATCGGCTTCCTCCAGGATGAACGAGGCGACCTCGTCCTTTTTCATCAAAAAGTCGGCTACCAGCGCGCCATCCTGTACCTTGAGTGGAACGGTGCTTCGCAAACGAAGCGGCGGCTGGCGCTTGTCATCCGGAATGATGACCGCCTCATGCGCTTTCTTTTCAATCCGATGCCCCGAACGTCCGTAATCGAACTTCGGTTTAAAAACCATCCGGAATTTTGCGCGTCCCCGGATCAATTTTACCCGCCTTACCAAATCGTGGCGATTGCCCAAATGTTGCATCGCCATAAAATCCGATACCTGCGCAATCACCCCATCGCCTAAAAATCGCGAAAGCAGGATGTTCGTTTCCGGCAAGTAACGTTGGTGATATCGAAAGTCGCCCTCGGCCGGGGCGAGTTGAAAGTATCCCCCCCGTTCCCGGTCCAGCAAGGCCGCAAAAATTGTCGGTGAATCAAACCGCGGAAAACACATGAAATCGATCGATCCATTTTGCCCGACCAAGGCCGCCGTGGTCAGGTCGCCGATTAATCCATAGTTTTCTATCGGTTGATAATTCATGTACGACTCGAATTCATCATCGGAACGGAATCAGGGAATGCCATGGTGGTCATCAAGGCGTTTTCTGCCTGACGCGAGTCCAGTCGTGAATGTTGCACCACAATCGCAACATCGGACACGATCACGCTCGCAAAATCCGTCCCCAGCGGGATCGGGGCAGGATCGTTCAGATCGTTGAAACGAACGTGCCGCGTCCGGCGCGGTCCCACCAGGATCTTATACGGCCCCACAGGTTCCCGGTCTGAATAAAAAATCCAGAACTCCACATGGGCCTCCTGGTCCGAAACATTGAGGATGCAAGCCGCCTCATGGCTCAACATGTCCGGTTGCGGACCGTTGCTGTGTTTCGGAATGTAGCCATCCGGAATGATCCAGCGATGATGACCTGCGGGCGGGAATTGATGCTCCGGGTGTTTCATAAATAGTAGCTAATTACAGGTGTTGTTGACGCACACCATGTGCCATGAGAGTCCTTACTGGGTTTCATGGCAAAATGAAAGACCCCGCGCAATTTGCATAATGCAATTTTCCGGATTTGGCCGGGATAAGATTGCAATCCGCACGAAGCGAAGAATTTGATCAGCAACCGTAATCGCTCATGTGTGCCAAACGATGATTGCGATGCACAATTGCAAGAAATCGGAAGTGTCTTAAGATCAATTAAAAGTTAAAACTGATGTTTGTCGTGTCGATCAACCATTTTACCGTTCCATCACAACTGCCGCTGAACGTGCCGGGATTTGCCATGTACCCGTGGTTGGTGCGCCTTCCGGTTCTTCCGGCGTGGCCACGACCAGCTTGCCCGCGTGCGGCAAACGCACCTTGGCGGTGATTGCCTTGTCCGGTTCCTGATTGATGACCACGACCGCGCGCTTGCCCGTGTCGGTCACAAAAACGGAATAGCCAAATGCACCATCCGCACTGACATCGGCACCCAAGGTATCCCGAAATTCCCCGTCCCACAGGTACGCCTTGTATTTGCTTCGCAATGCATCGATTTTCTTCCCGTAAGCCAGGGTCAAGGGGAAATCACTGATATAACCTTTGTATAAGAACGGTTCGTATTGAATGACGCAATGGCGCATCAGAATCCGGTTGAGTTGCTCCCGGTCATCAAAGCCGCTGACGCCCGCCAATATCAAACAATGCCGGGAATCAATATACTGGCAGATGGGCACCGCCGACACCCCCACCTCGGACACCGGGAAATATTGCATCAACCAGTCTTCCGGGCCTTCTCCGGAGAAAAGGAAATCCGGGCTGACCTTGTCGGCGGCGTCACGCAATTGCGCGGAGAGCGGCAGGTCGCCGCCATAAACATAGCCGGGCGGCGTATAGCCATGGCCGGGCGCCCAGGAGTAAACCGCCGAGGCATGATGACAGACTTCATCCCACAGCCAGCCCTCGGAGCCGAGGGCCAGCACCTTGTCAAATTCCCTGGCGACAAGCTTGCGGTAATCCGGATCCAGAAAATCCATCACCGCCCGGTGATGCAATCCGATATTCGCCAATTGCGTCGGCGTCACATAGGCGTAGCCGCCTTGTTCGTATCGCTTGCCGTTCTGGTCCGTGCACTCGTATTTGTATAATTCGTTGGTGTACCAGTCCGTCGTCAGGTCGGCCCAGTTCAGTTTGCCAAACAAGATGACCTTCACCCCCATGGCTTGAACTTGTGCGATGGCATCGTGGAGTTCCTGCCAGGTTCCCAGTCCCGGTTCCGTGTCCTGCGACGGGTCGTCACCATCCTGTCCGCCTTTGTTCCATCCGACCAATTGAACCGCCCTGATGTCGGCGGCGGCCCATCCTCTGGCGTAGTTGACAAGATTGGTATAGGTGACACCGTAATCCTGCTCCGGCGTGTTCATGCGCAACATGGTCCAGGAATGCACCTCCTTCGCCCAATCCGGCAGGTGCGGTTCCTTGAACCACGTCGCGCGCCATTCCTTGTAACAATCCACGCCCGCATGCCAGTCACCGGCATAACCCCGCAAGACCACCGGCACCAATTCCATTTTGGTGTGTGGTTGAACATAAGCAAAATGACGGGTGTAAAACTCCAGATGCTCCGGCTTGCCGGACGATTTCGATCCCTGGCGCGGCTGCGAAATGAAATCGAGCAAGTACGGCTGGTTCGGATTTTGCATCTCGACATACAGCCCTTCGTTCGTGGCTTGAACCAAACAAAAGAGGCTTTGCCGGGACATGACCACCGGCCCCTGCAACATATCCACCGAATCCAGATTGCCATACCACATGTGCTTGCTATGCAGGGGCGCGTTTGGTGTCGGCGGCTTCAGATCGCCCAGATAAGGAAAATCAACGCTCGAAATCAATAGCGACGAATCATTATCAACCGTCGCCTCAAAGGTCAGCGCATCGTTGGTCAATGAAACCAACGCGGTCAATGTCACCGGCCAGACGTCGTTGTGTTCGCCGGTCAAATTTTTCCATTGCAGCCGGAGCTGATGTCCCGAAAGTTTTTGGACTTCGCTCGCATGTTGGTTCCGGCCCGATATTAAATTGTCCGGGTGGCCCGCCAGCGGCGCGTTCAATTGAAAGGAAACACCCAGTTCCGGCCGGCGTTCGATCACCCAATGGGTGGATTTGTTCTCCAGCCGGGTCAACGCCCCGGAATCGGTATCGAAAACCGCCCGCACCGATTTGTCTTCCAGCGCGACTTCGCCCGCAAAAGCCGGTGAATGCGGAAGAATCGCCATGACCGCCAGTGCCGTCAAAATCTTCGGTGCAAATGATGAAGTTAGTTTCATGAAATTGTCAAAATCAGCAATTGGGTTCAGCGGCCGGACGAGGTGCTGCTCTGCTTGTATAAATTCACGCCCTCATGCCAGTCCCCCTGATAGCAAAGCAACGCGACGGGTACCAGTTGGGTCGTCGAATGCGGCTTCGCAAAGATAAAGTGGCAAAGCCGGAATTCCAGATGCACCGGCCAGCCGGAAATCACATCCTCCTGCGGCACCAGATTATTAAAGGATGAAATGACCCCCGGATGCTGTTCAAACGTGTATTGCAGGTGATAATCCATCTTGGGAGCATCCAATCCCACATAGAGGCCTTGATCCGGCGTCTGCAGCAGGCAAAAAGGACTTGTTTGGGCCTCAAGCATCTTTGTTGGATAGGTGACACCCCAATACCCTTTCTCGCTGCGAAAATGGGGATATACTTCGTTGGTCAGGAGTTCCTCGGTTTTGATGTTTTTCAAGGTTTGTGCTACCAGCGATGTATTGGTCGAAGGCGGGTTGAAGTCGCCGAAACAGGGATAATCAATGGTCTCCACCGTCAGCGGTGAATCATTCTCCAGCATTGCATTAAAGGTCAAACCACCATTGGTCAAGGTGACGTCCGCCGTCAACGCCATGGACAACACACCCCCGTTTTCGCTGACCAGATTCGTCCACTGAATCTGAACTTCGTGGTCTGAAAGTTTTTTGACTTCCGCCCCGGGCTGGTTTTGACCGAAAACGGGATTGTAACGCCGGTCCGGGAGTGGTGCAAACAACCGGAAAGAAAGCCCCAAAGCCGGGCGCCGCTCCATCACCCAATGTGTGGATTTGTCCTCCATCCGCGTCAGCGCTCCGGAATCGGAATCAAAGGCAACCAGAACCTTGCTGTCCTGCAAAATCACTTCGTCAGCCAGCACCGTCTGACTGACTGACCCGACGACCAACAATAATACGATGGATAATTTTGTTATGGGCATATTTTCAACTATTGTGTCCAAATGAAAAACTGTATTTAACGATTCTACGTGCATCGATTGCCGGCATCCAATGAATTCATGCTGCCTTTGGGAAATGACCTGTCCTCCCAAATCGGCCGACGACCTGTTTCAAACCGGGAAAGGACTTTTTCATGGATGGCAAGCCGGATGTCGGCCCTGAACGTCAGACAATTAAACTCTTATCCTTGAAGCCTGAGCATGGAGTCTCCGGAGCCTCTTAAAACGCCACAAACCTGAATGCCCGTGACACATGGTTTGACGTCGGTATTTCTCACGGATAAGGAGCTGTTCCATGCTGGGTGACCCAGTAATAATCCACCGGATTTCCTGTGCCGGGACCCGTCCACACTCCCGCAACACCACTCGTTGGCCGGCAAATACCGGTATTACTGGCGCCATTATAGCCACTCAACCATTTATGATACTCCACATGACCGTCGGCAAAGGTAAAGTCATCTCCCGATTTATGATAACTGGCCGGGGTATTGAACCACGCTCCCAGCCCCCCCCAGGCAAGACAACCATCGTCCATGGAATCCGGGGCTTCATCACAAAATACCCAGGCATCCGAAACACCCGGACCGGGAAGACCAGTACCAGTGCCGATCGCCGTTAACTTGCGATAACCGTAGCGCGGCAAGCTGCCGACTGAATAAAGTTCCTCGGATAACGGAACGCCGGCAGCCGCTTTCAGAGCATCGTCCGAGTCCCCTTCCATGCAATAATTCATGGAATAACTGCGAACGCGATCCATGGATTGGCCGCCTTCATTACATTGCCAAATGTCATCAGGGCATTTAAACATTTTTGCCGTATAACTGCAATAAGGGCCCGTCAATGCATGCGTGAGCAGGATGGTGTTGGTGTTATCGGTATTGTTCGGAGCCCAACTAAAATAGCCATTTACCCAGGATAACGTCGCGCTTTGCCCCGGGGCATTCGCCGGATTGGGCATGATTTTATCATTCGAATCCTGGGCATACATCACCCAACACACGCCCAATTGCTTGAGATTGCCCAGGCAGTATTGCTTGCGGGCTTTCTCCTTGGCCGCAGCCAAAGCCGGCAGCAACATGGCCGCCAGAATGGCGATAATGGCGATGACCACCAGCAGCTCGATGAGCGTGAAGCCGCGGCGGGCCGGTTTCACGCCCAACGTTGAGGGGACATGCCCCTGGCTTATCCGCATTGAAAAGCCGTCTTTGATATCTTTCGTTTTCATTGATAAATACATTAGTGCTTGTACGAATGATTTATTCGCCGGTTTACGGGTAAACCAAGCGGTAGAACACGCTGCCATTGGTCCGATTTATCGGCACCGTGACCTGGTTCGT
Organism: Candidatus Sulfotelmatobacter sp.; assembly: GCA_035485115.1. Classification (GTDB taxonomy): domain Bacteria; phylum Verrucomicrobiota; class Verrucomicrobiia; order Limisphaerales; family UBA11358; genus UBA11358. The sequence continues at coordinate 13,527 of DATHOG010000154.1, read as the reverse complement.
TAACGCACCGCTGGGCGTGACACTGACCCAGTTGGTGCCGAGAAGGTTGTTGGTCTGGGCCACCAACCGCCAGCCAGTGTGGTCAAGGGGCCAGCTTAGCGATAATTGACTGCCCGTGGCCGAGAACGCGATGTTGGTCGGGCTCGCGTTGAAAACGATGTTTTTAAGGCCCCCCAGATAATCTGCCAGCACCTTGGTCGGGCTCAGGGCATAATTATAGAGAGCCACATCATCAATCTTGCCTTGGAATTGAAAGGCATAGTTGGTGGCTCCCAGTCCGGAAGAGCGCGCACCAATGCTCACAAAGGCGGCCTGTGGCAGCGCTGTGTTGGTAGTGGTGGCCGTGAGCAGCCCCAGGCCGGTCGCCAGATTTGTGACATCCGCCGAATCAACCCCGTTGATGTAAAGACGCGCCGCGCCGGTGGCGCCGTCAAAGACCCCCACCACGTGATACCACTGACCAACCACTGGAGCCACTGTCGAAGTGGGGCCATGGGTGGCCCCGGAAGCATCGCGCACAAAGAATCGGAAGTCCGTGGCAATGTCCAAATCAAACTGCTCACCGCCGCTGCCATAACCTTTGGCGATGATGGCGGCACCACCAACCTGGGTATTGGAACTGACAATCCAGGCCTCCACGGAAAGCTCGGCGTTGCTGCCCGTTGGCGTGGCAAAATTAATCGGGCTGGTTCCATTGCCGGTAATTTCCCCGGCATAGCTGTTGGTTTTCAATGAACTAAACTCGCCAAATATGGCGGCCGTGTCCGTGCTGGAAAGCAGACTGAAACCGGCGGATCCAAGAATGGTGTTGGTATAGGCGGCGTTATGCCCGCCCACATAGTCATACGCGAGGGTCCCTTTATTACCCGTACCATTGTCGGGGCCTTCATTCAAACGCCAGAAGGCGATCGGATTATTGCTCAAGACCATGGCCTGATAGAGGTTGGTTGGCGCGGCAATGCCAATCAGGCTGACCGGCCCGGCATTGGTGAGGCTGTACCCGTTGTATGCATTGGTGACCGTGCAACTGTACGAAGTGGAGACCGGCGTTGCGACAGCCGTATAACTGGCGTTGGTCGCGTTAAGGATGGGCGAGGCACCCTGATACCATTGATAGTAAAATGGGACGGTACCCGATGCTTGCACCGTCATAACATATGGAATCCCGGTGTACACCGTCACGCTCGGCGGGCCAAGACTTACATTGAGACCGGAAATGATATTAACTACGATTTTGGACGAGTTGATGGCACCAAAGGCGTTGGCAGCCTGCAAGTAGTAGCTGTCGCTGGTTTGAATGTTGCTAATGACCAGCGTGGCGTTGGTTTGCCCGGTAATGGCTATGTTGTTCGTGTCATACCATTGATAGGATGACACCGCCGGATTACCCGTTGCCGCCGCTGAAACCATTAATGTGCCGCCCTGACTAACGTTCGTGCTGGCCGGAGGCTGCTGGGTGATGGACGGATAAGTGTTCGTGCCAATCGGCACATGATATTCGTTGGCGAGGTATGTTTCCAGCGAAGTCACATCGTTGGTGGTAACCGACGAGCCAACGACGATGAGTTCGGCAAGGTCGCCGCTTAAGTGGTTCCCTCCGTCCGCTCGTGTACCGATGAAAACGGGCTGTTGCGTGTCGGCAATGGTTGTGCCTAGGTTGCCGCCGCCATTGGTGTTGCCATCCAAGCGGTGCGTCACAGTTGTTCCTTGCATCATGACGTCAAGGACATGCGGGAAACCAACGGTTGGCACCTTGGCTGCGGTGACGCTTTTGGTTTGATTGGCCACGCCATTGCCGCGAAGCAATGTGACAGTTGTTGAATTTGCATAATAATCATACGGAGCCGGCTGGCTTCCGGCGGTCTTCGAAACAATCATGCCGTTCGTCCCGCCGGCCAGAGTCGCATAATTCACCACCACAAAGACCGACAGGTTGTTGGTGATCTCAAGGGACGTAGCATCGCCGGCAAGCATATAGTCTCCGTTGGTGGCGGCAAAACGGATTACCGGATAGCCGTTGAAGGCATTGGTGGCAAGCTGCGGCTCGAGCAGGCCCGATGAATTCAAATTATTTCCATTGGGGGACAAGTCATTCCACTGGTTCACACCATTTGCGTCGGTAGTGATGCCGGTGTTGGCCTTGACCCAAAGAGCGGTGGCGGCTGGATAGATCCCAACCGAGGCCAACGCGGGTGACATCGTATCGTTGAAATTATCGTTCACGTTTTGAACACTCAACGTATAGCCGGTGCCAGGGGTCAAAATGGAAGTGTTGAGGATGACCTTATTTGGCGCGTCACCCAGCGTGGCGGAAAGAACGGTTGCGCCGTTGTTCAGGGAATAATTGCCGACCGTCGTGGCGGTGGCAGGGTCAACTCCAGTCGAAAAAATGACGAAGATGCTCGTTTCATTGTTCGTGGGATACCAGATCGGCACGCCCGCTGACGCCACGGTCAATATCGGCAATTGTATGGTCACCGTATCCACGGAACTGGTCACGGAACCCGAGCCGTTGCTGGCCACCACTTGATAGTTGGCGGCAAATTGTCCGCCGGCCACTTGTGAAGGGGCAAAGTTCGTCGCCACAAAGCTTAAAGTTTGTGCCGTGGCACCAAAGATGGCGGTGCCGTTGCTATACCACTGAAATGTCAATGGGGGGCGTCCCAGAGTCACCTGTGCAATCAAGGCAGTGGAACCATAGGGCACTGTCTGGTTGGCGGGCGGTTCGGTGTTGATGACTGGCAGACCAGGCGCCAGCGCATTGGTACAAATGCCGCCAAGCTGCACTTGAATGCCGACTGCGGACGTGCCATTGCCACTCAACACAAAATCAACGGAATTGGAGCCGGCAACCAATCCATTGGCACTGGTGAGCGTGAAAGGCACCGGAGTTGTCAAAGGATTGAGGGTTGCAGTATAAGTGTTCACAGTGCCATTGAGGATGACTTGAAAACTGTTTCCAGCACCTGTCCCGTAAGCCGGGATTATGCTTCCGGTCACTGTGGCGGTGGCAGGATCTCCCTGGTCGACGTAAAAGTGAGTTTGAAAATCATATGTTCCCGCAGTGTTGGCTCCCAAGCCGCTGTTTTGTTCCGGACCAATCCAGGCCGCAGTTGCTGCGTCCGGGGCGTAGGCTCCAAGCGAACTGTTCCAAACAATGGCATTGGGAATGGTCGAGTACGCATCTGCGGTTTGCTCGAGCAAATAATGCAGATCTACCGAGCCCGGGGCGGTGACGTCCAATGGGTTGCCATTGTTATCCACGCCCGAATTCCACAGGCTGTCAATGGAGGCGCCCACGGTAACTACACAGTTGATGGTATTGGTGCCGCCGGAGCTATTGGTGGCGTTGCACTGATAAGTGCCTGCCGTCGCAAAGGTCACATTGCTGATGACCAATGAATTGTTCGTTTGTCCCGGGACGGGCACGCCATTTTGAGTCCAGGTTAAAACCGGGGTCGGAGAACCAAAAACTGATGCGGGAATCGTCAAGGTTTGTCCATATGCCACCAAGGTGGTGGCCGGCGGTTGCAGGACAACCAACGGCGGCAGGCTGTTATTTAAGTTATTAAATGCCATCTGGCTTGCGTTGCGGTTGACACCGCTTATCCGAACTTCCTGGATGATACCCTGAAATCCTGCGCCGCCGCCGACGTTATTCCATATGTTGGCACGCGCACTACCGCTGATGCAGAAAACGGGATTACCAGCCTGCTTCGTCGTTTTCGTAAACGTGCCGATCACGTGGGCGTTGGTATTAGCAGGATCGAGCCGGGTCCAATACATGGTCAGCTGGTTCGCAGCATCTCCGTTGGTCGGCGCGGTCCCCGAAAAAGCCAGAGCCACATGATACCATCCGCCCACCAAGGCCGCATCCGGACCGGTCGTGGGAATATTTCCATCGAAGGTTGAATTTGGGGAGGCAGAGCTAATGTCTATATATTCAAAATGGCCGCCCGTAAAGCGAATCTGCCAGGCCCGGCCGTTCGGACTTGCGGCGGTGAAACCGCTGTCACTGGTAATCAATTGCATAATGTATGGCGGGTTGACCACACTGACCAGCGGGCAGATGACAGCTTCCCAGGTGTAAGCGCCGGTGGTTGGATTTGCGTAGTCAGTCATGTTTGTGTTCATGGGAGTGCAACCATCAACGCCACCGTTAAAATTGGTGGTTCCATCGGAATTAGTGATTACGTTGTAAGGTCCATACAAACAGGTATATTGCGTAAATTGGATGCCGCTGCCCAAAGCGGCAAACTCTGCTGGTTGAATGCTTGGAAATTGGGTTGGCGTGCCATCCGGGACATTAATCTGGCCGGGAGTCACAACCAGAGTCATCGGCGTTGTTTGCACATTGTTTGACTGCGAATCGGGGCATTGCATGTTATTGGTGCTGTACAGGTGCCATAGGTGCAACGTTCCGGCATCGGCTGTATATGGAATGGCAAGCCCGGCCCGGCCGGCCGGCACCATGGCCAGGGTGATGACGCCAATCATGATCAACAGTCGAACATTAATGGCCAGTGTTTGGAGTGTCTTTTGGGTTTTCATTAGAGATGGGTTGCGATCTGGGTTATATCAAAGGGCGAAAGAAAATTTATATTTCTGACTGGATGTGACAGTTATTTGTGGAGGCGGCATTTATGGTGGTAGAAACAACTTAACAGCACCTCCCGCATAGAGACAACTGACGTGGTGTGGATTCCATGGTTATTTTGTGGATTTTATGGCCAGCCGCATCCGCCTGAAAACTCGTAAAACATTGTAAATCCCGTCGTTTTTTAAATGTGAAATGTTTCTGGTGCGCAGAAAAAGGGTTGGACAGTCATTGACCGAACCTGCAATTTGTTCCAACAAATTTTTCCCCAGCCAGAAATTTATGGAGTCGGCCAAATCGATCAAAACCAATTACCGATATTTTCCTGTAGCCAAGCGCGACCGGGATTGGGGGTTATACATCACCACGGCCGGCGCCTCACAGATTGGACCTAACACATCGTATCCGCCATCGGGGCATCCGAAGCAATATTCCTTTGAGCCGACCGTAGGCCGGTCATTGTCGGAACATCAAATCATCTATATTTCCGGAGGCAGTGGCTGGTTCAAGGCGGCGGGCGTTCCCAAGCAACAAGTCGAATCCGGCCATGTCATCCTGCTTTTCCCCGGAGTACGCCATAGTTACGCGCCCTCTCCCGCCATAGGCTGGAACGAACATTGGGTGGGTTTCAATGGGGACGTGGCCGAACGGTTGATGCGCCACCGTTTTTTCAAACCGTCCCAACCGGTTTTCCGGATCAACGACGAGGAAAAAATTTTGACGCTGTTCAACGATATCATCGATACCTCCCATACGAATCGTCCGGCATCGCAGCAAATCCTGGCGGCCATCACCATCAATATCCTGGCCCTGATCTATTCGGACTTGCAATCCAACCGCACCCAGGACGAACCGGATTTGAAAGCGATCCAGGGTGCGATCGTCCGGATGCGGGAGTCCGCCGAAACCTCGCTGAACATTCCCGATTTGGCGCGCGAATTCAACGTCAACTACCGTTCGTTTCGACGCGCCTTCACCCGCCACACCGGCTTCAGCCCGCACAATTATCTGCTGGAAATCCGCCTGGCCCGCGCCCGGACCTTGCTGCTGCACAGTGCGCTTTCCATCAAGGAAATCGCCTCCCGCACCGGCTTTGAGGATTCCCGATACTTTTGCCGTTTCTTCCACAAAAAGGTCGGAATGCCGCCGGGCGTTTGGAGAATGCACGCGAAGAAAGGCAACATTCACTGACACGGGTCAAGTCGCTTCGATTCCCACAGCCCCGCCAATTAGTGCAACCTGCCGGAAGCGATTTTAAACGAACTTACCATCAGTCAACCCGGCGGCTCGACGTTCTGTCGTTCGTTTATTACTAAAATGGGGTTGACTATCCAGCCTGTTAGGGAAGTCTAAACTAGGCCAAAAAGTGCAATACAAATGCCAATAAACTCGTTGCTGGAAAATTGATTGGCACTTAGGCTTGATTGAGCATGAAGAAAAACTTAACCAATGGTTCCCGCCATGTCTTTGTTGGCCAATCGCGGTTGGAACCTGCGGAAAAACACGAATTACTCCCGGCCGGCCGCAATGGTGCGTCGGGATCGCATCTCCGTGTTGGACTTTTTGGCATCGGACTGGAAGCCTACTGGCCGCAGTTCAAAGGCCTGAAAAAACGTCTCGAAGGTTATCTGGAGGTCACCAGCCAGCGTCTGGCAAAACCGGGAGTGAAGGTCGTCAACCTCGGGTTGGTGGATAGTCCGGCCAAGGCGCATGAAGCAGGACACCAGTTCCGACGGGAAGATGTAGATCTGATCTTTCTTCACGTCACGACTTACGCGCTTTCTTCCACGGTGCTGCCGGTGGTGCAGCGCGCCAAGGTGCCGGTCATCATCTTGAACCTTCAACCGGCGGCGGCCATCGATTATAAGAGTTTCAACCGGATGGGCGACCGCACGGCCATGACCGGCGAGTGGCTGGCGCACTGCGGTGCCTGCCCCGTTCCTGAAATCGCCAATGTCTTCAACCGCGCCCGGATCCCGTTTCACCAGATCACCGGCATGCTGCACGATGATCCGGCTTTCTGGAACGAAGTTGACGCGTGGTTGGACGCGGCGCGCGTCGCCGGCGTGATGTCGAAAAACCGGCTCGGGGTCATGGGCCGTCCCTATTGCGGGATGTTGGATGTCTACTCCGACTTCACCCAGCATTGCGCCACTTTTGGCGGCCACATCGAAGTCATCGAGGTGGATGAATTATCCGCGTTGCGCCGTAAAGTGACCGCCAGACAGATTGCCTCACGCGTCGCCGAATTTAGGAAAGCTTTCGACATTCAACGCGATTGTCCGCCGGCCGAACTGGAACGCGCCGCGCGCACTTCCATGGCGCTCGATGAACTCGTGGAGCATCACCACCTCGGCTCGCTTGCCTATTATTATCAAGGCACCGGCCAGCCGGAAAATGAGGATACCATCAGCTCCATCATCCTTGGCAATTCGTTGCTGAGCGCGCGGGGAATTCCCGTGGCCGGCGAATATGAGATCAAGAATGTCCAGGCCATGAAGATCATGGATACCTTGGGCGTGGGCGGCTCGTTCACCGAATACTACGCGATGGATTTTAACGATGACATCGTATTGATGGGGCATGACGGGCCGGGACACATCGCCATCGCCCAGGGCAGGACCAAGGTGCGGCCGCTTCAGGTTTATCACGGAAAAGTCGGGCGCGGTTTATCGGTGGAAATGTGCGTCAAACATGGTCCGGTGACCCTGCTTTCGGTGGTGCAAACGGTCGACGGCAAACTGAAATTCCTGATGGCCGAGGGCGAATCCGTCGCCGGTCCGATCCTGGAAATCGGCAATACCAACAGCCGTTATCGTTTCAGCCTCGGCGCACGGAAATTTGTGGAGAACTGGAATCTTCACGGCCCCGCCCATCACTGCGCGGTGGGCGTGGGACATGTCACCGGCAAATTGCAGAAGCTGGCCGCCCTGCTGGGGATTGAAGCGGTCCGCATTTGCTGAACCTTCAAGTACGTGCAGAAACGGAATAACCGGCTACGGATATGTTCCTTGATGCTTTACTTTTTGTCGCCGGCTGCGGCGGCGCCACTCGGTTGCCGTAAGATTCATTTTCCGGCGAAAGTGGCGTGAAAAATAAAACTGGTCTTTAAATCCGGTTTGCATGGCAATTTCCTTGACGGAGAATTCGGTTTCAACGAGCAGACGCCGGGCGCGAACCAGCCGGAGTTCGAGCAGATATTGATACGGGCTTAAGCCGGTGTGAGCTACGAAAGCCTTTCGGAACCAACTGTAACTGACGCCAAGCTTCTTCGCCAAAAGCTCCAGGTCCAGGCCGGGAGCAAGTGCATTCTGCATGTGGGCAATGGCGAGTTCGATGTTGTTGACATTTTGACTTTCGGCCGCCGGTTGGGTTTGTTGCGTGGAATAAACGAGGCCCATCAGGTTGGTTATCGCGCCGGCAAGAATTTGCTGAAGGGCCGGGCGGTTCGCGCGAACGGATTGCCCGACACGGCTGAACGTGGCCAGCACAGTATCTTCAGGGGATATTTTAAAGACCGCCTTTTTGGGCGAAATGAACCGTTTCCGGAGCCAATTGCGGGCAGTTTCGCCGTCGAATCCTATCCAGTGCTCATACCAGCCGGTTTCAGGATCGGGCGCATAGCGATGCCAGACTCCGGGAAAGAGCAGAAAAGTGTCGCCGGGTTCGATGGATGTGGAGACGGATTGCGATTCAAATTTTCCACGGCCGCTGGAAATATAAACGATCGCGAATCCATCCAGAATGCGTCCGTGCTGCCAGTCAAAGGCAAAATCCTTCGGATGTCCGCCCGGAGGATAGGCTGTATTTGAAGCAATGGACACTTCACCGGCGGTGTTGGCGTAAAGCCCCCACTTTACATCACGCCTGCTGACGGGGAAATAATGATAGAAAGGACCAGCACTGGAATTCATGTCGATTCAACTATGGATTACCGGAATCTCAAAAGAAATTTGCCGCCCAATCGCAGGTCAATGAGAATCCCAACCGGTTCGAGGCCGGAAACAGATCGGAGGAATTGAACCCAATGGTCATTCGAGTTTGATGACTGCATTGTTTTCATGGACTTGAGATTGGTAAATATAGGGTTCAAGTATTATCTGAAGCTGTCTTGCGGTCATTACCCCAGAACAGGGGTATTGATCCGGAATGGGAGGCGGTAGCCAAACCGCCGCGCTTCTGGCCGGCGCACCAATTGACATCGTGATTGAGCTGGTTGCGGCGCCGGCCGGCGCCGCAACCAGGAAGATACAACCGGAATGTTGATTAATGGAAGGTTCCGCCCATGTTGCCCCAACTATACCAAGCGGCGCTGTTCGGCGCGGTCTCCGATGTGTGGCACATGTTGCCACCGGTGCCGATCGCGAAGATATCCAGTGCTCCGCTGGCCTCGGTCCCGGCGCACTGATAAACGATCGGGTTGAAGGTGGCCCCGCTCAAAGTCTCCCAACCGGACCAGGTCGTGCCGCTAACCTGATAGTCGTGATTCATGATGCCACCAGTGTCCACGATGAAGACTTCCAGCGCGCCGTTTTCGTCGGTCGCGACGCTGACTTTGGCGTCGGTGTTCCAGGTTCCACCCAGGCTGGCCATGGCGGCCCAGGAGCCGGGAGTGTTGGCCGTATTCTCCCAAGCGTGACAGGCGTTGCCACCGGTGCCGATGCTGAAGATTTCCAACCGTCCATCCGAATTGCGCCCCAGAGCGGTATGGGCGGCGGGAGACAAGGAATTGCCAAGGTTAACCCAGCCATTCCAACTGGTGCTGTTAGCCGCCGTCTGGTAGTTCTGGCATAAATTGCCACCGGTGCCGATCAGGATGACCTCTTCGCGACCGTCCAACTCGTTGTTGACACCGATATCGGTATCCTGTGCAAAGGTTGCGCCACCAAGGCTGGTAAAGCTGCTCCAGCCGCCGGTGGCCAGCTGGTTAATGTGCATGAGATTTCCGCCGGTGCCGATGGCGAAGACATCCAGACAGCCGTTGGCCCAAGTGCCGATACCAAGATGAGCGGTCGGCCGCATAAAGGCCGAAGTAGTCAATTTTGTGACACTGGACCAATTGGTCGAGGTGCTACTGCCGGGTGTATTTTGCCAAATATGGTAGAGATAGCCATCGGTACCAACGATGAAGACTTCCAAACGGCCATCCGAGTTGGTGCCGACAACCGGGACGGCCTCTTCTGCAAAGCTGATGGTAGTTTCCATTCTCACCCAGCCAGACCAGGAACCGCCGGGGGTCAACTGGTAATCGGTATAAAGGCAGTTGTTGGTGGCGCCGATGGCAAAGAGTTCCACATGGCCGTCAGCGGTGGTGGCCGCGCAAGGAGCCACAGGCGCGGCTTTGTAAGTGGCCACGTTCCAACCATATTCCAGCTCCTTTATCAACGAAGGATTGGTGACATCGCCGCCGAGGCAGTCAAACAGCCGGTAGCCGTCATCCGCCCGGTGGGAAGGCCAATAGACGAAGCCCATTCCCAAGGTGCGCACCTCGGTGCATATGCCACGGATGAAACAGACGTTCACGTCACTGGAAGATGCGCCGTAGTTCAACCCGGAAGTCGCCGGCGCGCCCATTTCGGTCATGAGCGTGCGGCTGGCATAAGAACCGATGCGGGAGGCTAAATAGTTTTCCCAACCTGACTCAGTGTTGGTTTTGGGCCCCCACGTTGGATAGATGTGGAGTCCCAGCAGGCAACCGGTCAAATTGGGGTCGCCGCCCACGTTTATAACGGCATCGGCGGTATTCTCGCCATCCACGATAATGTGATTCTGGCTCTTGCTGACAAAGCCCAGAAAGGGCTGATACACAGCGCTTGACAGCGCGGATTCGGAGGCGTAGCCGTGCGGTTCGTTGATCGGCTCATAATAGACCGAATTATTCGCGTGATAGACGCCATCCACGGTTTCCCACATGGACTGCCAGGCACTCTCGTTGGTGATGGTTCCGACCGAACTGGAAGTAGTCCAGAAGCCGAGGTCCACATTCATTCCGTCGGCAACCAGTTCGTTGACGTAAGCCTGGAATACCGACCAATTGTCGGAGATAGTTGCCGGATTGATGCCGATGCGGACCAGGTTAATGCCCACACTCGCATCGTCGCTGGCAATGATATCCGCCATGACGGCGGCTTGCGTGGTCGTGGTGGTGGAGGTAATTCCGGTGGGATAAATAACGCCGGTCTGGAAGTTATCGCCCTGATCGGCCCAGTTACCGCCATGGAGCCCGCTCGTTGAGGCATTCGCAAGCGCAGGGGCAAGGAGGACAACGGCCATGCCGAGCGCAGCCAGGGTTGATCCTTTAAACAAGATTAATTTTATCATTTTATTCCTTTAGTTTTTTGTTTGAGGTGTTTTTATTTGAGAATGCATCGTATTGCCGAAGTATTCTCAAAATTATCAAGTCTGAAAGGCCGCCGCTCCGTGAATGCCTTCATTTGCGTAAAGAAATGAAAAGGATAAGGTGGATGAATTCATCAGGGCTTGGAGGCTTTGAGCATTTCACGGAGCCTTCCGGTTGTCATTACCCCAGAACAGGGGTATTGGTCTTGAATGGAGCGTCAAGCATACTGCTACGACCCTGATGAACGCACCTTTTTACCGTGATAATGCCGGGAGCTTGGTTTAAAGTTGAAAATCTTATCTACGTTGATGCGCCTTTGTTATACCATGCGCGTGGGTCAGGCGGGGTTCAAAGACTGCTTCACACGATGGCGGCGGGGCGCGGCATTTTTTCCCCGGCTCGTGACGCGGCGTGAATTGGCGGTTGTCCTGGGATTATTTTCAGCCTGTTCAGTCTCCATTTTTGCTTCCGTTGAAAGTGCAACTGCGTCGAACACGACTAATTTATCCGAGAGGTCGTATCTGGGTCAGGAGTATGGCCTGGGCAATTGGATATGGGCGGCGAAAACCCATGACCAGCAGACATGCCGGTTTTGGAGGCGAATTGACATCCCGACGGACGCCACCGTGGTGGAGGCCCGGCTGACCGTCACGGCGGATGACGCCTATCGTCTCTATTTCGACGGCCGGGACATTGGACAAGGGAACCGGTGGGAACATCTCACGCAATATGATCTGACACAGATTCTCGCTCCGGGCGCGCATATCCTGGCGGTGGAATGCTACAATGAATATTTGCGAGCCGGCCTGGTGGCCGGTCTGCGCATCAAAATGCAGGATGGACGAAGCATCGAAGTGAAAACGGATGCGGGTTGGAAGATTGTGCCGAATGAGGACAATAAATGGATCACAAGGCGCAGTGCGGATCCCCAGTGGCCGGCGGCCGTGATCGAGGCGAAATTCGGCGATTGGACAGGCGGCCAGGCACTGCATATTTTTCACATCGCCCCCATCCAGCCGATTGTAGTGACAATTTGGCAAACCACCTGGTTTCGCACCTTGATATTTTCGATCTGCGGCACTTTGACCGCGCTTTGTCTCTGGCTGCTCGGCAAGGTGGCGGTTTATTCCCAGGCGCAGCAGGTCGTCCGCCGGGAACGGGCCAGGATCGCCCGCGACATTCACGATGATCTGACCGCTGGATTGACGCAACTGGTGCTGTTTGGCGAAGTGGCCCAGAGCGAACTCGCGGAGGGGTCGGAAGCGCACCGGCAAGTCGGCAAGGTGTGCGAGAAAGCCCGCAGCCTTTCAGGCGCCATGAACGAAATCATCTGGATGGTCAATTCGCAACGCGACACCTTCCGCGATTTCACCTCCTACCTGTGTAAATACGCCGAAATGTTTCTCGAAGCGACTGCCATTCGCTGCCGCTTTGACGTGGTGGAAGAGATGCCCGATCTCCCGTGTGACCTGGGTGTCCGGCGGAATTTATTTCTCGGCGTCAAGGAGGCGTTGAACAATGTGGTGCGGCATTCCGGAGCCAGCGAAGTGTTGTTGCAGATACGCTGGCGGGACCAGCAAATGGTGGTGGCCATCGAAGACAACGGCCATGGATTCGACCCGGCATTGGCGGAGCGGCAGCGGAACGGCCTCTCCAACATGATGGCGCGCGCCGCAGAAGCCGGCGGCGTTTGTCGTATCATCAGCCAGCCGGGCGCCGGCTGCCGGGTTGAATATGCGGTGTCACGGGCACGAGCCAGCGGCCAGCACCTGCGGTTTTGGAAACGCGCGCCATCCACCACCATTCCAATGCCGCCGGCTCATTCCACGCAACCCGCCGACGTTGCCGAAGCCGGAGCGGCGGGTGGAACGATGGCTTCATCCCCGGTAACCGACGTAGCCGCCCCGGGGGACACTCCGGCGTGGCGAAAGCCCCTGTCATGAATCAACCTGCCACCATCCGGTCACCGGCGACCGCTCCGGCCTTGGCCTGCAAAAAAATCGCACTGGTCGAAGACCAGCGGGAAACCCGGGAGAGTTTGATCCAGTTGCTGAAAACGTTCACCGAGTTAAAGTGCGTGTGCGTATGCGCTTCGGGCGAAGAGGCGCTCGAACAAATCCCGCCCGCGCAACCCGACGTCGTGTTGATGGACATTTTTCTCCCGCGCATGTCAGGGATAGAATGCACTGCACGGCTTAAGGCCATGCTGCCGAACGCCCGTATTCTCATCCTGACCGCTTCCGATGACGAGGAGATGGTTTTCCCGGCGCTGGAAGCCGGCGCGGACGGCTATTTGCTGAAGCAGACCAAGCCGGCGAAGTTGCGCGAAGCGCTCCGGGAGCTGTTGCACGGCGGCGTACCGATGACCAGCAGCATCGCCCGCCACGTCACGGATTATTTCCGGAAACGGGCGAAAATGCGCGGCGAAATGGTCCGTTTGTCCCCGCGGGAAACCGAATTGCTGGCGTTGCTGGCCAAGGGTTATTCCAACAAGGAAATCGCCGGCAAATTGTCCCTGACCTTGGAAACCATCCAAAGCTATCTCAAGAGTGTCTACAAGAAAATGCACGTACACTCCCGGGCCGAAGCT
>DATHOG010000153.1:0-2360 GCA_035485115.1 Candidatus Sulfotelmatobacter sp. | reverse complement strand
GGCTGCCGCGACAAATTTTCGCGACGCCTGAGTGGAAGTGCCGGTGATGAAAAATTCCTTTCCCGAAGGCGCAGGAATTCCGTTGGCAACGGACTCTTTGTGGCCGTCATTCGTCACCGCCAGCAAGGCGTTGAAAAATTCCGCGCCCCCGGCCGGCAGCATTTGGTCATTGCAGTTCGCCGTCCAGTCCTGCAGATCCAGCGTGGATTCCACATCACCGACCACAATGGTGCCGTCGGTCAGCGTCCGGTCGCCGTTCGCCACCCGCATCGCAAAACTCTCCGGCACCTTCACCAATTGCAACACCTTTGATGAACGACGGGGAAAATGCGGGTCATGCCCGAACTCCGTCTTGTGCAGCGGACGTCCGCGCAGAAAATATTCGCCGTGCCGGATGACGCGCCCGAGCGACGGATTCGCCGGCAGCAACAACGCCCGTTCCAGTTTCAACTGCTTCATCACTGCCTCGACCTCCGCCGTGACATTCCCGCGCAAAACCGAATCCACCTTTTTATAGATCCATTTCGCACCCGCGGCGCGAAGCAATTTTGCCGCCGCTGCCGCCCGCTTCGCCGCCTCCGTCGGTTCGCTCGCGCGCGAGTCCGTGTCCACGCAGACCAGTTCTGCCGTGCCGGACGGAAGCCCGCTGCGGACGACCTCCGCACGGAAACCGTGGCGCCAGCCGATCGCAGCCAGCTCCGCTGCGCCGGTCAAATCATCTGCTATGACACCGATCATAATTTTATGTTGCCTCTATCTGCCTCTTGCCAGCCGCACTGCCACCCCGATCGCGGAAAATAAACTGGTCGCATCCGCCTTGCCCTGCCACGCGATATCGAACGCGGTGCCGTGATCCACTGACGTGCGCACAATCGGCAGGCCCAGCGTCACGTTCACACCGGTATCAAATGCCAGCATCTTGAACGGGATGTGCCCCTGGTCGTGGTACAGGCAGACAATCGCGTCGTATTTTTTGCGCTGGCTGGTCGTGAATGCCGCGTCCGGCACGAGCGGGCCGGTCGCGTTGATCTTTTTCTTTCGCGCCAGCCTTACCGCCGGCTCCACATATTTTTCTTCCTCATGTTGTCCAAATAGTCCGTGTTCTCCCGCATGCGGGTTCAAACCGCAGACACCGATGCGCGGTTCCCGGCGCAAAATCTGTTTCATCGTCGCCGCCGTGAGTTCGATGACGTTCAGCACGCGCTCGACCGACAGTTTTTTCGGCACTTCGAAATAGCCGATGTGGGTCGTGACCATGCTGACCGTGATTATGTCCGAGTGCAGCATCATGCAGCTGCGCTTGGCGCCGGTGAGCGCGGTGAAAATTTCCGTGTGCCCGGGATGCTTCACGCCGGACAGGTTCAACGATTCCTTGTGGATCGGCGCGGTGACCACGCCGGAAATTTTTTTGCCCAGCGCGGCTTCGATCGCCTTTTCGATATAAATATATCCGGCACGGCCGCACGCTGCGGATACTCTGCCTGGTTTGACCTTGTCCGCCGCCATCGCGCCGCAGTCCACGATGACCGGCCCGGTGATTCGTCCGGTTTCATTCCATTCCGTGATTCCCATCTGGCGGACGGTTCGCAGGCGCCCCAATTGCGGAATGCTTTTCTTCACCCGGTCCACAACTCCGGCATCGCCGAACAAAACTGGCACACACATTTTCAGGACGCGCGGGTCGTCCAGCGCGCGGAGACAGATTTCCGGTCCGATGCCCGCCGGATCGCCCATGGTAAGACCGAGAACTGGCCGCGCGGTCTTCATTTTCCGTTGAGCAGGTGAAGCTCGGTCATCTGGGCGCGGATTTTTTCAAGCTCCGTGTCCGAGACTTTTCGCAACGGCGGCAGCACCTGCGGCGAACACAAACCCCGGCAGCTCGCCGCCGCCTTGAGCGCGGCCAGGGACTCGTTCAAGGTGCGGCCTTTTTGGTAAAGCGACGACACCGCGCTCATCCGTGAATAAATGTTCTCCACCGCCCCCCAGTCCAATTTTTCGGCGGCGGCGCAAAGTTGATGGCACGTCTCGGGAATCAGGTTGCCAACGCTTGGCACGATGCCGTCCGCGCCGAGTTTCAATCCCTTTTCCATCAGCGCACCCACGCCGACGAACACGGCAAAATCTTTTTTGCCGCCAAAACGCTTCATCGTCTCCTCCAGCCGCTGCGGATTGTTTTCCGAATCCTTGATGCCGGCGAGTTTCGGATGGCCGAGCAATTTTTCCACCGCGTCGAGCGGAATGGAGATCCCCGTCGTCGGCGGCATGTTGTAGATCAGCAGCGGCCCCGCCAGCGTGTCCAAAAGCGATTGATACCAGCCCCGCAATTTTCCCGCCGGAACCTTTTCGGAGATCGGCGGATG
>DATHOG010000152.1:0-21938 GCA_035485115.1 Candidatus Sulfotelmatobacter sp. | reverse complement strand
AGCGTGACGTTCGTGCCATCGAATCCGCTGGCCAGCGCGGGCGACAAACTTTGATAGGCGATAAAATTCTGGTTCGTAAGCGACGCGATGACATTGGTCAGGCCGAGCGTGCCGGGAACGAAAAATAATTGTCCCAATGACGGGGTGATGCCGCCGGTCCAGCCGGGCGGCACGGGGATGGAATAATTTCCATTCGAGTCGGTCAGGGTCGCGGGCAGGCCGCCATCGGGCTGTAACGAGACGCTGGCGACAGGTGCGCCGTTAGTGTCGCTGACATTGCCGGAAACAGTCGGGATGGAAATGCTGAACGTGCCGGAGAAATTTTGCAGCGGCTGTTCCAGCAGGTTCGCGAGCGGCGCTGTGGCGGTGAGCGTATAGGTTCCCAGGGCGTTTTGCAGGGGGAAACTCAGGCGTACGGAAGTCGTACTCGTTGCGGCTGCGGTGAAGTTGGACGGGTCAACGGTTCCCGTCGGTGTCGTGAGCGTAAACGCGCTGTCGGAAACGGATGCCGGATCGACCGCATCGCTGAACGTAAAGTCAACGTAGCTGACGGTACTGTTCACCGTATTTGAGGGCGACATGGACGCGACGGAAAAATTCAGGAGCGAGCCGGAAAACAAAATCGTTCCACTTTGGCCGCTGGCAAATCCGATTCCGCCGCCGGCATTCGTTGTGCCGGTGAAAAGATTGGTGGGTGAATAGATCGCGATGCGTCCGCCGCCGCCGCCGCCGCCGTTCCAGAGATCGCCGTTGCCGCCGGCGACGGAAAGATTCCCCGTGCCGGTGATCGAGTTGGCCGCGATCCAGATGCTGCCGCCCGCGCCGCCGCCGGAATTGTCCTGCCAGCCGTAATCGCCATTGGCGCTGACGTTGCCGCCCAGATTGAGATTGCCGCCGATGCTCAAGCGAATGGCGCCGCCGCCTTCGGAGCCGCCGACGATCGTGTTCGCGCCGTAGCCGCCGCCGCTGCCAAAATCGGCCGGTTGTGTGGGCGAGCCGTTGGTGCCGCCACCGGACGCGCCACTGGCGGAATTTCCACCCGCGCCGCCATAACCACCGCCCGCGCCATTCTGGTTCAAATTGGTTCCGAAACCGGGGCCGTTGCCCTGCGTGTAACCGCGATTATCGAGGATGATGTTGCCGAGGAGGTTCGCGTTGGTCCGCACGGAAATAAAAACTCCGCCGGCCGTGCCGGTGAGCGTGCTGCCGGCATTGAGATTAAGATTGTTGAGCAACGGCAGCGGCGACGCAGCGGCGACAATGGCCTGGTTGGCGATGTTCAAATCGAACGTGGTGGACGGAAGTGAAAAAGCGCTGGTGAGCGGTGTGTTGGTGCCGGCGATACCGCCATTGTCGATGGTCAAAGTCTGGTAGCCGGCAAAATTCTTGTAGATTGTGCCCGCGCCGCCGGGATAGGTGCCGCCACCGCCGGTCGCAGACATTTGTCCGGTGAAGGTGCTGTTGTTCGCGACCACGGCGATGCGTCCGCCCGCGCCCCCGCCGGTCGGATTATCGGTGCCAGAACCGCCGTTGGCGGAAATGAGGCCATTGCCCATAAGGCGGTTCACACCCACGTATAGGGTGCCACCGCTGCCGCCCCCGCCACCAGGGTCGCCGTTGCCGCCATTGGCGGAAAGCCTTCCGTTCAATACAAATGTACCGATGACATTCAGACGAAGCGCGCCGCCACCGGCGCCACCGTTGAGGTAGGATGCGCCCGCGCCGCCGCTGCCGGGCGTGCCCGGTGAAGTGATGGAATCATAAGCGCCTCCATAGCCACTGTTATTTCCTCCGCCATATCCGCCATGCCCGCCACCACCACGGATCACGGCTCCGAATTGCGCATAACCCGCGCCGGATGATGAACCATAACCGCCGGCATCCAGCGAGAGCATGCCGCCGGCATCATTGGTGATATTGTTTGCCGTCACGCTTACCGTGGACTGAGTCAGGGGTACGCCAACCAATGCGCTGTTGGTGCGGATCGTGATTGAACTGACGGACCAGCCTGATTGAGGGATGAATCCGACGGCTTTGTTTTGTATCACCGCTGCGCAATACACATTGTCAAAAACAGTATTGGTGCCGGCGTTGTTGTTGTTATCCAGGATCAGTTGCGGCGGCTGTTGGGAATTATTTTGGGTGTAGATCGTTCCCGCCCCGCCATTGTTGACGCCAATTCCGCCATAGGCGGTGACCGGCCCGTTGAAGGTGCTATGCTCGACGAAATTGCTGGTGTAATAAACGGCGATGCGTCCGCCGCCGCCGCCGCCGCCGTAAGGACCGCCATTGCCGCCATTGGCGCTGATGCTGCCGGCACCTCTGAACGCGTAATTGCCGTTCACGGAAACATAAATGGTGCCGCCACTGCCGCCGCCGCCGCCAACCGCGCCGTTGCCGCCGTTGGCGCTGATGCCGCCATCAAGCTGTAGATTTCCGTTCACATTCAGCCGCACGTAGCCCCCGCCACTGCCGCCGGGGGAGGAGGAGGTGTTGTAGCTGCCGCCGCCGCTGCCGCTCAGGCTGGGCGAGGCGGTGGAATCGTAGGTGACGCCCCCGAATCCCAGATTAGTGGCACCCATGCCGCCGTAGCCGCCGTGCCCGCCGCCACCACCCGGATAATATGGTGAAACAGCGTAGCCGGAACCATGACCGGCTCCGTTATTCGGGGAGCCGCCGCCATTGTCGGTCAGGATTGCGCCGCCCGGCTGGATTGTGACGTTGCCGTTGACCGTGAGGTTGAGGGTGCCGCCGAAGTAGGGAGAAAGCGTGGAATTTGTGCCAATTATAAGGCTATTCAGCGTGAAGTTGGGACTGGTTGGTTGCACAGTAGCACCGTTGCGGATGAACCAGTTGTTGCCGTAGTTGTTGACCGGGGTATTCGTGCTGCCGTGCCGTCCACCGTTGTCCACGATGAACAATGACTGGCCGCTATTGGTTTGAAAATAAACCGTCCCTGCACCGCCATTGCCAAAGCCCGCGCCGCCGTACGCCGTCACGTTGCCGGAGAAGGAACTGGAATTGAAACTTACGTAAATGATTCCGCCGGCGCCGCCGCCAGCCTGGCTACTGGCGCCATTCCCGCCGTTGGCACTGAGGCTGCCAGCGCCGGCAAGGGTGGCGCTGCCAATGTAAATGCTGCCGCCGGAACCGCCGCCCCCGCCGATGCCGGTACCGTTGCCGGCGTTGGCGGAAATTGTTCCATCAATTTGCACATTGCCCTGTACGGATAATTTCAGTGCACCGCCACCGCGTCCGCCTGTTGAGTAAGGCGAAAAGCTTCCCCCTCCGCTGCCGGCCTGCGATGGGCCGGATTGCGAATCATAAGCGAATCCGCCGTTTCCGTAACCATTGCCCGTATAATTTGTCGTAATGCCACCATACCCGCCGTGGCCAGCACCGCTGCACGGGTAGTACGGCGCCCCGGCACTACCGCTGTTTCCAGGGCCGTTGCCGCTGCCGGGGTTGTAACCAGCCTGGTCGCAGGTGATGAGTCCGCCGGGTTGTACATTGATGGAAGCGGCAGTCAAAGTGGTCTGGCTGACGGAGGTGTTGCTGAGGCACAAAGTCGAGTTGGAACCCACGGTGAGATTTCCGAAGCTCGTGCTGAAGGGCAGAAAGCAGTATGCACCGTTGCGGAGGGTGAGGTCGATGCTGCTGGATTGGGGCAAGGTGGTGAATGCGCCGGGTTTTCCACCGTTGTCCATGACCAGTTGTCCGTTGGCTGCGCTGTTGGTTTTGAAATAAATGGTTCCGGCACCGCCGTAGTTCGTACCGCTGCCGCCGCTGGCGGAAAAAGTTCCGGTGAAAATGTTGGTGTTGAAATACGCTGCGATGCACCCGCCGCCGCCGCCGCCGCCGAGCAGGGGAACGCCGTTGCCGCCGTTCGCGCCGATGCTGCCGGCGCCGGCCAGCAGGTTGCAGTTCTGGATGTAAATGCTGCCGCCCGCGCCGCCGCCGCCGCCAGTGCCGGTACCATTGCCGCCGTTCGCGGAAATTTTTCCATCCACCTGCAACGTGCCGTTGACGGAAATTTGCAATGCCCCGCCGCCGGCACCGCCCAGGGTGGGCGCGTACATTCCGCCGCCGCCGCCGCCAAATCCGGTCGGTGCAGTCGCGCTGTCGTAGGCGACCCCAACGGCTGCCTGACTGCTCGCGCCGCCATATCCGCCGTGGCCGCCGCCGCCGCAATAGGTGCTGGAGCTGCCGGAATACATGCCTCCGGCGCTGTTGAAAGCACCGGAGTTGGGAGCATTGCCATTGGTGTCGGCCAGCAGCGCGCCGCCGGACTGGATGGTGAAGTTGCCGGCGACGTTCAAAGCCAGCGCCGTCGGGGAGGACATCGCCAAAATTCCATTCGTGCCGATGACAAGGTTTCGCGGCTGAAAAGTTGAACTGCTCGGTGTGAGCCACGCGCTATTTTGCACCAGGACATCGGCGAGCGTTGAAAGGTTGACCACGGAATTGGTGCCAGTGTGACCGCCATTATCGAGCGTGAGCTGGCCGGTCTGGCCGTTCGTTTGGATGAAAACCGTTCCCGCGCCGCCGCCGCTCTTTCCACCGCTCCCGCCGTAAGCGGCAATACTGCCGGAATAAATATTGGTACCGCACTGGATCGAAATCCGGCCGCCGCCGCCGCTGCCGCCGCGCGTGGGTTCGCCTGCGCCGCCATTGGCCGCGACGTTGCCCGCACCCGAAAAAGTATTCGATGCCACAATCCAGATGCTGCCGCCCGCACCGCCGCCGGAACGCGAGTTGGTTCCGGTGAAGCCATTCGCTGAAATCATGCCGTCAATGTTTACGCCGCCCCCGGCAATGATCTGGATCCGGCCACCGCCGGATCCGCCGTTGCCTGCGTAGCTGATGCCGCCGGCGCCGCCCAGGGTCACGGGTTGATACAACGAGCCGTAACCACTTCCGCCCGGGGCGTTGCTAATGCTCATGCCGCCGGATCCGCCGTGTCCGCCGCCGGAACCGTCGGCCGGCGGGACGAGGGAAGTGTTGCCGTGACCGGAGCCATTATTGCCGCCGTAGCCGCCGCCATTCAAATTGATGCTGCCGCCGGCGGCGACGTTGAGGCCGTTGGTCAAAGAAATATTCAGGCCGGTGTTGAACCCGACACTCCAGGTGTAAGTCGCGAGAACCGTCGCGCCGTCGGGAATCGTGGAATTGGTCGTGCGGGCGATTTGTGTCTGATTGCCGAGCGTGGTTTGAACGAAATCAGCCCCGTTGGTGAACAGATCCTGGTTGCTGTCGGTAAGCGTGACGCTGCCGGAAACGTAGGAGTAAAAAAGCGTTGAAGGATTGGTGCCGGACAGCACGAGTTGTTCGTTGGTAGCCGTGCCGGAGAGCGTGGCGGAGCCGCTGGGGTTGGCGGTGCAGGTGAGCGTGCCGCCGGTGCCGAGGATCAGGCTGTTGAAAGAATGCGCGCCATCCATCGTGACGGTGCAGTTGCTGATGACGAGGTCGCCGCCTTCCAGGCTCGTGTCTGCAGGTGAGAGACCGAAATTATTCGTGATGACGGTTGTCGCCTGGCTGCCGATGACGAAAAGGCAGCACGCCAGGACGGAGGCAATCATTTTTACCGGCAGGTTCATCTCTGATTTTGCCCGGACCAAGGGTTGGGTTTTATCTTCGCGCAAACTGCGAATATTTGCAAATACAAACCGGCCGGTTCCACTGATGGATGGACACGGCTCGTCAAAACATATTTACTGCGCTAAATTTTTGAAGTGGAGCCGCGAAATCATATTTCATTTTTGACCCGGTTACAGAAGTTTTTGAGTCACCGCTGGCAATCCGCCTTGCGTTGGCGAGATTACATCGTTTTCAAGGAGGAAGGCTTGCATCTCCTGCTCGCCGCCCTGGTCGGTGTCATCGGCGGTTCGGTGAACCTGTTTTTTTTCTATGCGGGCGAAACCGTCCAGCGGATTTTTATGCCGCAACCGCTTGATCCGGTTCAGGCCGCCGAGATATTCGCCCCGTGGCAGCGGCTGGCCGTGCCCACCCTGGGCGGATTGGCCGCCGGGTTGATTTTGTACTGGGGTTTCCGGCTCGTTGGGCCGCAAGGTTCGAGCGACTTGCTCGAAGTTGTGGTGGCGGGGGATGGACGACTGCCCTTTCGTACGGAATCGGTAAAAACCGCCTCGGCGTTGGTAAGCATTGCCACCGGCGCATCGGTCGGCCGTGAAGGCGGTATCACGCAATTATCCGCAACGCTCGCCTCCAAACTGGGTCAGCTTGCCAAATGGCCGCCGTATCGGTTGCGGCTGCTGGTCGGCTGCGGTGCGGCGGCGGGTATTTCAGCGGCTTACAATGCGCCCATCGCCGGAGCGGTGTTCGCCTCGCTCATCGTTCTGGGCAATTTTTCCATGAATCTTTTCGCGCCGCTCGTCTGCGCGTCGGTGGTGGCCACGATGGTGTCGCGCAGTTTTTTTGGAATCGAGCCCTGGTATCATGTGCCCTCGTTTCCGCCGACGGCCCCGGCGCAACTGCCATGGTTCATCATCATGGGGATACTGTGTGGCGGCGTCAGCGGGCTGTTCCTGAAATTTCTCAGCGTGGCCAAGGAAAGTTTCAACCTGGTCAAGCTCCCGATCTATGCCCGGTTGACGCTGGCCGGATTGGCGGTGGGCATCGTGGCGGCCGCAGGTTTTCCCGGTGTGTGTGGCAACGGCTATTTCGTGACCAATTCCATTTTGCTCGGCGGTTACAAGGCCGACTTCAATGGATTCACGCAATTGGGCGGTCTTTTTTTTGCCAAGCTGCTGGCCACGGCCATCGCCATCGGTGCCGGGACGGTCGGCGGCGTATTCACGCCCACAATGTTTCTGGGGGCGGATGCGGGAGCGCTCTTCGGCATGACGCTGCATCATTTTGGCTGCGCCACCGGTGTGCCGACCGGCGCGTTTGCGCTTGTGGGCATGGGCGCGACGCTGGCGGGCACTACCAAATCGCCGTTGCTGGCGATGATCATGGCGTTTGAAATTTCACTCGATTATTCGCTCATGCCGGCGCTGATGCTGGCCTGCGTGGTGGCCGTGCTGGTCGCGCGGCAGTTGCACGATGAATCGGTCTATACCGAGCACATGCGGTTGAAAGGATTGTCGCTGCGGCGTGAAAACGAACGGGCCGGCGCGGCGATGGAACAAACCGTCGGCGACATGATGCAGCCGCCGGTGCCGCCGCTGCGCGAAACGGTTTCCCTCCGTGAAATTGCCGACCGCTTTTTGTCCAGTACGAATAATTTTGTGCCCATCGTGGACAACCAGCAGCGGCTCATCGGCGTCGTTGCACTGCATGACTTGAAGGAGTATTTGCACGACAACGAAAACCTGGCCGGCGTCATTGCCCTCGACCTGATGCGGCCGCCGCCGAGATGCCTGACCCCCGGCCAGCGACTGCTGGATGCGCTGCCGTTGGTGTTGGAAAGCGAACTGCGCAATATTCCGGTCGTCAACACGCCGTCGGAAAAACGGCTGGTGGGATCGCTGTCACGCGCCCAGATGCTGGCCATCTTCTCCGAGGCGATTGCGGAAAAGAGCAAACTCTCCGAGGGAAATCATATTGGCTGATTTTTTGTGCCTTTGCTCCCGGTTAGCGGACGACTTTTACAATGTTCCCGTGATTTTTGTCCGCACACGTAAGCGCATGTCATCGGAGGCGGCACCGATGAGCAATTCATAATCCCCCGGCTCGACAACATATTTCTTGTCCGTCGTATTCCAGTTCCGGAACCGGCTGGCCGGAACATCGATCGTGACCGTCGCGGCTTGTCCCCGGCTCAGGTGAACCCGCGTGAACCCGCACAATTCCAGTTTTGGTTGCGACATCGCAGACCGGACATGGCGGAAATAAACCTGCGCCACTTCATCGCCATCCAGCTTGCCGGAATTTTTCAAGGTGAACGAAAGCTTGATCGTGTCGTCGGCATGGAAACTCTTTGCATTTACCATTGCCCCGGAATAATCGAATTTGGTGTAACTCAAGCCGTGCCCGAAGGCGAACAACGGCTTGCCGCTAAAATAACGATATGTCCGGTTGGTCATGGAGTAATCTTCAAAATTCGGCAGGTCATCCGTCGCACGATAAAAAGTCACCGGCAGGCGTCCGGCCGGATTCACGTCGCCGAATAATACTTCCGCCACGGCGCGTCCCCCTTGCTCGCCGGGGTACCAGGCTTGGATGATCGCCGGCAGTTTTTTTTCTTCCCACGGCATGGCGATGGCGCTGCCGCTGCAATCCACAAAAACTACCGCCTTGCCCGTGGCGGCCAGCGCCTGGAGCAATTCTTCCTGCGGCGAAGGCAGTTCGATCCGCGTCCGGTCGCCCTGTTTGAACCCTTCAAAGACATCCTGGCGCGGGCTGCCTTCCTCCTTTTCCAGCGTGGCGTCCAGTCCGCCCACAAAGATGATCACGTCCGCAGCCTTTGCGGTCGCGACCACGGCGGCGACCTTTTCCGGCGAGAGTTTGTTCGTGCCGTCTTTTCTCAACGCCAGCGGGCAGCCGGCGGCATACGTCACAGCGGTGCCCGGGCCGGCAACCTGTTTGATGCCTTCCAGAATTGTCACCGGCTGCGAAGACTTGCCGCTGTAATTCCCGTAAAGCATGTTCGTCGTGTTCGCATTGGGGCCGATGACGGCGATGCGTTTGATTTTTGCGCGATCGAGCGGCAGCAGGTTTTTATTTTTCAACAGTACGATGGATTCCTCGGCAACCTTGAGCGCGAGCGCCTGATGTTCGGGCGTGTCGTTCTGGTCGATGCCGATGTTTGACCACGGCACCAGCGCCGGAGGATCGAACAGGCCCAGCCGGAAGCGCATGGTCAGCTCGCGGGCGACAGCGGTGTCCACGTCCGGCTCCGAAACCAATCCCTGCGCCACAGCGGCGGGCAGGACGGAAAAAGCCGCACCGCCCTTGATTCCTTCGTTGGCGTGTCCGGACTTGTTCGAGGCTTGTCCCATGGCTCCGGAGGAAACGTCGCATCCGGCCTTGACCGCGGCGGCAGCGGCTTCCTCGGGCGTGGTGGTGAATTTATGTTCCGCCCAGATGTCGCCGATCGCGCCGCCGTCGGAAAAAACCACGCCGTCAAAACCCCATTGTTGGCGGAGCAGGGCGGTCAGGAGAAATTCATTCGCGCAGCAGGGTGTGCCGTCGAGCGAACTGTAGGCGCCCATCGCGGAACCGACGTGCCCTTCGCGAACCAACGCCTCGAATGCGGGCAGGTAGGTCTCGTAAAGATCGCGCTCCGGCGGTTGCGCGTCGAAACGGTGCCGCTTGCTTTCGGGTCCGCTGTGGACGGCAAAGTGTTTGGCGCAGGCGAGCGCCTTGATGTATTTAGGATCATCGCCTTGCAAACCGCGGACGAAAGCGACGCCCATTTGTGCCGTGAGGAACGGGTCTTCGCCGTAAGTCTCCTGTCCGCGGCCCCAGCGCGGGTCGCGGAAGATGTTGATGTTCGGTGAATAGAAATTCAGGCCGAAGTGCTCGTCGGTGTTGCCGTCGTGTTTGGTGACGTAATCGTTGTGTTTGGCGCGGCCTTCGGTGGCGATCACATCGGCTTCGCGGTGAATCAGCGGAATGTCCCACGTTGCCGCCATGCCGATGGCCTGCGGAAAAACCGTGGCGACCCCGGCGTCGCCGACGCCGTGCAAACATTCGTTGCGATGACTGTAGGCGGGGATGCCCAGCCGTGGGATCGCCGGGGGATTGGCCTGGATTTGCGACGCTTTTTCCTCGAGCGTCATCCGGCTCACGAGATCGTGGACGCGCGCATCGACCGATTGTGATGCGTCTTTCCAGACTTCAGGCGGCTGGTTGGTGTCGGGTACGTCTGCCGCGCACAGCGATGAAAAAGTTCCAAGCAAAACCAGGGCGGCGCGCATTGAAAGCGGCGGCAGGAATTTCTTTACGGTGATGAACATCATTCGGCAATTGGTAATACAGGTCAGCCCGGTGTTGTTGGAAGAAGCGTGCTCAGCGGTAACAAGGTGGTTAATTGATGCTCGGCCAGCCATTGCGGATTGAAGAGTTTGGATTGATATTTGTGCCCGGAATCGCAGAGCAAGGTGACAATAATCTGTCCCGGGCCGGTCTCCCGGGCGAAACGTACGGCCCCGGCGAGATTGATGCCGGATGACAGACCGAGAAAGATCCCTTCCTCGCGAACCAATTGGAAGATAATCGTTACCGCTTCCTGGTCGGTAAGACGATAGGCGCGGTCCACCTTGAGACCTTCGATGTTTTTGGTGACACGCATCTGGCCGATGCCTTCGGTCTCGGAATCTCCGTCGTTGATGTCCGTGTGGCCATGCGTGAACCAGGACCACATCGCCGCGCCAAAAGGATCGGCGCACACAGTTTTTATCTGCGGATTTTTCTCCTTCAAAAATGAAGACGTTCCGGCCAGCGTGCCCCCGGTGCCGACCGCCGAGACGAACGCGGTAATGTTGCCGCCGGTCTGTTCCCAAATTTCCGGGCCGGTGGATTGATAATGCACCTGCCGGTTGGCGATATTGTCAAATTGATCGGCCCAGAACCAGCCGCGTTCCGTCGCGAGCCGTTGTGCTACGCGGCTGTAGTTACCCGGGTCGCTGTAAGGCTTTTGCGGGACGGTGATGACTTCCGCCCCGAGGGTGCGCAGCAAGGCAATTTTTTCCTGCGACTGCGTTTCGGGAATCACAATCACGCTGCGATAGCCCCGGGCGTGGCCAATGACGGTGAGGCCGATTCCGGTGTTGCCCGCCGAACCTTCAACGATGGTTCCGCCGGGCTTGAGCACACCGCGCGCCTCGGCATCGTTAATAATCCCCAGGGCGGTACGATCCTTGACCGAGCCGCCGGGATTCATGAACTCGGCCTTGCCGAGAATTTCGCAGCCGGTGAGTTCGGACAGACGCCGCAGACGGATCAGCGGCGTGTTACCAACGTGTTCATCAATTCCAAAATATTTTTCGGCCTTCATGTTTTTTTGAACCAACTCAATTTGCCATGAAATACCGGAAACCGGCAATCAAACAAGGTCAATAATCAGGGCGACGTGATGATATAGAATTGTTGCGGGTTGCCGCCGCCGTTCGGATCAATATAAGTGTCGTTCCCGCCGCTCAAATTGCCAGAGGTCAAAAGCGACCAGTTGGTACGCAAGATTGACAGGTTTGTAGTAGTGTGGATCGAGTAAGCCAGGCCGGCCGTGCCGGTGTAATACAATTGAAAACCGGCACCGCCACTCAAGAATGTTTCGGAGATAAAATGTGGAGCGACTGCCAAACTCACGGAAACCGTCTGGCTTTGGGCTATAACTGATGACGGGCTGGTTACGATCACATAATAATTTCCGAGATTGCCGTTGCCAACGGCGGCAATAGTGTAAGTTGCGTTCGTGGCTCCGGTAATGGCGGTGAATGAGCCGGTACCGCCGGCTTGAAAGTACCATTGATAGGTGAAGGGACCGCTGCCGGCGACTCCGGCAGATAATTTTGCAGTTGAGCCTGACACGGCGGCGACCGGTTGAGGTTGGTTTGAAAAACTTGGCGGGATCACGGCCGGACCAAAACGAACGCCGCGCAGAGCGTTATTTCCGCCTACGGTCAGCACGGTGGCAGGCGTTGACGAAGCGCCGGTGTCCACCAGGTAAACCAGGCTGTTCGAGGAATTGCCGTAAGTGGTGGCGTAAATTTTTGCGCCATTCACACCCGGTCCCCACGCACTGGCCGCACTAAAATCCACGGCCAGACCGCTGGCACCATACAGCGTGTTCGGATTGATCTGGATGGTATAGTTCAAATTGTAGCTGCCACCGCTAAAATCCCAACGTTGCACGCCAGACAGTCCGTCGGCGATGTAAATGGTGTTGGTATCCGGACTGACGGCGAAATCAATCGGATAACTTCCGTTGCCGGTGCCGAAAAGTTGTGACGAGGGTGCGGTGGTGTTGGGTGCCGGTTCCGGCGCGCCGGCGCTGGTATAGATACCGGGTGCGCCGTTGAAAAAGTCCGAGAAGAAAAGGTTCCCGTTGACGAATTGGACGAGGGCCGGCCCGGTGGTGCTGGAGGTGATGGTAGGAACACCGTTACCAGTGGCATAGGAACTCACCGCGCTGCCGGCATATTTGACGGCGTTGCCATTGGCTTGTCCGGTGGTCCAGAAATTTGTTCCATCAAGGGTGACCGCCGAGCGGATGGTGTGATTGCCCTGGCTGTACAAACCGGTGTTCGTGTAAGCCAGGGAATAGATGCCATAGGCGTTGATCAACCCAATGCCGCGCCAATAGGCGCCCGCGGTCGCGCCCACGGTGACATCCGATCCGTGAAACGGATAACTCAGACAATAGCCGGCGAAACCGACATATTCCTGATTGCCGCCGGAAGCGGTCAACAACGCACCCAGCGGCGAATCGGTGCCGTTGCCCTGAAAAATCAGGGCAGGGCTGGTTCCGGCACTGCCGCTGCTGCCGGTGCCATAGGCAGCACCCGTAGCCTCATCCGGAATTTGCACCGTGCTGACATAAGTTCCATTCGGCGTGTACTGGTCAAGATATAATGTATTGCCCATATTGCTGCTCAAAACCTGCACGCCGTCGCCCAAACGGGCGACCAGGATGTTGGTTGCATAAAGCGGCAGGATGGTATTGTTCACTACGGTCAGGGTCGCTGAGTTGGTCTGCGGCAACGTGAGAAGGTTGGACACGACGACCGAGTAATTACCGCCGTTGGCGGGTTGGATGTTGGTTAAAACCAGCGCACTATTGGTCGCGCCGGGCAGGGGGACGCCATTCTGCAGCCATTGAAGAAAAGATCCGCCGCCTGAAACCCCGATGGTGAACGCGAGATGATCGCCGACCCGCTCAACACGCGAAATGGGGGTGGCTCCGATCACGAGCGGATCTTGAACCGTCAATATCGCCGCGGACGAATTCGTGATTTGGCCGCTGGCGCTGCCGGTTACGGCGCAGTAATAACTGCCATTGTCCGGATCGCTGACCCCGCCCAGGGTCAGCGTGGCGGTTTGCGAGCCGTTGACCGTCGCCGAACCGTCAACCGTTGTGCCTCCATCCGAAAGGGCGGTTCCATTTTCATACCATTGATAAGATAGAGCCAGCGAACCGATCGCCGTCACGGTGAAGGTGGCATTGCCGCCCGCTGCAACCGATGGATTGGATGGTTGCACCGTGATGTAGGGATCGGCGACCGAAAGCGCCCCGGCGGTGGTGGCGACCGCCAGATTCAAAGTGTTGGTGACGTAAAGAGTATAGTTGCCAATGTCCTGGTAGGAAACGCCGTTCAGCGTCAAGATCAAGGTAAAACCGGTTCCGGTGGAGGTGGTGCCGCTGGCTCCGGCCACGCTCGTACCGTCCGGTTGGATGCCATTATTAAGCGGCGTCGAGCCTTTGTACCACTGGTAAGTCAGCGGGGCGTTGACGGTGCTGACCCGCCCGGTAAAACTTGCGGAGCCGCCATAATACGAGGAGGCATTGGCGGGATTGGAAATGATTTGTGGATCGGTCAGGCCAACGGCCGTCTGGCTGCTGGTCAAGCTATAGCTGGTGCTGCTGGCGGTGGCGACGAGTTGATAGACCCCGGTGTCACCGGCACTGATGCCGGCAATGGTCAAAGTGGAGGTGCCGGAGCCGGAAACGGTTCCGGTTCCCCCGGCCGTGCCGGTGCCATCGGAAAGATTATTCGTTCCATTAATAGAAATTTTTTGCCAGCGATAGGACACGCTTTGGGCGGCGGCGATGGCCGTGCCGGTCAAGGTGACGCTTTGTCCGGGATTGACGTTGGTGCCGGTGACGGGCTGGTTGGTGAATTCAGGTCCGCCGGTGACATATGACCAGGTCGTCCCAACGAGCAGATTGGCAATGTAGTTGGTGCCCACACCGCCGGCGGAGAGGTTGCCAACCCGCGAAATAAAAGCGATGCCGGCAATATCCGGCAACGGGTTGGTCATCGTAAAGGCATGGACCAAAGTTGACGGCGGGGTCGGCCCGCCGAGGTTGCCCGTGGCGGGGTTGGCCCACAGGTAGTTGGTATCGGAACCGCTGGCGTTCAACACATATGCGCCCACGACGAAAACGGGCGCCCCGAATGTCGAGGAGACCGGGGCGGTCAAGAAATCCAATCCGGCTGATGAATCACAGGCACCGATATAATATCCCGAACCACCCTGAACCAGGCCGTGATAAGCGACGTACGGGTTTGTGCTGCCGCCGCCGGCTTTGCCGTAGCTATTGAACAGCTTGGCCCAATAGTTATAACTCGTGGCGCTGTTCACACCGGCAGTCAGATTGCTCTGGCTGATGAACGCCAGATAACGACCGTCGTTGCCGGCTCCCAACTGGCCTTTTTGCGCCACGTTCAACAGATAGGAGATGTACAAGGTTTTTGAACCGCTGGCCGGTCGCGTGAAATCCTGTGAAAGATTCAACAAGGCGCTGTTGCCGCAAATGAGCGGGCTTTCCACCGGCCCGCTGGTACCGACGTAAACAAGAGGCTGCGCCGCGCTTTCAATAAAGTTTGTGATCGCCGTTCCAGCGGGCGGAAATCCGGGAAACGTCGAGGGCAGCAGGCTGGAGACGGTGGAATTCGGAAAAATCGTGCCGTTGGTATCTTGGATGATGGCCACGTCCAAACCCTTGATGGTGGCCGATCCGACGCCAGTGACGCCGTTCGGAGCCTGGTTGACCTTGTTGGTGCCGGCGAAATTCAACGTGGCCCAGGACTCGCCCGCCGGGTCAACCAAGCCGCCGGAACTGAAGTCGATGGCGTGGGCCAGACGCACATCATAGGGCGCTACATTGGTCACGCCCGCAGTGCCGCTGGTGACCTGGTTCAGGGCGTTGCCATTCAGCGTGCAAACGAGGTTGGAGCCGTTATTGGCCACCAAGCTGCCATACTCGGTGAAGGGCTCATAGGTGGGGAAGGCAAAGGCAGAAACGGTTGCGAGTGAAAAAAGGAAGGTGAAAGTTTTTTTCATGTGTGAATAATTTATTTGGGGTTCAAATCAGTCGGGAACAATGGATCAATCTTGCGTTTATTTTTGAGGGGTGGTGTGCGATTGCATCCATGTTTCATCAGCGTACTCGGCGGTGCCGCGGCTGAAACTCCCGGTGAAATAGGCGGCAGCCAAAAACGATGCCGAAGTCCATTTGTGCAATTCCGAGTGTCCGTCCGAATATCCGAAGCCACACGAACCTGCATGGACCTGCGATGGATCATCCTGGACATAGACGGTGGTAGGCGTGTCATTGCCCATCAGGCATTCAAAATAGCCGTCGTTTACGCTGGTGGGTTTTTCATCCAAAAAAACGTACCATTGCGAGGATTGGGTCAGGTCGCCGGTCTTGCGGAAAGTTTTATAATAATTAGCGGTGCGGCTGGTGGTTTGCGATGAGCCGTCGCCATTCATGAAGCAGTTCATGGAAATGCTGCGCACGCGCGGAGTGCCGACGGGCTTGCCCGGATCTCCAGGACATTTATAAATGGCGGTGGATTTCGTGTAAGAACCCAGCAAGGAACTGGTCAACAACGTCGTATTCGTCTCATCGGGCACGGCGGCCACGTTGCCATAGCACCAGGTGCCGTTGGTCGTGTAGCCGGGAGTTCCGTTTGGAAGCACAGCCGGTTGGGCATCCCCGACGTTTTGGACAAGCTGGTTGTTGTTGTCATCCGGATACATCAACCAGGCGAGGGTCAACTGCCGCTCGTTGTTCATGCAGCAGGTGGCTTGCGATTTGCTTTTCGCCTTGCTCAGAGCCGGCAAAAGCATTGACGCCAAAATCGCGATAATGGCTATGACGACCAGCAATTCGATCAACGTAAAGGCATTTTTGCGCTGCTGACCGGCGGTCGCGGACACAGACATAGAGTTATTTTTATTCATACTTTTTACAGGGAACAAAACCTCCAGAAGTCTGGTCGGAAGAGGAGTCCCGCCCAAAAGCGGAACGACGAGATGAATATTTCCTATAATAACGACAAAGTCAATCGTTATTTGCCGCGTTTTAATATTTTTCTTATATTAAAATATAACTATTAATGACTTAAAATTAAAATAATATACAATCAACTCGATTGTATATTAATGAAAATTTGGAGCAAAGCCGGGTTTCGTTGGCCGGCAAGCCGTCTCTCTAAAGTATAAATTGTGCCTGAGTTTTAACACGTAACCAATTTGAGAGAAATGAACTCTAAGGAGAATCTGCTGATGCCATTCACATATCCCGTTCGCCGTCTGTTATTGGCGGCCGTCATAATAGCCGGTGCGGCTGTTCTCGTTTCCTGTGCTTCGCCACCCTTCCGGCCAGCTTCGGCGGATCTGCCGTGCCACCAAAAATTGGACGCGGACTGGCGGTTTCACCGTGGCGAAGCCGGCGATACCAACCAGATCATCCAACCGGATTACGATGACAGCCAGTGGCAGGCCGTCAATGTGCCGCACGATTATGTTTTGGACGGCAGCTACGATCCGGCGCAGGATCGCGGCCATGGTTATTTGCCGCTGACCACCGCCTGGTATCGTAAACATTTTTTGATCCCGAAATCCGACGAGGGAAAAAATCTCGAGCTCCAATTTGACGGGATCTTTCGCGACAGCCAGGTCTGGTTGAACGGAAAATTTCTGGCGCGGCATCACAGCGGATATTCTGGATTCAATGTGGACATCTCCATGGCGGCGAACTTCGGCGGCGACAACGTGCTCGCGATCCATGTGGACCCGCGCCATTTCGAGGGCTGGTGGTACGAAGGTGGCGGGATTTACCGGCACGTTTTTCTCAATGTCCGTTCGCCGCTGCGCGTCGCCGATTTTGGAACACAAATCATCAGTGACGTACCCGGCGGCGATGCAGGTGCCGATGAACTGGCGAACATTTCATTGCAAACTTCCGTGGTCAATGGGGCAGGGCAGGCGGCGGATTTTTCGGTCGTCTCCGAAATCATCGGGCCGGACGGGAAGCCATCGGCAAAAATAAGTTCCAACGCCTCGATCGGCGCGAAGGGCGGCGAAGAGGTGGCTCAACATTGCACGATTCCGCATCCGCAACTGTGGTCGCCGGATTCGCCCAATCTCTACGAATTGCACACGACCATCATCAA
Source organism: Candidatus Sulfotelmatobacter sp. (assembly GCA_035485115.1). Lineage (GTDB taxonomy): Bacteria > Verrucomicrobiota > Verrucomicrobiia > Limisphaerales > UBA11358 > UBA11358. The sequence continues at coordinate 4,845 of DATHOG010000152.1, read as the reverse complement.
GGATGGCCGGCCGGTTGATTCCAAAACGACCACCTTTGGCATCCGGACTATCCGTTTTGATGCGAACCAAGGATTTTTCCTCAACGGCAAACATATTGAAATCCAAGGCGTGGCCTGTCATCAGGATTTTCCCGCCGTGGGCATCGCCACGCCGGACAGTCTGCAACCGTGGCGCGTGCAGCAGTTGAAAAATTCCGGTGCCAACGGCTGGCGCACGGCGCACAATGTTCCCAACGAATCGGTCATCGATGCCTGTGACCGCCTGGGAATGCTGGTGATGGATGAGAACCGCCAGTTGGGCGACGGCTACGATAAAAAAGCGAATGCCCACACGACCTACACCAATTTCGAGGATCTGGATTATATGATCCTGCGCGACCGCAACCATCCGAGTGTCATCATGTGGTCCATATGCAACGAGGAATCGGTCAAAGGCATGGAAGGGTCGGGCGCGCGCATTTTTTCGGCGATGATGGACGAGATCCACAAATATGACTGCACGCGTCCCATCACCAGCGCCATGGTGGGCGGCTGGCCCGGGCGTGGTTTTGGGGATGTGGAGGACATCATCGGCGTCAATTACAACTACAACCGCTACGATGAGATCCACAAGGCGCACCCGGACAAGGCCATGTTCGGCAGTGAAACGGCGAACAACAAGACCGCCCGCGGCAATTATGAAGACGACAAGACCAACGGTTTGGCCAGCGCTTACAATCTGACCGATGGCGGCTGGCAACCGGTGGCATCGCGCCCGTTCATGGCGGGCTCCTACACGTGGACGGGCATCGATTACCGCGGCGAACCGAATCCCGACGGCTGGCCCGACGTGAGCAACAACACCGGGTTGCTGGACAACTGCGGTTTTCCCAAGGACAAATTTTTCTATCTGAAATCCTGGTGGACGACCAAACCGATGGTGCATCTCCTGCCGGTGTGCTGGAACTGGCCGGGCCGGGAAGGGCAGAAAATCCGGGTCATCGCCTTCAGCAACGCCAAACAGGTGGAGGTCTGTTTGAACGGCAAAAGTTTTGGCATCCGGACCATGCCGCAAGATGGCCATCTGGAATGGCAGATTCCCTACGCGCCCGGAAAACTGGAGGCGAAAGGATTTACCGATGGCAAGCTGGTGGCGGACGATGCGGTGGAAACCGTGGACGCGCCGGCACGATTGGAAATTTCTCCCGTACGCCGGAAGTTGAAGGCCGACGGAGAGGACACCGTTGTCGTACCCGTTTCCATCCTCGATGACCAAGGCCGGTTCGTTGCCAACGCAAACAATCGCGTGACGTTTCAACTCTCCGGCGGACATTTGCTCGGTGTGGGAAACGGAAATCCCGCTGACCACGACCCTGACCGTGCGAATCAAAGAAACGCGTTCAACGGTCATTGCATTGCCGTCATCCAGGCGGGAACCAACAGCGAGACGTTCACACTGACGGCCAGTTCGCCGGGATTGAGTCCGGCGGTCGTGACTTTTAAAACCAGATGATCTTCAGCAGCCGCTTTTTTATTTTCCGCAGGCCACTTGCACCGGGATAAAACTCCTGGTTCTTTCCGTCCCGCCGCCGTTGGCGATTCATTACTGGGTGGCCCGATAGAATTTTTGCGGCGACACCGTGGCGTCAATGAATTGAACCGCACCGGTGGGATTGGAGTTCGTGCTGAGCAGGCTCCAATTCATCAAATTGGTCGAAACATAAATCGAAAAACTTCTGCCGGTCAACCCGCGCAAATTGACCCGCACCTGGCCGGCACCGGCCGGGGCGAGACCGGTAAATTCCGGCGCCCGCACCAGCCCCGCGCTGCCGGCGGCGTAAATTGAGGCGATCTGCGGGCCGAGGAGCACGCGGTTGAATACCTGTATCTCATCCAGTCCGCCAAGCATCAAATCAGATGTGCTGCCCGACAGTAAATCCGCGCCGATGCAGGTCCGCGGCAGTGGAAAATTGGCCACGCTGACGGAGCCGGCCCGGACGCCGTTGGTATAAAGCGTCACGCCGAGGCTGTTGCCGACAAAGGCCAGGTGCGTCCATACGCCAACGGGCACCGTGTAATTCGGCGTGAACAGATAGTCGGCCACTCCCGCCTGGGAGATGCCCGCCATCCGCGTGCCATTGTATTGCTCAAGCTTCAAGGCGTAAGTGTCATCGCCCATCAGCGCCGCGGAGCTGCCGGGTGCGTTCTGCCGGTTCACCCAAAAGCAGGCGGTCCAGCCGGCCGGAATTTCGGTCGCATCCGGTGTGAGCAGGTAACTGGAGGATCCGTCAAACTCAAACGCCGGGCCGACCACCCCGGACGTGTAGGCAAGGTTGCCGTTGGGAACCAGATCATTTGTGCCGGCCAGGTCGTTGAAATTGCCGTCGCCGGTCCACCAATCAACCAGATTTGCCGGTGCCAGAACGGAAGCGGGTGCGTTCGTGAGCGGTGCCAGCACCGAGAGAAAAACGGGGCTGCTTGGAACGTCCGCATACGCATTGCTGACCGTGACGAAATAACTGCCCGCGTTGGTCAACTGGACATCGGCGACCGTGTAATTGGAAGAAGTGGCCGAAGGGATGGGAACGTTGTTGAAGTCCCATTGAAATCCCAGGGGCGCCTGTCCGGATGCCCGCACGGAAAACGCGGCGCTCGCGCCCAATGCCACCGTGATGTTTGTGGGTGCGGTGGTTATCAAAGGCGCGTTCGTACTACCGATGACAAATGTCTGGATGAAACCGGCCAGGTTGCCGTTATAAACATCCACATCACCGCCGCTCCAGTTAGCCACGGAAGTGTTCGTGTCATCGTATTGCCAGGCTTTCCAGGAGGCCCACGGGTAAGTCGTCGGTGCGCCGGTCTGGGGATTCCCGCTATAATCGGACATCCAGTTCGGCCACACTGTGACCGCGGTGGTCAGTCCGGAATACGTCTTGCTGGGCTGCGAATACCACGTGCCGGTGTAAACCGCCGGCCGGACGCCAACCACCCCCGCCGCCGCTGCGCGATTCGATACCGATAGGCACCATTCATTCACCCACGCGGACAAGGTCGCGGCGCTCAACTGATCTGTTTCGTCGACATCCTCCCAGTCCAGCACCGGCACCAGATAGGTACCGCCGCTCTTCACGTAATTGCTGGCCGTGGTCCAGAAGTAGGCGGCCTCGGTGTCGGCGCTGAACGAACCGGTTATGTTCGGGTCATCGCTTGGCCGCGCATAATGGTAGGCCCCGATATAGACCTTGGCATTCTTTGCGCCGGTCACCTGCGACGCAATGTAGGGATTGACGTAATAAGTCCCCTCCGTGGCTTTCGTCCAACAAAATTTCACGCCGGTGTTGGTGACCTGCGACCAGTTCACACTGGGCTGAAAACCTGAAATATCGCATCCCAAAGGCTTCTGGGCACGCGCGGACACGGTCACAAAAATTGCCAGTATCAATGGCAATAATCTAACGAAAACGGGCCGGTTCCTTGTTTTGTGTCTCTGCACTTCTACGTACGACATCACGGCAAAGCCAGTATACACCAAAGGGTTACGGCGTGTCCACTTTCCCATTGATAAAAATGGCGCGAACCGCTTGATGCCAAGACGCGGACTGCTCAACCGTACCTGTTCATCTGTGGTTAAGCCCGTTTTCAGGTTTCAGGTTTCGTGTTCATTCGGGTCTAAAATCCCTCCGCGCCTTGGCGTCTTGGCGGTTAAAATCCGGCTGGTGGCCCATCCGGTTGGTCGCCCGTGCTGCTCGCACCTCGGACTCAATTCGCTTTAAACAATGCGCAGATTCGTGCAAACTGTCAGCGTGTCTAATCTTATTGCCATTGTCGGACGTCCGAACGTCGGCAAGTCCGCGCTTTTCAATCGCATCGCCGGCCGGCGCATCGCCATCGTGCATGACGAGCCGGGCGTGACGCGCGACCGTGTGACGGCGGAGGCGGAGTGGGGCGGTCGTGAATTCACGCTGGTGGACACCGGCGGCATCGGGTTGCTGCGCGGCGAAAAGGCGCCGGACATCATCACCAAGGCCGCCTTTGATCAGGTGCAACTGGCGATCGACGCGGCGCACGTCATCATTTTGGTCGTGAACGTAAAGGACGGCATCGTGCCGCTCGACCGCGAAGTGGGGCAGCGTTTGCGCGGGAGCGGCAAAACGATTCTCGTGGCGGTGAACAAGGTGGATAACTACGCCGCCGAAAAACACGCGACTGAATTTTCCGCGCTTGGTTTTGAAAAGGTATTTCCCGTCAGCGCGATTCATGGCCTGGGCATAGAACGGTTAATGAACGCGGCGGTTGCCCTTTTGCCCGTTGATGAGACGCCAGAGACGGGTGATGAACCGGAAGAAGGTGCGGAGGGCGAAGAAAACGTCGAACTTAAACCAAAGAAGGCTGAACCGCTGAAGATCGCCATCGTCGGCCGTCCGAATGTCGGCAAGTCATCCATCATCAACGCGCTCACCAATTCAGAACGCGTCATCGTTTCGCCCATCCCCGGCACCACGCGCGACTCGGTGGACGTGCCGTTCGAGGTGGAAGCGGAAGGCATACGCCAGAAGTACATCCTGATCGATACCGCCGGCATGAGAAAATCGCGCCAGGTTCACGATTCCGTGGAATTTTTCAGCGTGCAACGCGCGCAGGATTCCATCGCCCGCAGCGACATCACGGTGCTGGTGATCGACGCGGAGCAGGGCATCACCGAACAGGATAAAAAGATCGCGGATGTCATTGTCGAGCAGCGCCGCGCCTGCATCGTGGTCGTCAACAAATGGGATTTGTTCACCGCCGAAGTGCAGAAGGCGCGCGAGGATGAAATGGAACGGCGGCGCGTAAAGAAGCGCACCGAGGGCCAGGCGAAGGAGTTGA
>DATHOG010000151.1:0-5343 GCA_035485115.1 Candidatus Sulfotelmatobacter sp. | reverse complement strand
CGGAAGAAATGAAACGCCGCCGGATTTCCCGGACCACGCTCGCCGGACGCATGAAAGCCCCGCGCACGGCCATTGACCGCCTCTTTGCCGACAACGACTCCGCCGTCTCGCTGCAACTGCTCGAACGCGCCGCACTCGCCTTGGGCCGCAAACTCAAAGTCGAACTCGCCTGATTTTCTTTTTTTGGATGAAAACATCCGGCACCAAGCCGGGCATCGACGCGACCAAGAAACTGCCAGGCGAAAGTTTCAAACGCGCCTGGCCGGCGTTGATTAAAATGGATGAGGCAGTGAAGGCGAAGGTGGAGAAATTATTTGGCGGATGCGTATAAAATCACGCCGGCGGCCGCAAACAATCCAACGGGATTCCGTCCCTAATCCTGCTTGTTGAAAACGCGATGGGCCACGCGGCTGCCCTTCTTGCGGCTTTGCCAGCCGGCCTGCTTTTCGGCTTCGCGCAGATAACTGATTTCAAGCTGCAGTTTGACGAAGCTTTCGTGCCGGTCGCGCGGGAGCGTGCCGGCGGCGAGCGCTGCGAGCACCGCGCAATCCTTCTCTTTCGTGTGGGTGCAATCGCGGAAATGGCATTGCGTTGCGAGCGCTTCAATTTCCGGGAAAGTTTCCCGGGCACCTTCGCCCGCCGCCCAGATGTGAAATTCCCTCATGCCGGGCGTGTCAATGACCACGCCGCCCTGGGGCAGAAAAATCATCTCGCGCCAGGAAGTCGTATGCCGGCCTTTGGCATCGTTCACCCGCACTTCCATCGTCGCCTGCAGGTCTTCGCCGTAGAGCCGGTTGATGAGACTGGATTTGCCGACGCCCGAAGTGCCGATGAAGGCGACGGTATCCCCGCTTTTGATCAAGGCGGAAAGTTTCTTCATGCCGCGTCCGGTGAGCGCGCAGACCGCGAGCACCAGTGCCTCACCCGCCGCTTTGGCGGCCTCGGCCAGTTTGGTCTCGAGGTCTTCGGCCAGATCAATTTTATTGAGGACCACCACCGGACGCGCGCCGCTGTCATGCGCCATGACGAGCATCCGTTCCAGGCGCGCGGCGTTAAAACTTGCGTCCGCGGCGGTCACGAGGAACACCGTTTCAATGTTGGTGGCCAGGATTTGCGCGGCGGTTTCGCGGCCGCTCGTCTTGCGCGTGATCTGGGTGCGACGCGGCAGGATGGCTTGGATGATGGCCTTCTCCTCGTTCGGCACGGGCTTCACGGCCACCCAATCGCCGACCTTGGGCAGCTTTGAATGGTCGCTGCGCGCCTCGTGCATTGCTTTGCCGGCGATCTGCGCGGACAGTTCCGCCTCGACCGTCCAAATGCGGTAGAAATGTTTGTCCTCCACCGCGACGCGGGCGGGAATGAAACCCTTGGCGAGGTAGGGCGCAAACTGCTGGTCACGCTCGGCATTCCAACCCAGCTTGGTCAGGCCCGCAAACGACGGGTTAACCGGCTCAGGCGTTTCAACGGCCATAATGGGCGGGCGCGGCGGTGGTCGAAATGTGCGGCATCCCTGAATGGAAGCGATTACGAGGCGGGGCGTCAACGAGGGAATAAATCCTTCCCGCCATCACGGCGAGGCCATTGGTCCCCCGGAGCGGGCAGAAAACTGAATCTTTTTGCAATCAAGCGGTGAACTGTTAAGAATTTCCAGCACCCTAAACACGTTTGGTCATCATCACATGAATAACCGCCTTTTTTTCTGGTCGCTTACCTCCGCACTCGCGGGATTTTTGTTTGGTTTCGACACGGTGGTGATTTCCGGTGCCGAACAAACCATCCAATCGCTCTGGGGGTTGAGTCCCGGCCTGCATGGGGTGGCGATGGCAGCGGCGCTTTATGGCACGGTGTTGGGTTCGCTGGCGGGAGGCTGGCCAACGGACCGTTTCGGACGCCGGGCGACGCTCCTCTGGATTGGAATCTTATATCTTGTGGGCGCGTTGGGGTCGGCTTTGGCCTCGAATGTCGGTATCTTCATCATCGCCCGCGTCATCGGCGGCGTGGGGATCGGCATTTCCACGGTGGCGGCCCCGCTTTACATTTCGGAGATTTCCCCGCCGAAATATCGCGGCCGACTGGCGGGCATGTTCCAGTTCAACATCGTCTTCGGCGTCCTGACCGCCTACCTCTCCAACTGGCTGCTGGCGGGAACCGGTGCAGGCGCCTGGCGCTGGATGCTAGGCGTGGCGGCGTTCCCCTCGCTGCTCTACACCGTGTTTTGCTTCGGCCTTCCGGAAAGCCCGCGTTGGCTCCTGGCCCGGAAAGGTGACCGGCAAAAGGGCGTTGCGGTTCTCCGCCAGATCGAACCGCAGGCTTCCACCTCGGAGGTCGAAAATCGCGCCGATGAAATCATGGCGACCGCCTCGGAAAAGATTTCCAGCGGACATTTCTGGACGCAACGTTTGCGGGTGCCCATCCTCCTGGCGTTTCTGATCGCCTTCTTCAACCAGCTTTCCGGCATCAATGCCGTTCTTTATTTTGCGCCGCGCATTTTTGAGCTGACCGGACTCGGAGAGAAGGCCGCGTTTCTCCAGTCGATCGGCATTGGCGTAACCAACCTTATTTTCACCTTTGTCGGGTTGTCGTTGATCGACCGATTGGGCCGGCGCACGCTGCTGTACATCGGATCATTCGGCTACATCGCCTCGCTGGGAATGGTGGCCTGGGCGTTCTTCACGCGACATTATGGCATCGTACCGGTTTGCATCTTTGCCTTCATCGCCGCGCATGCCGTCGGGCAGGGCGCGGTCATTTGGGTTTTCATCGCCGAGATTTTCCCCAATCGACACCGGGCCGAAGGACAGACGCTCGGCTGTTCCACCCACTGGGTTTTTGCGGCCCTGTTGACGAGTTTTTTCCCGACCATCGTCACCGCCTTCCCGCCGGGCTACGTCTTCTCGTTTTTCTGCGGCATGATGGTCCTCCAACTCATCTGGGTGAAAACCATGGTGCCCGAAACCAAAGGCGTATCGCTGGAACAAATGCAAAAGCAGCTCGGTATCGAATAAACTGCCGGCGTGCGCCCCGACCTCATTTCGCTTTGCCAAAACGTCCGATTCCCCTAGCCTGCCGCCATGACTTTCACTGTCGCCGAACTCTTCGACCTCGCGCAGACCGGGCACGCCGCCCTTTTCGACGGCTGCCAATTCGCGTGGGACGCGCTCAAGAAAATCGAGCCGTATCTTGTCAAGGTCACGAAGCAAAATCCGCCGCCCCGCTTTCCCGGCGCAACCATCGGCGACCGCGTCATCATCGGCGCCGGCACGACGGTTGAACCCGGCGCGATGATCAAAGGCCCGGCGATCATCGGGAAAAATTGCCAGATCCGGCACAACGCCTACATCCGCGAAAACGTCATCATCGGTGATGGCTGTGTCGTCGGTAATTCCTCCGAACTGAAGAACGCCCTGCTCTTCAACGGTGCGCAGGTGCCGCACTTCAATTACATCGGCGACTCCATCCTGGGCCACAAGGCGCACACCGGCGCAGGCGTCATCTGCTCCAACCTTAAGTCACTGCCCGGCCATGTCACGGTCGTGATCGAAGGCAAGCCGCTGGGCACGGGCTTAAGAAAATTCGGCGCGTTGATTGGCGACGGCGCGGAAGTAGGCTGCAATAGCGTATTGAACCCCGGCAGCATCCTCGGGCGCGGTGCAATCATCTATCCCGGCGTGAACTGGCGCGGATTTTTGCCGGCGAACAACATCGCCAAGAACAAGGCGGAGATTGAAGTCGTTGTCAAAAGACCAAGGGAACAGTAAGCCGCATCTTTTTGATATCTTTGCGGGAAAGCACAAAAATTTATACCGCTCCGCCTGCTCAGGTTGTTCCTGATTTTTTCCGCGTTCGGCTGGGGTATTTGCATCGTGGGCGTGTTCGCCTCGTGGCCGCAAATCAATTCCATCGCGCAAGGCATGGGCGCCAACCCGATTGCCTAGGAGCCGATGCTGGATTATTGGCTGCGGATGATCTGGGGCGCGTTCACGCTGGTCGGCGGCTGGTATCTGGCACTGGCGCTCTGGCCGCGTAAATTTGCCGTGGCCATCCCATGGTTTGGCTGGCTGATGGTTGTAGAGGGCATCATCCTGCTCATCTCCGGCTTGCGACTGGGCATCGGCCCGTTTCCATTTTATGGAGATGTGGCGGCCAGCCTACTGGGTGGCGGCGGCATCGTGCTCTTTGCACCGGCGGCTAAGCGGTGAACCGGCCACAACTTCCTATACCCGCACCTTGATGACCACCTTGCGGACGGCAACCGGGCCGCTCGTCTGCAGACCCGGCGCGTGAGCATCCGTGGAAAAAAACACGGCGAACTCGCCCGCGCGCAAATGCAAGGCCGTGCTCCGTTTCGGCGTGGCATAAAACGCGATGTCTTTCTCCGCGACGTATGGCTGCGTGACCGCGCCGACGGCTTCCAACGGCGACCACAGCAGCGTTTCCTCGCCGCTCAAGATCACCTGGATGTCCGCATAAATGTGATGCGACTCGAAAGCCGCTTCCGCCACCGGCCTGGTCGTGTAGCCCTGCACGAGCGCGAAACAATCGTCGCCCAAAATGTCGTACCGGCCATCGGACAGCGCGGCGGGATTATTTTGAAGAAATTTTATCGCCGCCGGGAAGCGTGCTGAGACGGACGCGTAATGGCCGAGTCGTTCAAGTTTGTCGGAAATCATGTCCGCCGATGATAACGGTTTCCTTGCGCGACCACAACGCAGGCTGGTCGAAGGCGCCGGTGTCCGCTAATTTTGCGCGATGTCGTCGCCGTCCGTTGAAATCATCCGCCCGCCGCGTGTCATTGTCGTGGGCGGCGGGGCGGCGGGATTTTTCGGGGCCATCGCGGCGGCGGAACACGGCGCGGACGTGACCATCCTCGAAAAAACCGCACGTGTGCTCGACAAGGTGCGCATCTCCGGCGGCGGCCGGTGCAACGTCACGCACGCGTGTTTTGAACCGCGCGAGTTCGCGACGCGTTATCCGCGCGGTGAACGCGCCCTGCTCTCGCCTTTCTCCAAATTTTCCGCGCGCGACACGGTGAACTGGTTCGAGTCGCGCGGGGTGCGGTTAAAAACGGAGCCGGATGGCCGGATGTTTCCCACCACAGATTCCTCGCAAACCATTATAAACTGCCTGATGGACGCTGCGCAAAAAGCCGGGGTCCAGTTCCGGCTGAACTGCGGCGTGGAATCGGTGATAAAAACGCCGGACGGAAGGTTTGAAATTCATCTAGCCTCTCCCCATGAACCCAAAATGGTGGGACGAGCACCTCACCCCGGCCCTCTCCCCATCGGCTCCGCTGACTCCGCCGACGCGGAGAGGGAGAAACGCTCCCAGCGTCTTGTCGATGGA
>DATHOG010000150.1:0-11251 GCA_035485115.1 Candidatus Sulfotelmatobacter sp. | reverse complement strand
CCGCGCTATAACCAAACGTGCCGGCTGTCCACCTGGCTTTATGCCATCCTGCTGCGCCGCCACTGGAAAGCCAACCGCCGGGCGCGGAGCCGGCCGGTTTCGCTGGCCGGGCTGCCATTCTTTGAAGCGCAAAATTTCCATGAGCGACAGGCAAACCTGCCCGCACCGGAGCCGTCGCCGGCGGAAAGGCTGGCGCAGCACGAAACGGGTTTGCAACTGGAGCGCTGCCTCGAATCACTGCCGGAGAAACATCGCCAAATCATCCGGCTGCGATTTTTTGAGGAAGCTTCGTTGCCGGACATGGCGGTGGTGCTGGGCTGTTCGATCGGCACGGTGAAATCCCGGCTGCATCACGCCCTGGAAAAATTGCGCAAAATGAAAATGAACCTTTCCGAATCTGCGGGGGATAAACAATTGTGAAACGGTTTTTCAATTCGTGCGGACGGCAGGGCGAGAACATCAGCCTGCTGGCCGCCGGCGTGTTGCCGGAATGTGAAAAAATTCAGGTGCAAAGCCACCTGCGGGAATGCGCCGCGTGCCGGCAGTACCTTGAAGAAATCAAATCCGTGACGGTGCCGCTCGTAAACTGGGCGGAAAGCCTGCCGCAAATCCAGCCGGACGCAGCCGCGCAACGTCGCTGGGCCAAGGCGATCGAAATGGCCGGCCAGCCGGAAACCGGTCACGGGTTTGCGCCGGCGATCCGCGACCGGATGCGCGAAATCTTTTGGCCATGGCGTCACGTTTGGACGGGTTTGGCGGCAGCCTGGCTGGTGATTTTGGCCGGAAATGTCGCGCTGCGCGAACCGGCATCGGGCAGCACGGCCAAATCCGCCGTTTCGGAGCAGGAAGCCATGTCGTCATTCAAAGATCAGCAGTGGATTTTGGCTGAATTGCTGGCGGACCATTCCGTGCCACAGGACGCCGAGCGGCAAAAATTCTTTTCACCCAAACCACGAACCGAACGATTTAAAGTTGCATCAGTGTAACTTCGGGTGTTGCGACACGGAATAACATGAAAGAAATCGAAAATAAAAATTGGCGGTCATGCTTTTGGCGTGCCTTGCGGATGTGGTTGATCCTGCTCATTCCCGCCGCCGGATTGTCCATTTTTCTGGATATCGAAGCCTGCCGGCATACACACTCAATACCGTTTTTTTGGCTGGGTTTAGTGTTCACCGTCATCGGAGCCTCGTTGATGCTCGGCTTGCTTGGCCTGTGGATGCTCGTCCGCTGGTTGTGCAACCGCCGCAATCTTGGCCGCACGCTGGTCGGTGCCGCCGTCCTGGCCACGGCTGTCGCCATGTTTTATCTGGAGGAAGACTGGCGCGGTAAACACGACTGGTCTAAATACAAAGCTGAACTGGAAGCCAAAGGCGCGGTGCTGGACTGGGAGAAGTATATTCCACCTCATGTTCCGGACGACCAGAATTTTTTCACGGTCAACACAAACTTTTATCTGCGATTCGTAAAGCAGCCGACGCCGGAACAAAGCGATGCTGCGCAGCATCTGCCATGGCTGCAGCTTTCATACGACTTTCCACAATCGAATCTGGTCGTGGTGGCCGAAGTGACCGTCGTCTCTTCGAATGCAAGCACCGTTCCCAACGACGCGGACCTTTATCTCCACTACGATCATTCGGTTTTGACTACCACGACACCGGGTGAGGATTTTTCCGAACCACCGTCTCCATTGATTCCAGTCATTGATTTGAAAGATGTCCCCTTAAAAACCGTGATCAAGCAGGTGGCACAGGTGGCCCATCTGAACTGCACGATTGATCCGGCCGTGAAAGAGACGGGTCCCGGAGGAAAACCCATTTTGGTATCTATACGGTGGGAAAACATCACCGCGCGCCAGGCATTGTTCGCGTTATTGGATAATTTCAACCTGGTGCTGCTGGAAGATTCTCAAACCGGCGCCGCCCGGGTTCTGCCAAGGAAGGGACAAGTTTATGTCGAACCCAATGCAATCAGGAAGATCAGTAACCTGATTTCCGGAGTGCTTGAACAGTCTACGAATGGAACGCCGGGCACCAGCGTGCAAGGTTGTGCCGGCTTCACCTTCTTTTTAAAATCGGCCGGCACCGCCAGACCGGCGCACATCGTTCTGCGGGCGGATGAAATTCCGGGTCCCGGGGAAATGAGTGAAATGTTTTTGAAAAACGGCGTCAAATCGACCGGTAGCAATTCCTTTGAAATCTACGGCAGTCCAATGGTTTTATCAGCGGAAGATTATCTGGCATGGAGCGATCAATATGTGCCGGCGTTCGACGACGTGCGGGCGGCGTTGCAACGGCCTTACGCGATCATTCCCGGCGCTTATGTGCCGGAGTATGCGATGCCCATTCCCAATTTCGTCACGATGCGTGCGCTCGCGCAACAATTGGGACAAAGGGCGCAGTGTGATCTGCTGCTGGGCCGGCCGGAAGCAGCCTGGCACGAACTGTCCTTGATCCATGATGTCTGCCGGATTTTGCAAAAGCCGCCGACGGGCAAGCCCGAAACCCTGGTGGAGGCGATGATCAACGTGGCCATCTCCGGGCTGTATGTGGCCATAGTGCAAGATGGGTTGCACCGGCACGCCTGGCAGGAGCCGCAGTTGACCGCCATCCAACAGCAACTTGCCGGGACCAGCCTCATTCCCTGGGTGTCCGAGGCGTTCCGGGAAGAGCAGGTGCATACCATCACCCTCGGTGAAAGGGAAAATTTCCTGAAAATCATATCCGGCGAAGTTTTCGGCGCCGGCCAAAGGCGTTCCTTTTGGGAAAAATTTCCGGACTACATTGGTTACGAGTTGATGCCGCGCGGATGGGTTTATCAGAACATAAAATGCGCCGCCCAACTGGAGCAGACACTGCTGGGATGTCTCGATGAATCAAACGATCAGGTGTATCCGGAAAAAGCCAGACTCCATAGCGAGACTGTCAGCAAGGCGCTGCAAGTGCATTCGGTGTTCCACCTGCTGGCGAACGTGGCCATTCCCAACTTCAGCAAAGCGATGCAGACTTGTGCTTACAACCAGACCCTGGCCAACGAAGGGCAAATCGCCTGCGCCTTGGAACGTTATCACCTCGCGAATGGCAGTTATCCCGAAACGCTCGACGCATTGACTCCGCAATTCATCGAAAAAATCCCGCATGACATCATCGGCGGGCAGCCGTTGCATTATCGCCGAGCTGAAGATGGAAGTTTTCTGCTGTATTCCGTCGGTTGGAATGAAACCGACGACGGTGGAACACCAGGGACATTGAAGGATGTAAAAATAGGCGATTGGGTTTGGAAAAATTGACGTTCTCCCTTCTGCGTTAAACCAGACGGTTGAAGGGGAAACCATGGCGAATAATTGCCTCGACGGGTTCCTTCAAAAAATTGATAAGGTCTTAAATTGGTGGGGCGAGCGTTCTCGCGAGCCGCTTAAACCCAAGGTTCGCACCGGCTCGCGGGGACGCTCGCCCCACCGGGTTTCTTTAAATTAAGATACTGCAAAAAAACCGCGCGCATTGAACCGGCGCGGCGGTTGCGCTATTTTCAGCGCGTGCCAAAAAAATTGTCGTCGGCCAAGGCCGGCCCAACAGCGGATGCCGCGGTCGCCCCGGTGCCTTCGGCGATTTCCATCGAGGCGGTGAAACGCTTTTTGCCGTGGCTCGTGGCAGTCGCGTTCTTCATGCAGGCGCTGGACACGACGATCCTGAACACCGCCGTTCCGGCGATCGCCAAGGCCCTCGGCGTCGCGCCCTTGAGCATGAAGGCCGTCCTCTCCAGTTATACCTTGAGCCTGGCGGTGTTCATTCCCATCAGCGGCTGGATGGCCGACCGTTTCGGCACACGGCACGTGTTTGCGTGGGCGATCGGGACGTTCACCTTGGGCTCATTGCTCTGCGGTATTTCCAATAACATTCATCTGCTCGTGGCCTGCCGTGTCCTGCAAGGTTTTGGCGGGGCGATGATGGTGCCGGTCGGGCGCTTGACGCTGGTGCGGACCTTTCCCAAATCCGAACTGATCCGCGCCATGAGCTTCGTCGCCATCCCCGGTTTGATCGGCCCGATGCTCGGCCCGGTGGCCGGTGGTTTCCTCGTCGGCTATTTTCATTGGCGTTTGATTTTTTTCATCAACCTGCCCGTGGGTCTGCTCGGACTATATTTTGTTTATCGCCATTTGCCGGACTACCGGCAGGAAAATTCCCCGCCGCTCGATCTTCCGGGATTGATCTTGTTCGGGACGGGCATCGGGTTGCTGGCCTATGTGCTGGAGGTTTTTGGCGAACATACGTTGGGCGACGGCACGCTGCTGGCCTTGCTGGCCGTGTCCGCCGGTTGTCTCGTCGCTTATGGCCTGCGGGCGGCGCGCATCAAATTTCCTTTGCTGCGGCTGAAGCTCTTTGGCATCCGCACTTTTCGCGCGTCGGTCAGCGGCAGTTTTTTTACGCGGCTGGGCATCGGGGGAATCCCGTTTCTGTTTCCGCTGCTTTATCAGGTGGGTCTTGGCTTCACGCCCATCCAATCCGGCCTGCTCATCATGCCGCAGGCCGCCGCCGCCTTGAGCCTGAAGTTCGTGCTGCGGAAAATTTTGCAACGCTTCGGCTACCGCCGCGTTTTGATTTTCAACACCTTGATGCTCGGCGTGATGACCCTGAGCTTCGCGACCATTGGCGCGGGTACGCCCGTCTGGCTGATCGTCACGCAGGTGTTTGTTTTTGGCATGTTCACCTCGCTTCAATATTCCAGCATGAACACGCTCGTCTACGCGGATGTGACCGAGGAGCAAACCAGCGGCGCGAGCGCCATCACCAGCACCGTGCAGCAGATGTCCATCAGCTTTGGCATCGCGATCGGCTCGCTGCTCACGGCGTTTTTTGTTCCCGACCGTTTTCACACCAGTGCGCCGGAGATGATCCACGGCATTCATCTGACCTTCCTGATCCTGGGCACCTGGACCATTGTCTCATCTTATGTTTTTATGGGGTTGAAAAAGGATGATGGCAATACCCTGAGCCTGCATAAAGCGCTGCCACATGCCGGAACTTGATAAGTCCATCGAGCGCCACCTTGAAAGCGCCGTTTTACGCCACGGGCATGATCTTCTGAAACCATTTCGTGGCACCGAAAAGTGCCAGAAAAACAATCGCGCTTTTCCACGGCTCAAGCACCGGCGCCACGGCGAGCCAGTCCACAAAAATAATTCCGGCTAAAAGGTTGGTGGTAAGCCACGGCGCGTTCGGTTGCCCGCCAAGAAACAGGTCCTTCAGGCACCGCGCGATCCACAACCCGCAGACCGCGGAAATCCAGAGCGCCGCTTTCAGGTAACTGCCGTTGTTGATCAACAGCGCCAGGATCACCGGCATGACGAGCATCAACAAAGGCCACACGGGTTTGTTGCCCGCGCCGATACTGCGGTGCGTTGCAAAATTTGCGCCCGCCACATAACACGCCAGCGCTGCGCCGCAAAAGATCGAAAAGCCGTTCAAGCCATCCAACGCAGCGGCACTCGCGATGACATAAACCCAGAACCGGCACGCGCCAAGGAGCCATGGGGACGCTGTCAAAAATTTATGGGTAAAGTCGTAGAGCAAGATCGTGAGGGCCAGCAGCACCGCGCCCACTGCGGAAACCATGCCGCACACGGACAGTAACAGGATTCCCAGGCCAAGCTGGGCAAAACCAAGTTTCCAAACTTCCGTTCCGGAGATTTTTCCCGAAGGAATCGGCCGTTCCGTGCGGCGGTGACGGTCGGATTCCTCGTCAAAAGCATCGTTCAGGAACATTCCGCCGGTATAAAGCAGGCTGGTGCCGAGGAAAAGAAATTGCAGTTTCCAATAATTTCCACCGCCGCCCAGCCACCAGCCGGCGAGCACATTTGACCACACCGTCGGCAGGCCGGCCGCGCGTCCGAGGACGAGCAGGGTGCGGGGCGGGGCGGAAATCATGCCAGCGAAGCAAACCAGAATCCGTCGCGCGTGGAAAGAATGTTTCGAGGGCGGTTGTACCGGCAGGCACGGATGCCGGACCCTACACCGTTGGGGCCGGTACGGCCCGCACGCGAGGGGTGAAATTTCCCGTCCGGATTAAGGTTCGGTTAATTTTCTGAAAAAAGGTCAAAGGCCGTTGACACACAGGGCGATGCGGTTTAGTCTCAAGCGAACTGCTTTTTTGAACATGTTACTCCGCATCAGTCTCTTTATTGCCATCCTCGCCGGACTCGGCGCGGGTGGGCTGGCCTATTACGAAGTTTCCAACCAGATTCCCGCGCTGGTCGCCCAGCGCACGGCCGAGCACGACGCCAAGGTGGATAAGACCAACCAGTTGAACGCCACCAACAGGGTGCTTAAGGCGACCCTCGCCAAGCTGTCCGATACCGAACAGCAACTCGCCGATACCCAGGCTGATCGCGACAAGGCCGTCGCCCGCGCCGACGCCCAGAGCAAGCGTGCCGATGACCTGGCCGACAAGCTGGCCACGGCTACTCAAGCCAAGGAAGATGCGGAAAATGCCCTCGCCGCCTACAAGTCCACTGACTTGACGCCCGAACAAATCATCAAGCTTGGCAAACAGTTGAAGGACGCCAACGCTGAAATAGCCGCCATCACCTCCGAGAAAGGTGTCATCAGTCGTCATGCCGCGTCCTTGCAGGCCAAGCTCAACCAACTGATCGGTGTTACGCCGACAATTGAACTGCCGGCGGATTTGAGGGGCAAAGTTGTCGTGGTTGATCCGAAATGGGATTTTGTCGTGCTTAACATTGGCGACAAGGAAGGCGTGTTACAGGATGGCGAGCTGCTCGTCAGCCGCGACGGCAAGCTCGTCGCCAAAGTCATTGTCCGCAGCGTTCAGGGCGACCGTTGCATCGCCAATGTCGTCCCCGGCTGGAAACTTGGCGAGATGTTTGAGGGTGACGACGTGACGCCCGCGCATCCCGCGTCCTGAGATGAAACTCCGCGTTGCGCAACTTTTATTGTTGTCTGCGCTTTTCCTCGGCGCATTTTTGATTTCCGGCTGCTCGACGGTCGAATCCGACAACAACTCCGTCCGTCCGTGGAATTCCCCGCAGGGCTGGGAAAACGGCCAGCTTAACGGGATGGATTACCAGCATCCAAATTAAGTCTCGAAATCCGAAACCGTTTCGGATTTCGTGAGTTCGAATTTACTTTCTCCGCTTCACGCAACGATTGGGCGTAAAGATAAAATCCACCCTGACATCGTGCACTTCGGTCGGGAGTTGCTCCACCAATTGAAAATCGTGGCTGACTCCGCATTTGATGCCGCTGGCCTGCGCCAGAATCCGGTCATAAAAACCTCTCCCGCGGCCTAGCCGGTTGCCGCTCAAATCAAACGCCATGCCGGGGACCAGGACCAGATCGAACTCGTTAAGCAGAATTTCTTCACAACCCTCCACCGGCTCGGATATGCCAAACTTTCCACTGAAGATGTCTGTCTCCAGATTTTTTACCCGCCGCGCGGAGTAGGCCTGCGTGGCAACGTCGAAGGCGGGCAGGGCGCAGACCGTCGGCGTCTTGAGCAATTTTTCCAGCAGCGGCCACACGTCCAGTTCGTCCTCCAGCGGCGAATAGAACAGGATACGATGCGCGCTGCGCAATTGCGGTTCCAGCCGCGCGCACAGATCAATGGACTCCACCATCCGCACCGCGAGGGAAATTTTCCCCAGCGCCTCGCGGACCTTCAGGCGCAGGTCGGATTTGGAATGCAAATTCATCTGTTTTCAATGCTGCCAAAGAAATCTGTAAGATTCATCACTCAAATTGCGGCAAAATTATCTATTGTTACGACGCCGATGAAATAAAATAGCCGATCATATTGAAACCAGTGTCTGTCTCGATACGACTAAAAGAAAAACCTGTTGTGAGAAAACTAATGATATCCGCCAACCAAACAATGTTCCGGTGTGCAGTCGTATTAGTCGCGATTTTGACGCTGGCCCTGGGAGTTGACCCCGCGCGGGCGGGTGAAGTCGCTGCCAAGGTAAATTTCCCGCCCACCAACAAGGGTTTGCCATTAAACCCGGCGTTCGTCGGGTTGAGCTACGAGAAATTGCAGATAACCACGGGTTTTTTCACCTCCAGTAACGTTCCGCTGGTGAAACTGTTTAGCCTGATCGGCCCCGCCGTACTACGCATCGGTGGCGGCACTGCGGACTCCACGTGCTGGGGCGGGCTGTCGAACTTGACGCCCGTTACCGCCTCCGAGGTGGATTCATTTGCTGGATTTATCAAGGCGCTCCCCGCGAATTGGTCGGTGATTTACGGCCTCAACTTTGCCGTCAACAATCCCACGAATTGTGCCGCCGAGGCTGCCTATGTTGCGAAGGCGCTGGGACCAAGGCTGCTCGGCTTTGAGATTGGCAACGAACCGGAAGCGTATCCCCACAATGGCATCCGTCCCACCAATTTCACCTGTGCTGATTTTATTTCGCAATGGCGGCCGCTGGCGGCCGCCGTCACGAATACCGTGCCCGGTTGGACGGTTGGCAATGGTGCCCAGGGCTGGGTGCTGACGGGCCCCGCGTCGGGCGGCAATCCTCAATGGACGGAGTCATTTGCCCTCGCGGAGGCGGGAGTGATTTCGCAGGCGACCCAACATTATTACCGGGCCGACGGCAAGAAGCGCGGCTCCAACATGCAACTGTTGTTGCAACCCGATCCGAAATTGCCGAAGGCGGTGGCCGCCGTCGTGTCGGCGTTGAAGCCGGCAAAATTGTCCCTTGGATTTCGCGAGGATGAATGCGGTTCCTATTCCCATGGCGGCGTTGCCCGTGTGAGTGACGCCTATGGTGCCGCGCTCTGGTCGCTGGATTTCATGTTCACGCTCGCGTTGAATGACTGCCAGGGATTGAATTTCCATGGCGGCGGTCGCAGCCCCTATACGCCGCTTTTCGACCGAAGACAGACCGTCCTGCAGGTGCGCCCGGAATTTTACGGACTAAAAATGTTTTCGCTGCTGCCACGCGGCAACATCGTTCCGGCCGCCGTTGCGCTGGCTTCGAACATCAATTTCACCGCTTATGGCGTGCGGCAGACGGACGGCACGTTCAGCGCCCTGCTGAACAACAAGGATACGAATGATACCGTGGTGGTGAGCGTCAACTTGGGGCCGGACGTCGATCGTGCCGCCTTGATTGAGTTGACGGGGCCGTCGCTTTCCAGCACCAACGGCTACACAATCGGCGGCGCGCCGATCAATCCGGATGGTTCATGGAGCGGCGGCGTTCAAGCGGTGCTGCCGGCATCAAACGGGCAATTGACCGTGCATGTGCCGCCCGTCAGCGCCTTTTTGTTGAAACCGGTTGCCCCCGGATTCAAGCCGGCAGTGGTTGCTCCTTGACCCTTACGGCGCGCGGTTCGCCCTTGTCAAAGTCAATTTTCTGCGCCAGATTTCAGCCATGCCCATAAGCATGGAGCAAATTGTTGAGGAGACCCGCCACTGGCCGCCCGAAAAGATTGGCGAATTGCTGGATCGGTTGAGCGGAGACCTGCACGCTATCGACAAGGATACTGAGGTGGCATGGCAGGCAGAAATCGCCCGGCGCATTGAAGATATCCAATCCGGCAAGGCGTCCGGCATTCCCGGTGAGGAAGTATCGGCTCGTGTCCGTAAGATTGTCGGGCGGTGAAATCTTACGCTTTTCATCCTGACGCCGAAATTGAATATACACAAGCTGCAGAATACTATGCAGCCATCGCTCCAGATTTAGGTGTCCGTTTTTACGATGAAATCGAGCGGCTCATTACTCAAGCGCGTTGTCAGCCCGGTCGTTTCTTTCGCTTCAGTCCGCCCGCCCGACGTATGCTGGCACGCAAGTTTCCTTATTCGGTTGTTTATTTGGATGAGCCTGATTGTGTTTGGATTCTGGCAGTAATGCACGCCAAACGCCGTCCCGGTTACTGGCGCGGACGGCTGGACTAAAAATTATTTTGGCTTCGCGATTTAGCTTCCGCCAATGCTCGAGCCGTTCGCTGGTCTTTTTTTCCATTCCTTGCGCGGTCGGTTTGTAGAAGTTTTGCCTACGCCCGCACCGGGTCTTCAGCCTTACAGCGACTTCAGGAAGTCGATGAGGGCGGCGCGGTCGGTGGCGGACATGGCTTGAAAGGCTTCACGGGAAGCGGCCGCTTCGCCATCGTGCCACAGAATGGCTTCTTCCAAGGTGCGCGCACGACCGTCGTGAAGATAGGCTTCACCACCACTTTCGCCGGGGGTAAGACCAATGCTCCAGAGCGGTGAAGTGCGCCATTGGGAACCGCTGGCGTTGCCTTCGCCCAAATTATCGGCCAGGCCGGGCCCCATGTCATGCAGCAACAGGTCGGTATAAGGATGAATGGTTTGGTTCCGCAACTCCGCAATGGGATGATATGGGCTGGTCTGCAGGGTGGGAACGTGGCATGCGGTGCAGTTTGCGCTGGCGAACAATTGCTCGCCATGGAGACAATTGGTATCAGTCAGGTTGCGCCGGGCATTGACTCCGAGCGTGGAGACATAGCGAACCCAGTTCGTCAGATCAATGTCACTAAGTTCAACGGGACCGCTGTTGGTATCACCGTCCAGTATGGGGTAAACCGAGGTGGTGACACCCATGTCGCTGTTCAGGGCGGCGGCGATCTGGTGTTTGACGCGCGACTGGGCGCCACGATAGGCGAAGCGGCCGAGGCGCGACTGGCCGGTCTCGGGATCGATGACCATGCGGGCGCGACCGGCAATTCCGTTGCTCGCGGCGGCCTGGGCGGCAGCGAGATTTTCAATCGTGGTTTCGCTCACGGCTTCGAGCAGTCCCAGACCGACGAGTTGTGGCGCGAGGCGTACCGAGTAAAACGCCGGCGTATAGGGTGAGAAGGAATAATTTGGTTTTTGCAGGGTGTAAGGGGTGCCATCACCATAGGTGCCATTGACGGTGGTATAGCTGGAGATCACCACGCTGTCTTCGCCGGCGCCATTGGTGTTTTGCGGTTGCAGGAAGGAGCCCAGTACTGGATCAGGCGTGCCGGTGGCGTCCTTGGCCACGTGCACGACGGATTGCAACATGAGCTGGCCGAGCGCCGGCGGCAATGCGCGGCTATTGTTCGCGTGACAAGCGACACAACTGCGGTTCACGTACTTCGGCCCGAGTTTTCCGATCTGTTCGGGGTAAACCGGGTTGGGTTGCTCGGCATGCGTACCGTCACCAAAATCCGTGTGATGCAGCCGGCGACCAAGCAGGAAACGTTCGCCGGTCAGGGGTGATGCGCCGGGTGACATCTGGTTAAAAACA
>DATHOG010000149.1:0-19313 GCA_035485115.1 Candidatus Sulfotelmatobacter sp. | reverse complement strand
GGCATCAATGCGGGTAGATGTCTTTTTCACTTCCATCAGTTCCCCTGCCAATTTAAGTTGGTTGCGTGAACTCGTTATAAGCTAATGCCGGTTGCTTGGGCGGCGGCCCGGCATGCCCACGAAAACGGATCAAGGTTCATCTCGCGCGCCATGGCCGCCGCCATGCAAGTGGCTATTCTTGGTTTCTTGAATTTTAAACGGTTTTTAAGCCCATAGTAGCAAATATCATATTGCCGCTAAAAAGATGTGGGTAATGACAAGGGCTAAAGCCCGCGCTCCGAAGCTCAGAATCGGGCGCTACCGCGGGTTCGAATAAACATCCAAATTTCAAACTCCAACATCCAGAGAGTTTCAAATATCAAACTTCGGAAGCAACGGCCGGTTATGATAATTGGAAGTTGGAGCTTCTCTGGTGCTTGGAAGGTTGGCGCTTGGAGCTTTTCATTTAAATGCCAAGGCTTGCTCCGGCTCGCGAGGACGAGAATGATATGATTACGGAACCACGTCTTCACCCAATTCGACGTTCCAATAGGCGAGGTCGATGAAATGTTTCCAGCTATCGTGCCGGTGCAGGGTGAAATTGATCTGCACGAAGGGCCGCCATTTCGGGCGTTTCGGTTTGCGGATGAGATTCATGCCGGCTTCGGCGGGCGTGCGGTTGGACTTGTGGGTGTTGCACGCGATGCAGGAGCAGACGATGTTTTCCCAGGTGGTGGGGCCGCCGCGGTCGCGAGGGACGACGTGGTCGAGGTTCAAATCCTTGCGGTCGAAGACCTGGCCGCAATATTGGCAGGTGTTCTTGTCGCGTTCGAAGATGTTGTGCCGGGTGAATTTCACTTCCTTCTTGGGCAGCCGGTCGTACATGAAGAGGAGGATGACGCGCGGGACGCGGATGCGGAAGGAGATGGCGTTGATGGCCTCATCGGCGGGCGCGCTGTCGGATAGGCCGCGCCATTCGTGAAAGTCAAAGGTGCGGAACGAGCCGTCGGTGTGTTCCATGACGACTTGGGCGTGGCCTTGAAAGAGGAGGGTGAGAGCGCGACGGGCGGTGCAGACGTTGACCGCCTGCCAGAGCCGGTTCAAAACCAAAACATGTTGGTTCAACGCGGATTTCATACCTTGTTGCGCGGAACGCTAACAAATATACCACGGACGGTCAATCTGTGTTTGATGACGGTTTGGCAACATTTTTAGCCTGCGATTGCCAAAATAAAATCCTCTGGCATCCTGTTTTGCATGAATCGTCTTTGGGCCATCGCCCTCGCGTTGATCCTGCTGGCACCGTCGGTGCGCGCAC
This sequence comes from Candidatus Sulfotelmatobacter sp., assembly GCA_035485115.1. Taxonomy (GTDB): domain Bacteria; phylum Verrucomicrobiota; class Verrucomicrobiia; order Limisphaerales; family UBA11358; genus UBA11358. The sequence goes on along the minus strand of DATHOG010000149.1, from coordinate 18,016 downwards.
AGCAGGATGCCGATGAGCGTTATGTCACCATCTACAACATCATCCAGCAGGGCGATTCGCTGGCGGATGGCGGCCAGCCGCAGGATGCGCTCGCGACGTACATCGACGCGAAGTCAAAGTTGACCAGCTTCCAAAAACTATTTCCGAACTGGGACCAGGGCATCGTCAGCTACCGGATGAGCGACCTGGACAAAAAAATCGCCACGCTGCAATCGCAGCTGACGACGAAACAAGTCCCGGCGCCGGCGGCGCCCGGCGCCCCGGTGTTGAGCCAGGAGGAGCAGCAGGCGCAGGCGCAGGCGAGCGAATTGCAGGCGGAGTTGCAGACGGCGAAGCTGGAGAATCAGGAATTGCAGGGCAAGTTGAAGGAAGCCCTCGCCACGCAGCCGGCCGCCGTGGATGCGACGGAGCTGGCGGCGGCGCAGCAGCAGTTGCGCGATCTGATGAAGCAGAATGAATTGCTGAAGGCGGGGCAGGGGCAGGGGCAGACGCAAACGGTGGTCGTCGCCGTCGAGGACACGAACGCGGTTTCGAAGTTGAACGAACAACTGGCGGAGTCGACCCGGAAATATTCCGCGGAGCACGACCGGGCGCAGGAGTTGATGCAGGAAAACAAGGCCTTGCAAAGAAACCTCGCGTCCGCCGCCCCCGATTCATCCGCCGTGGCGATATTGCAAAGCGAGAACGACCGTTTGAAGACGCAATTGCAGACATTGCAGATTGCCGCCGAAAACGCCTCGGCGGCGGGTGAACTGGCCCGCAAGTTGAACGACGCGAAGACGCAGATCGCGAACCTTCAGGCCGCTTCCGCGCTGGCCTCGCTGGAAAAGGCCGCGCTGGAAAACAAGGTGCGGAAACTTTCCACGCAACTGGCCGAGAGCGCGGCGAATTTCGATTCGCGTCTCAAGGACCTGAGCGACCAGCGCGATGAATTGCTGAAGAAGCTGGACTCGGCGAACGCGAAAAATTCCACGCGCAAGGTATCGGATGCCGCGGCCCAGATCGCGGAGTTGAACAAGGAGGTGGAATCGCTCCGGGCCCGGGTGGAGGTGGACGAGTCGAAGCCGGTGCCGTATGCGGACGACGAGCTGGCGTTGTTCCGCCAGAGCCAGCCGGGAGTGGCGCCGTTGGAACATTCGATCAAGGAACTGCCGGCCGGCACGGCGGAACTGGTCGCGTCCGCGCAACGGCATTTTTCCAATCATGAATTTACCGACGCGGAGGCGGATTACCAAAAGATCCTGGACCGCGACCAGAACAACGGCCTCGCGCTCGCCAACCTGGCGACCATCGAATTGCAGGAAGGCAAGCTGGACGACGCGGCGAAGCATATCCAGGCCGCCGTCGACCAAAGCCCGAACGACGCTTACAACCTGACCACGCTCGGCTTCCTGAAATTCCGGCAGGGCAAATACGATGACGCCATGGATGTGCTGAGCCGGGCCGCGAAGATCGACCCGAATAATCCCGAGATCCAAAATTATCTGGGCGTGACCTTGAGCCACAAAGGGCTGCGGGTGCAGGCCGAATCGGCTTTGCGCAAGGCCATCCTGATCGACGCAAATTACGCGCCGGCGCACAACAATCTCGCCGTGATCTATCTCAGCCAGAATCCGCCGCTGCCGCAGCTCGCACGCTGGCATTATCAAAAGGCGCTCGATGGGGGCCAGCCACGCAACCCGGACCTGGAAAAAATGCTCGCCGACAAGGGCGCGCCCGTGGCCGCCGCCGAGTCCGTTCCGGCGCCGTGACATGCGCCAATCGTTCCACGAACTGACAATTTCCACGCGCGGACGCGGCTTGGTTGAATTCACTTCGGCGGTGGAAAAATGGATCTCGGAAAATAAATTCCGTGACGGGCTGGTCACGTTGCATCTGCGCCACACCTCCGCCTCGCTGCTCATCCAGGAAAACGCCGATCCCGATGTGCGCCGCGATCTCGATGCGTTTTTTGCGCGGCTCGTGCGCGACGGCGATCCGCTGTTCGTCCACACCGCCGAGGGCGATGACGACATGCCTGCGCATATCCGCACCGCGCTGACCGCCGTGAACCTGTCCATTCCGGTGAGTGATGGCGAGCTCGCGCTGGGCACCTGGCAGGGGATTTATCTCTGGGAACACCGCACGCATCCGCACAACCGCCATGTGGCGCTGCATTTCATCGGCGAATGACGCTAACGGCAGAAAGTCATTTTTCTTTGGCGTTTTTCGTATTTGCATCGGCGGGGATTTGGAGAATCATTTTCATACCGCATGAAACAACTTTTGTCGTCCATCGCGCTGGCGTTTGCTCTCGCCGGTTTCGTGCATGCGGAGACAGTTTCCATCGTCATCGCGACGAACGCCGCGCCGCGCGTGGAGTTTGGCGCGGAGAAGATTGCGGAGGCGCTCAAGTCCGCCGGTTACGAATCCCGGATGGTTCATCAAACCGGCGCGGGAAAAGAGATTGTCATCACCAATTCCGGCGGGCCGGGCAAGGAAGGCTTTTTGATCGCGGGCGATTCCGGCGCGCTGGGCATTTCCGGCGGTGACGATTCCGGCGCGTTTTACGGCTGTCTCGAACTGGCAAAGCGAATTCGCGAATCAAACAAGTTCCCTGACGAGATTCATTTCACGGACGCCCCGGCGATGAGACTGCGCGGCACCTGTGTGGCGATGCAGAAGACTTTCATCCTGCCCGGACGCAAGGTTTACGAATATCCCTACACGCCGGAATTGTTCCCGTGGTTTTACGACAAAAAATTGTGGACGGAGTATCTGGATTTTCTCGCGGCGAACCGGATGAACACCTTGTATCTCTGGTCGGGGCATCCGTTCGCCTCGCTGGTGCGTTTGAAGGATTATCCGTATGCCGTCGAGGTGCCGGATGACGTGTTTCAACAAAACCAGGAACAATTCCGCTGGCTCGCGCAGGAATGCGACAAGCGCGGCATCTGGCTGGTGCAGATGTTTTACAATATCATCGTGTCGAAACCATTTGCGGAAACGAACGGCATCTCGACGCAGCTCTCCGCGCCGACGCCGTTGACGGAGGATTACACGCGCAAATCCATCGCGGAATTTGTGAAGCAGTATCCGAACGTCGGCCTGATGGTCTGTCTCGGCGAGGCGTTGCAGGGCACGGCGAACCAATTGGAATGGTGTACGAACGTGATTCTGCCCGGCGTGCTCGACGGCATGCACGCGGCGAACCTGAAGGAGGAACCGCCCGTCGTCATCCGCACGCACGCGATGGATCCGTATGCGATCATGCCGGCAGCGTATCAGGTTTATTCCAATATTTTCACGGAATCGAAATACAACGGCGAATCGCTCACGACCTGGGAACCGCGCGGCAAGGACGCGGCCATCCAGGTCGCAATGGCCAAGCTCGGCCCGCATCTGGCGAACATCCATATTCTTTCGAACCTGGAACCGTTCCGTTACGGTGACACGGAATTCATCCGCAAATCCGTCATCGCGTCACGCGACCGGCTCGGTGCGACGGGCATTCATTTGTATCCGCTCTCCTACTGGAACTGGCCGTATTCGCCGGACATCGCGGCCGCGCCATTATTGCAATGGAATCGTGACTGGATCTGGTACGAGGCATGGGCGCGTTATTCGTGGAACCCGGATGTGAACACGAATGAAGACCGCGCGTATTGGATTTCGCGGCTCGCCGATTTTTATGGCGATACGAACGCGGCCGAAAAAATTCTGGACGCCTACAATGCCGCCGGCGAAGTCGCGCCGCGCCTGATCCGGCGCTTTGGGATCACAGAAGGCAACCGCCAGACGCTTTCGCTCGGCATGACGCTCGATCAGCTGGTGAAGCCGAACAAATACGGTGCGATTGACGATTTGTGGCTTTCGCAAGCGCCGCCCGGCGAACGGCTGGACGAATATGTGAGCAAAGAATGGAATCATCAATCGCATGAGGGTGAAACGCCAGAGACGATCATTGCCGATGTTTTGGAAGAATCGAGCAACGCCGTTGCCCTGGCCGCCTCCATTCCGTCGGTTCCGAAAAATAACGACGAACTCAAGCACCTCCAAAACGACACCCGCTGCATCCAGGCGATGGCGGAAAATTATTCGGACAAGGTGCGCACGGCAGAACTGGTTCTGCGGTACAACTACAGTCACGACATTTCGGATATGGATCGCGCCGCCCAATATCTTGCCGACAGTTTTGCGGCTTACCAGAAACTTGTTACGCTGACCCATGACACTTACCACTATGCGAATTCGATGCAGACGTCGCAGCGGAAAATTCCCGTGCCGGGCGGTAAGGCTGGCAAACCGGCCAACTACTTGTGGTCACAGCTCGTGCCGCTTTATCAAAAAGAACTGGAGGATTTTCAGACTAAAGTCAGCCAGTTGAAACAGAACACGAATGTGGTGGTGAACGTTGATGAATCGCAAATTGAACCGTGGCCGTCGGCGGCTTTCAAATTGATTTCGACCAACGCGGAAACCTACAAGATCGAAACGGGGGCGAAAGTATTCACCGACCGGGCTTACACGATTCAACACCTTGCGCGACAACTGGACGGCTTGACCGGCATCCGTTTTTCGCACGCCCAGGCCAAGGATGGATTGCCGCCGTTGGAATTTGAAGTGAACGAACCGGTACTGGTCCTGGTGGGTTATTTTGACAGCAATAAAAAGGCGTGGCTGCAGGTGCCCAAGCTGGAATTTGCCGCGCAGGCCGATGACCGCGGCGGGGTGGACGTGTTGCTGGAAAATGCCGCTACGATTTCGGAGTGCCCTAATGTAAATTTGCACGCGTTCCGCTTCGATGCGGGCCGGCAGAAATTGGAACTCATCGGCAACGGCAGCTTTGTGGTTCTCGGCATCGTGCCGCAGTCGGCGAAATTGAAATGAATAATTTCTTAAACGGCAAAAGACGGGATGTGACGCGGAATTTTTTTCCCCGTTTCGGCCCGCGTCATTTGTTGCTTGTCTTTTTATCTCTGGCGCTGGCCGCTCATGCCAGCCCGTTCGCGAGTGTCACGCCGCTGCCGCTGGGGGAGGCGCGCTGGACGGAGGGTTTCTTTTATGACCGCTTTGAATTGTGCCGTACGCAAATGGTTCCTTCGATGCAACGGCTGATGCTCGGCACGAATTACAGCCAGTATTTTTACAACTTCGAGATTGTTGCGGGACTGACCAACGGCAAGGTGCACGGCGCGAATTTCAACGACGGCGATTTCTACAAGTTTCTTGAAGGTGCAAGCGCGACGCTGGCGGTGGCGAATGATGCCGTGCTCCAGAAATCGTTGGATGGCATCATCGCGGTCATCGCAAAAGCGCAGGCGACCAACGGGTACATTGATACCTGGGTGCAATTGCACATGCAGGAAACCAATTCAAAAGTTACGCCGTTCAGCGATCGTAACAACTGGGAAGTGTATAATCTCGGCCATCTGATGACAGCGGCGAGCGTGTACTATCGCGTCACCGGCCGGACGAATTTTCTGTATATCGCGCAACGCGCGGCGGATTGCCTCGACCGGGTCTTTGCGACGCCGACGCCGGAACTGGCGCTGCATGATCTGTGTCCGTCGTATTTCATGGGGCTGGCGGATCTGTATCGTGCCACGGGCGAGCCGCGTTATCTCGCGCTGGCCGAACGCATGATGGCCATGCGCGATCTCGTCAAGGATGGCATGGACGACAATCAAGACCGGATTCCGATTGCGGAGCAGGATGAGGCGGAAGGCCACGCGGTGAGGGCAAATTACCTTTACGCCGGAGCGGCTGACCTTTTTTTGGAGACTGGTGACACAAATCTGTGGAAACCGCTGGCGGAAATCTGGACGAACGTCGTCACCAAAAAGATGTATATCACCGGTGGCTGCGGCGCGCTTTATGACGGCGCATCGCCGGACGGCAGCAAGGACCAGAAACATATGACGCGCGTGCATCAGGCCTACGGCCGAAATTTTCAATTACCGAACACGACGGCTTACAACGAAACCTGTGCGAATATCGGCAATTTATTTTGGAACTGGCGGATGTTTCTCGCAACCGGCGAAGCGAAGTATATGGACGTGGTGGAGCGTGAACTTTACAACGCGGTGCCGGCGGGCGGCGCGCTGGACGGGACGAATTTCTTTTACACCAACCCTTTGCGCGTGACCGATCCATTGCCGGTGGAACTGCGGTGGTCACGGACACGCGTGCCATACGTCACCTCGTTCTGCTGCCCGCCGAACCTGGTCCGCACGCTCGCCGAATCGGCGGGTTACGCCTATGCCAAATCGGGCGATTCCATTTTCGTGAACCTTTACGGCGCAAGTGATTTGCAGACGACGCTAACGAACGGGGAAAAAATCAGGTTGTCGCAGGAAACGGATTACCCGTGGAATGGCCGCGTGAGGATCAAAATTCTGGCGGATGGAAAATTTTCGCTGAAGCTGCGGATTCCAGACTGGGCGGAGGGCGCAAGCGTGAGCATCAATGATTCGCCGGCGGACTTTTCACCGCAGCCGGAAAGTTATTTCGAGGTCCGTCGCGAATGGAAAACCGGTGATTTCGTGGACCTGGACTTGCCGATGGCCGTGCGCTTGATGGAGGCGAACCCGCTCGTGGAGGAGGATCTGGACCAGGTCGCGATCCAGCGCGGTCCGGTCGTTTATTGCCTCGAATCGCCGGACTTGCCGGAGGGTGTGAAAATATCGGACGTGCGCATTCCGTCGGATTTGAACCTGACGACGCGTTATGACCGCCATCTGCTTGGTGGCGTCACGGTCCTGGAAGGCAAGGTGCTGGTGCAGCCGCAGGAAGATTGGAACGGGAAATTATACCGGGAAATCCAGCCGGATAATCTGGAGCCGGCGGCGGTGAAATTCATCCCGTATTCCGTCTGGCAAAATCGCGGGCCTTCGGAAATGAGCGTGTGGCTGCCCCGGACCGGCGAATGAGCGCGCATTTTTCTCAAACTTTTTCGCAGAAAATCTAGGGCAAAGCTGTCTGAAATTGGGTTACCTTGGTGGTGACCATGAAAAATCTCGCACGGATTTTCTGCGGCTATTGTTTGTTCTTTTTGCCTGTTTGCGTTGCCTGCGCCGGTCCGTTAAAGGTGGACATCAATCGTGGGGATTCAAAAAACACGGCGGGTGCGACCGCTCCCGGCTATGTACAGTGGTCCACCAACACCGACGGCAGCAGCACCACTAGCAGCGGCACAAACGCGATCACCGGGAGCTTTATCGTTCCGTCCACCGGTGAAAATGTCGTCGTTGCGTTGTCCGTAACGCCGGCGGCGGAAAGCGCGGGTGGAACCGGCATCACATACACCTATTATTCACAGGTCACCACCGCGGGCTGGCAGTTGTGCAGCGACGGCGTCACGGTTGCGCCGCAGGACAATAACCAGGGTGGACAGATGCAGATGACCATCACGGGCCTGAACGGAGGATCTCACACGCTGCTCACCTATCACAACGCCGGCGATGCACCGTCCGCCCTCGGCACATTGGCCCCGATCAAAATTTATTTGAACGGCAACTACGTCACCAGCGTTACGCCTTCCATCCGCACAAACGATCTCAATACGCCGACCGTCTATCTGAATTTCACAACCGTTTCGAGCAACGACGTCACAACCGTGCTCTTCGCGGCGGACACCACGACGGGCGCGACGACGAAAAATGTTTTTCTGAACGGTTTCGAGATCGACACGCCCAACGCGCGATACCAGGCAAACACACCTTATCCGGCCAACGGCGATGAGCACGTCAACTGCGATAATACGACGGTGGAGATGCAATGGGTGCCCGCGCTCACGGCAGTTTCAAATGACGTGTATGTGGCGACCGACAGCAACTCGGTATTGAGCGCCACGCACGCCTCGGCGGCGTGGAAAGGAACGCTGTCATCCACGAATTATCTGCTTACCAACATCAACAGTTTCGCGACTTATTACTGGCGCGTGGACGAGATCAATTCCACGAACGGTGTCACCCAGGGAAATCTATGGTATTTCCGCCCGCGTCATCTGGCGTTTCCCGGGGCGGAAGGTTACGGGCAATATGCCCGCGGTGGCCGCGGCGGCGTGGTGATTGAAGTAACGAATTTGAATGACAGCGGGCCGGGCAGCTATCGGGCGGCAATTTCCGCGAGCGGGCCGCGTACGATTGTCTTCAAAGTTTCGGGCATCATCTGGCTGCAATCACAGTGCGTCGTCAACAACGGTTACGTTACCATCGCCGGCCAGACGGCGCCGGGCGACGGCATCTGCATCGCAAATTATCGCGCGGGCATGAGCGGGCCGAATGACGTCATCATGCGCTTTATGCACTTCCGGGTGGGCGATGGCGAGCAACAATCCATGGACGCGATGAGCCCGGGCAGCGCGACATACAGCATTTTTGACCATCTCAGTTCAAGCTGGTCCCTCGATGTTGCCTGTAACTCCCTTCAATCCGGCAGCGTCGGCAGCGCTTCGGCGATGACGAGTTATCAGAAAAATATCATTTCCGAACCACTGCGATATTCTTATCACTACAATGATACTTTGCGTTCGCTCGGATCCAACAATGTTTACCAACCGCACGCCTTCGCGGCTTCCATCAGCGGTGAGATCGGCAGCTACCATCACAATCTCATTGCGCACTCGACGGATCGCAACTGGTCGCTGGCCGGCGGATACGACCATAGTGTGAATTACGCCGGTTCGCTGGATATCCGCAATAACGTGGTCTACAACTGGAACGCCCGCACTACGGACGGCGGTGCGGCCCGCGTGGATTACGAAAATAATTATTACAAACCCTGTTTGAGCAATTCCTACCCGGCCTGGATCCTGCGGCTCGACCCGATCAATACGAACAACGCGGTGAAACCGCAATACTACATGGCCGGCAACGTGATGGAGGGGAAAAACTATTACACCAACAATTGGCAGATCGGGACGGCGGTTCCCACCGGCAATGGCACAAACGACTATGCCAGCACGAACGAAGTTTTGTTATCCATCACGAACTCGGAAATCTATCCCTCCTACGTGACGACGCAGACCGCCACAAACGCCTACAAAACAGTCTTATCCGACGTCGGCTGCAATTTGCCGGTGCAGGATTTGATTGACCGGCGCGTGATCGGCGAAGTGCTCGACGGCACATATCATTATGAGGGCACGAACGGCCCGAATTACATCATCGACGGCTATTACCAGCCGCTGAGTGCCGGGCCGGACAATCCGGGATTCATCGATTCGCAAACGGATGTTCACGACTATCAAGCCACCAACTCGGCGCTGCCGAATTACTCGCCCAGCGCACCGTGGCCGCCGTACAACACTTACAACATTTCCGACTATCTGGATTCCGACCACGACGGCCTGCCCGACTGGTGGGAAAACCTGAAGGGGTTAAATCCCAATTCCGCACCCGGAGATTTTTCCGATGCGAACGTCGACCTTGTCGGCGACGGTTATACGGAATTGGAACGCTATCTGAACTGGCTCGCGCAGCCCCATTATGACTGTGTCAATGGCACAACGCTGAACGTGGAACTCACCCAATACACTCGCGGCTTCACGAACAACTCGCCAGTCTACGCGGTCTTCGGCGCCACCAACGGCACTGTCACGCTGAGCGGAAGGACGGCGCAGTTCAATTCCACCGTGAGCACCAACGCGCTTGGCAGCTTCATGTTCAAAGTCACGGACGCGTCCGGTTTTTCCGACACGAACACCGTCAATATGCGTCTCATCGTTCCATCAGCGAACACGGCGCCCGTTTTGTCCGCAATCGCAACTAGTACCATAAATGCAGGTATCAATTTGCTCATCACGAACACGGCAACGGATACCGACTCGCCTCCGCAAACCCTGACCTTTAGCCTGCCCGTCTCACCTACGAATGCGACACTGGGCGCTGCCAATGGAGTCTTCAACTGGCGTCCGCTCGTCACGCAGGCGAACACGACCAATTCTGTGCAGGTCGTGGTCACGGACAATGGCACGCCGAATTTGAGCGCGACGCAAAATTTCAGCGTCATTGTGAATCCACTTGTATCGCCCAACATCGTTTCATCCGGAATTTCTGGCGGACAGTTCAATTTTTCGTTGAACGGACAAATCGGGCCGGACTACGCGGTGCAGCGTTCGACGAATCTGATGAGCTGGGACACGCTGCTTATCACCAATCCAGCAACCATGCCGTTCAACTGGAGCGCCACCGGGACATTTTTTATGCCGCAACAATTTTACCGCATCAAAGCCGGCCCGCCGCTGCCGTGACATGATATTTATTTTGTCAAAATTCAAAGTTTATCCGGCAGTTTTCTGATTACGTTTTTACGGGTAAAATCCTAATATCAGGGCATATCCAATGGCCAATTACCTGCTGAAATCAGCCCTGCCGCTGCTCGTCGCGCTGGTATGTGCTTCCTGCGTAAGCCACCGGCCCCCGGCGTCGCGCGATTCTGTTTATCTCTTCACCTCGTTTCGCGATTCGGATCAAAAATATCTCCGGTTCCTTTACAGCTTTGACGGTTATCACTGGACGAATGTGCCCGGAACGTTTTTCGAGGCTGGCGTCGGCATGAGCAAACAGTTTCGTGACCCGAGCATTGCGCGCGGGCCGGACGGCGTCTTTCATCTCGTCTGGACGGCGGGCTGGCACGGCGAGCAGGGTTTTGGTTATGCGGATTCGCGGGATTTGATCCATTGGTCGGAGGAGAAATATATTCCGGTGATGACGAACGAACCGGCGACGACAAATGTATGGGCGCCGGAAATCTTTTATGACACGGATGGAAAACAGTTCGTCATCATATGGGCCTCGACGATTCCGGGGCGCTTTCCTGATTTTCAGGAAAAGCATGACAACAATCACCGGCTTTATTTCACCACCACGCGTGATTTCATGAACTTCACGCCGGGCGCATTATTTATGGACCCCGGTTTCAGCGTCATTGACCCGTTCGTTTTGAAGGACGGGGGAAGTTATGTGCTGGTCTGCAAGGATAATTCACGGCCGTATTTGAATCTGCGCGTCGCCTTTTCGCAATCGCCGCTGGGGCCATGGCAGGATGTATCCGCGCCGTTCACACAAAAATTCACCGAAGGGCCGTGCGCGTTGAAGGTCGGCGACGATTGGCTGATTTATTTCGATGCGTATCGTGAAAAAATTTATGGCGCGGTGAAGACGCGCGATTTCAAAACGTTTACCGATATCACGAAGGAGGTTTCTTTCCCGCCAGGACACAAACACGGCACGGCCATCCGCGTGCCGCGTGAAATTTTGGACGGCCTGCTGGTCGCGCATCCTGCTGAAAATAATCCATGAAAAAATTGATTCTCCTTTTTGCCGGCGCGCTGCTATCGGCTTCCGCCCTTGCCGCGGATACCAATATGACGCCCGAGCAGGTCGCGGCCAAATACACGGCAACCATCGAGGGCCGCACGGCTGACATTTTGAAGGTATTGAACCTCGACGATACGAATAAAATCGCCGGTGTTCATGACGCCATCATGGCGCAGTATCGCGCGTTGAACGCATGGCATTCGGAAAACGATGCGAAACTCAAGGCGTCAAAGGCGGACACAAATGCCGTCGCCCAGATCCGTTCCTCGTTGAAAGCGTTGCACGAAAACTTTCTTGATGCGCTGGCGGAAAATCTTTCGCCGGAACAAATCGAAAAGGTGAAGGACAAGATGACCTACGGCAAGGTGCAGTTCACCTATCAGGGTTATGTCACGCAGTATTCCAACCTGTCTGATGAGAACAAAGCGGAGATTTTACGGCTGTTGAAGGAGGCGCGCGAGGAGGCGATGGACGGAGGCAGCTCCAATGAAAAAACCGCGGTGTTCACTCGTTACAAGGGCAAGATCAACAATTACCTGTCGAAACAAGGGCTCCAATCCGAAAAGAAAATGAAAACACCAACGTCCGCCACCAACGCCCCGTCGCCGCAATGATGGCTGTGCAGACAATCACAGCCGGGAACTGGCGCTGCGAGATTTGTGCATTTCTTAACCCACGTTTAAAATTAAATTTATGAGCGAATGGAAATCCGATTCCGAGCTGTTTACGCTCGTCGGCCGTGAACTTTATACACCGGTCGTCGGCGATATTCTCGATGATCTTGGCTACACCCGCCAATTTTTGCCGCAGCCGGTCCAGCCGCTGCGCGAAGAAATGAAACTGGCCGGCCGCGCGATGCCCGTGGTGATGATCGACGTGTACGGGAAGCAAAAGAAGCCGTTCGGCCTGCTCACCGAGGCGTTGGACCAGCTTCAGCCGGGCGAAATCTATCTTGCCAGCGGCGGTGACATGCGCTGCGCATACTGGGGCGAAATCCTCACGGCGACGGCGAAGATGCGGGGGGCGGCCGGTGCGGTCATCAATGGTTTCCATCGCGACACGCCGAAGGTGCTGGAACAAAACTGGCCTGTTTTTTCGCGCGGGCGTTTTGCGCAGGATTCCGGTGTCCGCACGCAGGTGGTCGAATACCGCTGTCCGATCGAGGTCGGGCAGGTTTCGGTGCAGCCGGGCGATTTGGTGTTTGGCGATCTCGATGGCGTGGTCATCGTGCCCAAAAAAGTGGAGGCCGAGGTCATCGAAAAAGCGCTGGCCAAGGCGCGCGGGGAAAAGCTTGTTCGCAAGGAGATCGAGGCCGGGATGAGCAGTACGGCGGCGTTCAAGAAGTACGGAATATTATGAGCGGTAAGAACAACCATCCTGTGGTCACGGCGGTTGAGACCTGGCGCTGTCAGCGGAAGGAATCCTTATTTGATTCCGCCCGCACCGGCCGCAGCCCGATGAATTGGGACGTGGTGGTTCTCCGTCTCCACACGGATGTAGGCGTCAGCGGACACGCCACCGCGCTGGCCGCGCGTTCGAGCATCGTCACGCAGGCCTATCTGCACGAGACCATTGCCCCGGTCCTGCTGGGCCGCCGGGTCACGGAACGCGAAGCCATCTGGCACGAGCTGTGGACGATCGACCGGCATCTGACATTCTTTCCGGTCTATCTGCCCGGCCCGGTGGATGTGGCGCTCTGGGACATCGCCGCGCAAGCTGCCGGGTTGCCGTTGTATCAATTCATCGGGGAATGCCGGACGAACCTGCCGGTCTATGCGAGCAGCCTATTCATGCCGAAGACGGAAGATTATATGAAGCAGTTGCGCGACTATAAAAAGCGCGGTTTCACGGCCTACAAGGCGCATCCGCCCGGTCCGTGGCATAAAGACATGGAAATCCATCACGCGCTCCGCAAGGCTGCGGGACCTGATTACGTGTTGATGACCGATCCGGTGGCGGACTATTCGCTGGAAGAAGCCATCCGCGTAGGGCGCGATTTGGAGAAATTGAACTATCACTGGTTCGAGGAACCGTTTCGAGATTTCGAACTCGCGAAATACGCGAAGCTATGTGCCGCGCTCGACATCCCCATCGCCGGCACGGAGACGACGCGCGGCGGGCCATGGGGCGTGGCGCAAGCCATCGCCTTCAACGCCGTGGACATCGTGCGCGCCGATGTTTCATGGAAGGCCGGCGTGACGGGCACGCTCAAGATCGCGCATCTCGCGGAGGCGCACGGCCTGCGCTGCGAGGTGCATTGCACGACGATGGGTTTCATGGACATCGCGAACCTGCATGTCAGTTGCGCGATCAAGAATTGCGAATACTTTGAGCTGCTCGTTCCCGAGGAACCGTTCCGTTTCCCGATGAAGGACAGGTATCCGATCGACAAGCACGGTACCGCGCATGTCCCGCAAAAGGCCGGCATCGGCGTGGAACTGGATTGGGACGCCATTGACAACACCTGCGTGGAACACAAGATTACCGAGACCCGATGAAACCTCGCTGCTTCCAAATCCAGCCGCAGGACAACGTGGCCACGTTGATTGACGATGCGATCAGCGGGCCAGTCGAGGTCATTGGCGCAAGCCGCTCCGAACTGATCGCGCCGGAAAAAATCGACCGTGGTCATAAGGTTGCGTTGTGTGACGTGGCGGCGGGCGAAGCCATCATGAAATTTGGGGTGCGCATCGGTCACGCGACCAGGCCCATTTCCCGGGGCGCGTGGGTTCATCTGCACAACTTAACGAGTGATCTTGATGACCGCTCTGGCACGTTGGATCTTCATACCGGCGCTCCGACGGACACGACCACCGCTTATGTCTGACGCGCTGCACAACCAATCATGGCAGGGTTATTTGCGTCCCGACGGACGCAAGGGAATCCGCAATCTTGTGCTCGTCATTTACACGGTGGAATGCGCGCAACATGTTTCCTACGCCATCGCCAATGGCGAGGAAGACACGCACGTCATCGGTTTTCCTGGTTGTTACGACAATGCCTATGCGATTCGCCTGATGCTGGCATTGGCGCGGCATCCGAATGTCGGCGCGGTCCTGTCCGTGGGGTTGGGCTGTGAATACACGCAGCCGGAGAAGATCGCTGACGCGGTCCGCGCCTCAGGTCGGCCCGCCGAATGGTTTTTCATCCAGCAAGCCGGCGGCACGCGCACATCCGTGGCGAAGGGAAAAGAGATTGTCGCCAGGCTCCGGGCGCAAATCCGCAAGGAAACCCCGCGGGTGACGATGACGCCGGTCGATTTGACCGTGGGCTGCGAGTGCGGCGGCTCGGATGGCACTTCCGGGCTGGCGGGCAATCCCGCCGTGGGTGCCTTTTTTGACCGGTTGGTGGATGCCGGCGGCCGCGCGGTTTTTGAGGAAACGGTGGAGATGATCGGCCTGCGCGAGCATATGCTTGCCCGCGCGGCTAATCCGGAGGCCAGGCAGCAACTTGCCGGTGCTTACGACAAGGCGGAGCGGTATTGCCGGTCCGTCCGGCAATGGTCGGTGTCGCCGGGAAACTTCGCTGGCGGCCTTACGACCATTGAGGAAAAAAGCCTGGGCGCCTTCGCCAAGGGCGGCACGCGGCCGATTCAGGGTGTCATCCGGGTGGCCGAGCAACCGCGCGGGCCGGGTTTATGGATTCTGGACAGCGTGCCGGACGAACATTTCATGCAGTTCGGCTATACGAATCCAAACGATACGGAGGGGTTGATGGATTTGATCAGCGCCGGATCGCAAATCGTATTGTTCGTGACGGGCCGTGGCAGCGTCATCGGCAGCCCGGTGGCACCCCTTATCAAAATCACGGGCAATAGCGCGACGTTCCGCGCGATGGAAGAAGACATGGATTTCGACGCGGGCCGGGTGCTGGCGGGTGAAATGACCATCGCCCAAGCTGGCGACGCCCTGGCCGACCTGGTCACGCGGGTGGCGGCGGGCAATCCGAGCAAGCCGGAACAGCTTGGCCATCGGGAATATTTTATCATGTATAAACATCAAGAAACGCCGTCGCTCGCCGCCGGCTGCCGCGCATGAACAAAACAAAAATGAATTCCGCCTTTGATCTCACCGGCCAGACCGCGCTCATCACGGGCGGTGGTACCGGGTTGGGGCTGGGCATGGCCCGTTGTTTGGTCGCATCGGGGGCGAAGGTTGTGCTCGTGGGCCGCCGCAAGGAGGAACTGGAAACCGCCTGTGCATCGCTGGGTGAGAACGCGTTCGCGCTCGTCGGCGACGTAACTAAGCTGGAAACCGCGCCGGCATTGGTGGACAAGGCCGAAAAACTCGCCGGGCCGATCTCCATCCTCATCAACAACGCCGGGGTGCATCTGAAGAAGCCCTCGACCGAAACGAGCGATGTGGAATTTGCCGCCGTGATCCAAACCCACCTTTTCGGTGCCTTCGCGCTCACGCGCGAAGCCGGGCGCCGCATGATCGAACGCAAATCGGGCAGCGTGCTGTTCACCGCTTCGATGGCGTCGCTCTTTGGCATTCCGCTGGTGGTGGCCTATTCGGCGGCGAAGTCCGCCTATGTCGGAGTGGTGCGTTCACTGGCGACGGAGTGGGGGCAACACGGCGTGCGGGTCAATGCCATCGCGCCTGGATGGATCGCATCCGCCATGCTCGACAAGGCCTTGAGCGGGGACGCCGCACGGAAGGCAAAGATTCTTGGCCGCACGCCGATGAACAGCTTTGGGGAACCGGACGACATTGGTTGGGCGGCGGTTTATCTGTGCAGTCCGGCGGCAAAATTTGTGACGGGCGTCGTGCTGCCGGTGGACGGCGGCGCGGCCATCGGATTTTAAATTGAGGAGATGATGAATAAACCAATCCTCCGGCACATCGCCAATCTTTGGACGCTCATCGGGCATCCAGTGCCAAAGCGTGAATGGTCGCTCGACAAAAAATTGCACGAGATCAAAAAGGCCGGTTTCGATGGCGTATGCTGGGGCGGCAGCAAGGAACTTGGTGAAGGATGCAAGCTGCACGGGTTGATTTTTGTCGGCGGCATGGCTTCGGGTAAGGTGAGGGTTTTTTCACGGTTGCTACGCGAGCAAAAAGATTGCGGCGCGTTGCATGTGAATGTGCAACTGGCGCATGATGAAATGCTGACGCCGGAGGCGTTAAAGCTGGCACTGGCGTTGAATCGCGAAGCGGAGAAGATCGGTGTGGTGCCGGAAATTGAAACGCATCGCGGCACGTGCACGGAGACGCCGGAGAAATTTTACGCGCTGGCCGATGCCTATCAGAAAAAGACCGGCGCGCTGCTGCCGGTTTCGTGGGACTTTTCACATTTTGCGGTCGTAAAGCATCTCGTGCCGGAAAATTTTGCGAAACGTCTTCTCGTCCGGCCCGACTTGATCCAGAACGCGCAGCAATTTCATTTTCGTCCATTCAACGGCCATCACGTCCAGGTGCCGATCACCGATCACCAAGGCAAATTGACGCCCGAATTTCAGGACTGGCTGCCGTTCGCCGAGGGGCTCCTGAAATGCTGGCTGGCGGGAAACAAAAATTCATCGCGCGAAATCTTCATTTGTCCAGAGCTTGGACCGCTTGCGGGCGGCTACAAGCTTTCAACTTTTCCGGATAGCTGGGAACAGGCAAAAATTTTGCGCGCTGAAATCGACCGTCTTTGGAAAAAACTCACGGCCAAAAATCTCAACCATAAATCAAACCAAACATCACCATGATCAACATCACCCAAGAACAACGTGACCTTTACCAAAAGGAAGGCTACATGATTCTGCCGGGCGTCATTCCGCCCGACCTGCTGGAAATCCTCCGCGAGGAATGCTCCTATTACATCGGCTACATGGATGCGCTGATGGATTCGAAGGGCGTCAAAAGTGTCGGCATCACCCATCGCGGCAACCGTTACTTCATCAACAACCGCTACCGCTTGAGCAATCGCCTGTATCAATTCATTTTCAGCGATCTGATGGCCAAGGTTGCCGAGGCGACGGTCGGACCGGATGCGCAATTGTTCCATGAGCAATGGGTCGTGAAGGGGGCGGAGCAGGGGATGAAATTTGCGTGGCATCAAGACAGCGGTTATGTGAAATGGTATGACCCGACCACGAACCACAAGCCGTACGTCACCTGCTGGTGTACGCTCGACGCGGTGAGCGAGGAGAACGGCACGGTTTATATCCTGCCGCATTCGCGCGCGGGCACACGGGGAAAAATCATCGACCATTTCAAGGAGGAAGGCTCCAACGACCTCATCGGCTACAACGGCAGCGACCCCGGCGATCCGCTCATCGTTCCCGCCGGCAGCATCGTGGCGTTCGACAGTTTTGTTTTCCATCGCAGCGGGCCGAACAAAACAAATCGCATGCGCCGCATTTATCTCCCGCAATACAGCGGCGCGCCGATCAACCGGCCCGACGGCAAGCCGTGGGCGATCGCGACGCCTTTCTTGAAGGCTGGAAAGAATATTTATAACCATTCAGAAGACACCGAGGCTAATTGGGGGCCCTTCCCGGACAAGACGAAGGAATCAGTGTAAGCCTTGGGCGAACGCGTGGGGAAATTTCTCCGCGCGTTTCCCGGTCTTTGCGATAAAATTTCAATAATGAAAAAACTTGGCCTTGGCGTTCTCGGTCTCGGGGAAGGACGCAGCATCATCTCCGCCGGGGTGAACAGCGACCTGTGGCAGGTCGCGCAATTGTGCGACATCAACGCGCAGCTTGGCGTGGAACGTTGCCG
>DATHOG010000148.1:0-14923 GCA_035485115.1 Candidatus Sulfotelmatobacter sp. | reverse complement strand
ATAATACGGATAGTTTTTTTAAAAGAAGAAGAATACTATTAGGCATCGCGCATGAAAATCACCATAGCCAAAGACCAGATCATCACCGGACTCCAGGCCGTGCAAAACGTGGTCAGCACCCGCACCACGCTCCCGATCCTTTCCAACGTGCTCATCAAGGCGGAAAAGGACCGCGTGGAATTCACCGCGACCGACCTGGATGTGACCGTGGCCTGCTCCGTCGAGGCCAAGGTGGAAAAACCCGGCTCCACGACGCTGCCCGTTAAAAAACTATTCGGCATCGTGCGCGAACTGAACGGCGACATCGAGATCGAGACCGACGAAAAAAACATCACCAGCATCCGCAGCGGGGGTTCGTTTTTCAAGATCCACGGGCTGGGGGCCGATGAATTTCCGCCGCTGCCGAAATTCAAGGACGACAAGAAAGTTTCGCTCACGCAGAAAACCGTGCGCGCGATGTTGAAGAAAACCTCCTTCGCCGTCTCGACCGACGAATCGCGCTACGTCCTGAACGGAATTTTCATCAGCCTGAAGGAAGGCAAGATGACGCTCGTGGCCACCGACGGCCGCCGCCTCGCGCTGGTGGACGAGGAAGTGGACATCTCGGAAAAGAGCAGCGGCGAATTCATCGTACCGGCCAAGGCCGTGAACGAATTGAACCGGCTGTTGCAGGAAAAAGGGGACGTTGAGATCAAGTTTGGCGAGAACCAGGCATCATTTTCGCTCAAGGATGACAAGGGTTTTGCCGTGTTGCTCGTGACGAAGCTGATCGAAGGCAATTATCCGAATTACAAGCAGGTCATCCCCGGCGAGGCGAAGGAACGCATCCCGATCGGGCGCGAGGAATTGCTGTCCGCCTTGCGCCGCGCGGAAATCATGACGAGCGAAAAGGCGAACTCGGTCAAGCTGGCGTTTGGCCGGAATACGCTCGCGATCACGGCCAACTCGCCGGAGGTCGGCGAGGCGCGTGAATCGCTCGCAGTGAACTACAAGGGCAAGGAACTCGCCATCGCGTTCAACCCGAAATATCTCATCGACCCGCTGAGCGCGCTGACCGAGGACGAAGTTTTCATCGAGCTGATCGATGAACTCAGCCCCGGGGTTTTGAAAATCAACGGGGCCTTCCTCTACGTCGTGATGCCGATGCGATTGAGTTAAAAAAGAAGGGCGCGCTGAAAAATTATGAAAAGCAAAACCCTGGCCAAAATAATTTTTCTGCCGCTGCTGGCGCTGCTGGGCGCGTGTGCTTCGGACCAGGTTCAGCCCGAAAATCCGGAGGTAGTACAAAAGCTTCAGGCGATCGACCGCACGCAAAAAGCCGTGCTGGTCATCTATCGTAACGATGATTCCCAAGGCCGCGGCGTCCATCCCACCGTGACGATGAACGGCCGGGACCTGGTGGATACCGGCAACGGCGAAGTGTTCGTGACCGGAATCGCCCCCGGCCACTATGTGCTGGAGATGGACAACAAAAATTCCGGGACCGATGTCACGGTCAAGGCCGGAGACGAAGTTTACCTGCGCGTTGACATCGTTCAAGGCTTCTGGCGGCCGTCCGGCCGGATGACGCAAGTCACGCCGCAGCAGGGCGGGTACGAGGCAAAACGCATGGATTTGACCTCCCCGAATCACATCGACATACCCGAATACCGGTAAGGTTTTTTCTGGTCGGGTTGCAGAAACAGGCTTGCCAAAAACCGGGGTATTATGGTGTTCTGTCGTTACGCAAATGTAACAATTGCGGGGAACCCAACATGAACCGACAAAGGCCATGAACCTTTCCGATTACCTCATCGACCTCGTCATGAGCGTTTTCCTGATCGTCGGGGTTTATCAATTTTATTTCTGGTGCCAGCGGAATTACGTCACGCAGCCGCGCGCGCTCAAGACGCCGCTGGACGATTCCATTCCTTACTGGCCGCGCTGGGTATGGATTTATTCCGGTCTGTATTATCCGGTCATCGTTTACATCAACTTCACCGTCGAATCGCCGCGCCAGTTTCTGCACATCGCCATGAGTTACATCCTGCTGCTCGTGGCGCAGATGGCGTTTTTCATATTTTTCCCCGTGGCCACGCCGGCCGAATGGCGTGACATCAACCAGCGGCGTGGGCGGTCGGAAAGGTTTCTCGCGTTTGTGCAAAGCCTTGATGCCCCGTCCAACAGTTTTCCGTCCATGCACATGTCCGTGGCCACGCTCACGGCCATGCACCTGTGGCCGCATCTGGGCCCGTGGACGATGTTGTTCCCCGGGCTGATCGCCTTGAGCTGCGTCTTCACCAAGCAGCATTTCCTGATCGACCTGCCCGCCGGCGCGGCCTTGGGCTGGTTGGTGTTCAAGGCGTATCAGTTCGTCAACTGAACGACGGAAAACGGGCAGAAAATGGAATTCGAGACTGTAAAACAATGGTATGCCGGCCATGTCAAACGGCAGATCCGGCATCGCGGACTGCTCGCGCTGCTGGGTTTCATCCTGTTTCCCATCGGCGCGACCGCCGGCGCGGTGATCATCTTCGGGATCGTGTCTGTTTTTTTCGGCCATCGACGGCGTTACGGCGCAGACGGGCTTAGCGACGCCGGATGCTTTTGGGCCACGGTCGGAATTGTCGCGCTCATGTTCATCGTGAACGCCTTTATCCCGCGCAAGCGCGGGCCGGAAAAATTGTATTCCGAGGAAGCCGACGTCGACGATTCACTGGCCGGCCATTACCTGCGGGGGAGAATCGTGCAGTTGGAGATTTTCCTGTGGATCACCCTGACCGGACCGCGGCTGCTCAGTTGGTCCCTGTTTTCACTTTCGGAGATTTCGCGCCTGAAAAAGCAGGATATCCACTCCGTTGGCGCGCTGCTCTGGCTGATGCTGGTCAAGCGCGGCAAGGTGCCCTACGACGATATTCCCAAGGAGCTTGACTGGCTGGATGTGCAAACGACCCTGGCGCAACTGGAGGACATGCCGGGAATCGTGCACCTCAAAAACCCGCCGCCCGGTATCAGCATGACCGATGACCTGCGCGCGGCTATCCGCGAGGGCACGCCGTTGTAACGCGCAATTTTCTTTCGTGTTGCGGCAAATTCGTGTTCAATCTTCTGCCGTTTGAACCATGCCTAAACGCACCGACATCCACAGCGTCCTCATCATCGGCGCCGGCCCGATCATCATCGGCCAGGCGTGCGAATTCGATTATTCCGGCACCCAGGCCTGCAAAGCTCTCAAGGAAGAAGGCTACCGCGTGGTGCTCGTGAACTCGAATCCTGCCACGATCATGACGGATCCCGAGTTCGCCGACCGCACCTACATCGAACCCATCACGCCGGAATGTGTGGAGAAAATCATCGCGCGCGAGATTGCGGAGATGAAAAAAATCGGCGCGCAGGGCAAACTTGTTTTGCTCCCCACGCTCGGCGGCCAGACTGCGTTGAACACCGCCATGGCATTGCACAAAAACGGCGCGCTGGAACGTCACGGTATCGAGATGATCGGCGCGAAACCCGAGGCAATCCACAAGGGCGAAGACCGCCTCGCGTTCAAGGAATTGATGTTGAGCATCGGTCTCGACGTGCCGATTTCCGGCGTGGCGCATAACCTCGACGAGGCCCGCGCCGTGGCTGAAAAGATCGGGCGCCTCCCGCTCATCATCCGCCCTGCGTTCACCCTCGGCGGCACCGGCGGCGGCATCGGCTACAACCAGGAGGAATTTGAGACCATCGCCAAGCGCGGCATCGAGCTTTCGCCTGTGAACGAAATTCTCATCGAAGAATCGCTCCTCGGCTGGAAGGAATACGAGATGGAAGTGATGCGCGATAAGGCCGATAACTGCGTCATCATTTGCAGCATCGAGAACTTCGACCCCATGGGCGTCCATACCGGCGACAGCATCACCGTGGCGCCCATCCAGACGCTGACCGACAAGGAATACCAGATGATGCGGGACCAGAGCTTCGCCGTCATCCGCGCCGTGGGCGTGGAAACCGGCGGCAGCAACATCCAGTTCGGCACGGACCCGGTCACCGGCCGCATGGTCATCATCGAGATGAACCCGCGCGTTTCCCGCAGCTCCGCGCTGGCGTCCAAGGCCACCGGCTTTCCCATCGCAAAGATCGCGGCCAAACTCGCCGTCGGCTACCTGCTGGACGAACTCAAGAACGACATCACACGCGAAACCCCCGCGAGCTTCGAGCCGAGCATTGATTACGTCGTGACGAAAATTCCGCGGTTCGCGTTCGAGAAATTTCCGCAGGCCGACCCTACGCTCACCACGCAGATGAAAAGCGTCGGAGAAGCCATGGCCATCGGCCGCACGTTCAAGGAAAGCCTGCAGAAATGCCTGCGCTCGCTGGAGATCGGCCGCAGCGGCCTGGGCGGCGACGGCAAGCCCTGGCGCATCGGCACGGAAATCTACGGCGACCGCGACATCCTGCCGCGCGACGTCATCAGCCGCAAATTGAGCGTGCCCAACGCCGAACGCATCTTCTTCATCCGCCACGCCCTGCGTGCAGGATTTACCATCGAGGAGCTTTTTAATCTCACGAAAATTGACCCATGGTTTTTGGTGCAGATTAAAGAGATTGTGGATTTTGAGGAAGAGTTGGCGGGGACGAAGAATTAATTAGGGCATTCGGTGTGAATCCCAAAGGGATGCCATCTCTCAGACCAGCCAATTGCCGTTGACCGTCAACGGTGCGGGGCTTAGTTTTCAAATTCATGGGAAGCAATCTGCTGACAAACAATCCGTTCACGGTGCTGACGTTCATCGCCGCGCCAGCGTTGCTGGAACTTCTGGAGAAACTGACAATGATGGGATGAAAGCGTCTGGATCGGATCACTGGCTCAACCGGTAAAACGTCGTTTTGGTGGAGACGGGATTGGTGACGGTGTTCAAATTATTCAGGACGACCGGCAGGGGCAAGACGGAACTCCACGACGCGCCCGCGACGAGCTGGGTGCTCGATTGCAGGGTGTAGCCGGAATAAGCGGCGGACCAGGTGAGAACCACATTGGTTCCAGAACGGGCAATGGCCAGCGGCGGACCGGCGAGGGCGAAGCTGAAAACGGTGCCGTTGCCCGTGCTGCCGCCCTTGGTCGCGGTGCCAAACAAGGTGAGGCCTGCGGAAACCATGTCGGCGGCAGGATCGCCGCCATCGTTGCCACCGGTGAAACTGTAAAGGCTTTTGAAATGCGAGCCATCTGTATTGATGGCAAACAAGGTGCCGTTGGTGAAAGCGCCACCGGCCGTGGTGGTGCCATACAGGGTGTTGCCGGACAGGGTCAATCCGGCTTGCGGATAGGAGCCATCACTGCCGCCGGTGAAAGAATAGAGGTTGGTAAACTGGCCGGTCGTGCTGACGACAAAGACCGTGCCATAGCCGTTAGTTCCTCCTCCTTGGGTCGTGCCATATAAATTGGTGCCGGACAAAACCAGGCCCGAAAAGGGAGCGTAGCCGTCGATGTTCGTGCCGTTCACCGCCGGGGCCGTGAAGTCATGCAGGACGGTGTAGCTGCCAGGTTGGTTGGTTACGACCGAGAACACGGTGCCTCCGCCGTAACTGCCGCCCTGTTCAGCCGTTCCGTAGAGCGTGCCGGCCGGGCAAATCAGCCGGGCGGAAGGAAAAATCCCGGCGTAGTTGATGGCGTAAGGGTTATAGGTCGGCTGGGTGAAGGCGTAAAGAATCCCATGGCTCGCGCCATTGGTGGCAACGGAAAAGATGACCCCTTCATCGTAGGGGCCGCCATACCAGGTCGTCCCATACAACGTGTTTCCGGACACGGCCAATCCGCCGACCGGATTATAACCGGTGGAGGAGTCGTATGCGGAAACCAAATTCAAGAGGTTCGTATAGCCGGTGCCATTGGTGTTGATGGCGAACACCGAACTGCCAATCCCAAAAAGCGTTGAGCCGGACAGGACCAATCCGCCGACCGGATAACTGTTGCCGCCGGGAGCAAAAATACAGAGGTTGGTAAAAGCGGTGCCGTCGGTATCAAGGGAGAACACGGTGCCGGTTCCATTGGAACCCCCGCCATTCTCCGTTGTTCCATAAAGCTGGTTGCCCGAGACCGCCAGATCACCATCCGGTGCCATGCCAAAGCCGGGTGAAAAAGTATAAAGTGTGTGAAAGGCAGGGATCGGATTGCTGTAAACATTGATGGCGCCCAGGCCCGTGACCGGCAGAGCGGATGCGCCATGCGTGCTTTTGGCAACCAGGCCGGGCGAATAACCGCCGATCGTCTTATAAACGTGCACCGGGTTTTGAAACGTGCTCGTGCCACCGTCGCCAAAGCTCCAATTCCAGTTGGTCACGGTGTTCCCACCGCTGTCCACGCCGGGACTGGCGAATTGAACGGTCAACGGAGCCAGACCGGAGGACGGAATGGTGCTGACGTTGAGCGCCGCGTTGGAAACCGTAATGGTCCCCAGGCCGGTCACAGCGAGCGCGGCACTGCTGTAGGTGCTATGCGCCGTCAGGCCGGGCGTAAACGCATTGGTCGTGGTGTAGGTATGCGAGGGGCTTTGCGCCGTGCTGGTGCTGCCGTCGCCGAAAGCCCAGTTCCAGTTCGTCACCGTATTGCCGAAACTGTCCACCCCGGGACTGGTAAACTGCACGGTCAAAGGCACCGCGCCGGAGGTGGGTGAATCCGTAACGGCCAGAACCGGAGCCAACTGCTGAACATAGCTGACCTGTCCCAGAAATCCGACTTCGGTGGGATCGGTGTCGCCGTAGGCGTAGGTGGTCCACGTCAAGGTGTGCGACCCCGGCCCGATGCCGTATGGCCCGGCTTGAACCCAAGGCTGGCTGCAATAAATGTCATTCGTATAATTGCCATCAATGTCGAACTCGTAATCGAAGCCCCCGCAGCCATCCTGGCTGGACCAGTAAAAAGTCAGTGTTCCCGGGCCCGTGACGGTGACGGAAAGGGTCGAGGACTGATTGTTCGTCACGCTGCCGCTTTGGGCCGCGTAGGGTGAACCGTTGGCGGTGTTGGTGGATTCAATAAACCAACTGGAGTCGCCGCTGGTCGTCCAGGGCAGGCCGGAGGTGCCGAGGGCGGTGTTAAAGTCCAGGGTGGCGGCGGCGGTTGAGCCGGGGTCGGCGTAAAGTTGTGCCACCTCGTTTGACGAGAGCACACCGGAGTAAATCTGGATGTCATCCAAGAGACCTTGAAACAAACTGCTGAAAGATGCCGAGCCTGGATCTGATTGGGAAGCGTCAATCTGGCAGCCAACCGCCACGATATGAGGATCGCTCAGGGGGTTCATGGTGGCAAAATCAGTGGTGTTGAGCCGGCCATCCACGTAGATGCGCTTTTCACCGGTCGCCTGTTGCCGGGTGATCACCACGTGATGATAATGACCGTCATTGAGGTCAACCGTCGAATTGAGCGTGTCGTCGTACGGCCCGGTATTAAAGCCAATCTCACCACCGTCCAAAGCCGCCGGAACGACGTCGTAATGGGATCCAGGAACATCCGCAGCCACAATGCCCGCGCCCGCATAAGCCTCCCCGTCCTCATTGCCATCGTTTTGTGTCGTTTGAATCCAGAACGAGAGCGAAAAGTCGCCAGCCAGCGTGCTCAAAATGTTGCTAGGAGTTGAGGAATAACTCAAATAGCTAAAACCGTCAAAATAAGCCGCGCCGGCACCGGCTTTCGCCGTGCTGTTGAAGGTCACCCCATCGGCCCCGTTGAAATCCAAATCATAGCCGTTGCCGCTGGTGTCCTGGCCAATGTTGCCGCTGTTGTCAAAGGTGTAATGCGCAATCAGCGTGGTGCCGATGGCCGGCGGATTCGTGACGGCAAACGACACGGAGTCGCCGGTTTCCAGGATGGTAGCAATGGCCCAGCCGGAAATGGCCTGGTGGGAAACATTGGTGCTGGCGGGCGTGGTGGACACAAAGAGAGGGCCGGTGTAGTTGGTGACGAAATCCAGGTTAAACGTGCAGTTCAAGCCGTTGGGCAGCGATGTGGGATCCGTCCAAACGGTTTGGGAAGCCGGGATCGGGGCGGGAAATTGAAAAAAGGAAAAATCGTAGTTGTAAAAGTAAGTGTTGGCGGTGGTCACGGGCCAGCTCGTCGGTCCTTGCCAGGTGAACGTGGGCTGATTCGGCACGTTGATCTCGCCATTCGCCGGGGAGGTGATGAGGGTCAAGGGCATCACGTTGCTGTTGATGGTGGGCGCGCTCACCGTGAAGGTGTAAAGGTTGGTCGCGGTCGTGTTGGTATACAGAATTGTCCAGATGCCATTGGTGATTTGTTGCAGGGCGGAATTGAAATTCCCATAGGGGTTTTGAACATCTAAATCTCCCCGGTCGCTGAGGCCGCTGGTGGTGAGGTCGAACCCCTGCTGGGAACCGTCGGCCGGCCAGCCGGGAGAACGGATGACGTAGGTTCCCAGGGCGGCGTTAGGTGCTACGGTATTGGTGGCAAACGGCATGTAAAACACATAATTATGACCCTGACTGTTGCGGTAAAAATCTATGGTCATCGTAAGACCGGCCAGGGCGGCGGGCACGCCAAAGAGGCTGATGGTGAACGCTAAAAATGTGAGCCGTAACAGACGACGGGCGGTGGTGATGAATGAAGTGTTCATAGGAACATGAAGTGGAGTTTGGGTTAGACGCGATTTCCCATATAACCTGTCGTTCATGGTGTTAAAATTGTTCTTCCTGACCTTGTACGCGATTATCCTGCCGTCATCCGGCTTTGCAAGCCATTTTCAACACGCAAACAGTTCTTTTCAGAGCCTCCGACATCACCCCCACCGGGCCTGAATAATTTCCGCCGGTCGGGCAATTGCCGTTGACGGTCATCGTTACGCCGCTTAGTTTTCAAATTCATGGGAAGCAATCTGCTGACAAACAATCCGTTCGCGGTCCTGACGTTCATCGCCGCGCCGGCGCTGCTGACGAATGCCTCGTGCCTGCTGGCGTTGAGCACCATCAACCGCCTGATCCGAACGCGCGACAGCATGCACCAGTTGTTGAACGAGTCGGAGAACACGGCGCGTCCGCAGCGCGCGAACTTCATCGAGCACGTGAACCGCGTGGAGCGGCAGGCGATGCTGCTGCTGGGTGCCCTGCGCTGGATCTATGTGGGGCTGGGCGCGTTCGTGGCGGCCACGCTGGTGACGTTGCTGGGCGCGGTGGCGGGGGAATCCGGCAGCGAACTGGCAATGAAAGCCGTCATCGGCGTGGGGCTGCTGCTGGGATTCGCCGGGGTGACGGGCATGGTCGGCGGCTGTGTGCACCTGTTTCACGCGACGCAGCTTTCGCTGATCAACATCCGCGAGGAGGCGGATACGATCCGGGCGCGACAGGAGCAATTGAAGAATCCGCCAAGTTGAAATTGGTTGTTTCACGCAGGTTGGTTTACTGCGACAGTGGTACATTGATTTATAAGTGTGAACGTCTCATCCGCCATTTTTGATCGCAGCGCGCCGGACCTGGATTCATGTCCTGACGAGACATTGCCGGAGTTCGCCTTCATTGGCCGCTCGAACGTGGGCAAGTCGTCGCTGCTGAACCTGCTCGCGGGCAAGGAGCGGCTGGCGCGGGTCTCGCCGACGCCGGGGTTCACCAAGCTCATCAATTTTTTCACGATCAACAAAACGTGGCGGCTGGTGGATCTACCAGGCTACGGCTACGCGGAAGGTTCGCGCAAGCATGTCTCGCAGTTCAACCGCGCGGCGGCAAATTACATCCGGCACCGGCCGAACCTGTGCTGCACGTTTCTGCTGGTGGATTCCAGCCTGGAACCCCAGCCGCCGGACCTGGAGATCGTGCAGTGGCTGGCCGGCCACGCGCTGCAGTTTGTTATCGTCTTCACCAAGACGGATCGCGGCACGCCGGAAAAGACGGCGGCGAATATCGCGGCGTTCAAGGAGCGCATCGCGGGATGGTTCGCGCAGTTGCCGGAAACCTTTCAATGCTCCGCCGAGGCGGGTCATGGCCGGGCTGAACTGCTCGGCGTCATCGCTGAAATTGTGAAAGCCGGGCCGGCACCGGAAACGCCCGCATCGGCCGCCGCGCCGTTGCCGCCGGAAATCGAGCCGCCGTTTCGGATGGAAGTGCGCGCCGGTAAAGGCAGGGAAAAAACCGCGTTTGATAAAAAGAAGCTCAAGGGCGCACGGCCCTGGTGACATCGGGCCAGTCCAAACCCGCCATCTCTTGGAACGGACACGTTCAGGCTTGCGATGACGGCGCACGGAGTGACGCGCCCTACCTTTCACCTTGCCGCTTGCCCCTTGCTTTACACGACTGGTAGTTTGCGGCATGGATTTCAAGATCACACCAATCAAACCCACTGAAGTTCGCGAGTTGCTTGAACTCATCCGCGAGCTGGCGAAGTTCGAGAAGCTGGAACACGAAATGAAGGCCACGCCGGCATCGCTGCGGCGGGCGTTGTTTGGTCCGCGCGCGGTTGCCGGGGCTTTGCTGGCGCGGAGCGGCGGCCGGGCGGTTGGTTATGCGCTGTATTTTTCCACGTTCTCCAGTTTCACGGGACGGCAAGGAGTTTGGCTTGATGACCTGTATGTGTGTCTGGAATTTCGCGGTCGTGGTATCGGCCGGGCGTTGGTCGAGGCCGTCGCGCGCGTGGCGGCAAAACGGAAGTGCGGCCGGTTTGAGTGGATCGCGCTGGACTGGAACCAGCACGCGCTGGATTTTTATCGCGGTCTCGGCGCAAAGTCGCTGGATGAATGGGTGCTCATCCGTATGGATGAACGCGGGCTGCGCAAGCTGGCGACCCGAGGGCGTGGCCGTAGGAAATAACGATTCCCGGTTGCCCAAATTTATTTTGCGGGCGGCGTTTGTTGATAGACGCGGACGTAATCGATCATGAATTGTTGCGGCAGCATCGTGTCATCAATCGGCCCGCCCCAACTGCCGCCGAGGGCAAAATTGAGGATGAGATAATGCGGCGCACGAAAAGGATTGCCTTCGGGTTGGTCCGCCGCACGGATGTCCGCCGACTGATATTTCTGGTCGTCGAAAAAGAAATCGATGCGCGCCGGGGTCCATTCAATAGCGTAGGTATGGAAATCGTCGAACGGCCGGTCGGTCTTCACACTGCCGTGGTTGGAAGCATGTTTGCCGTCCTTGAAATAATGGATGGTGCCGTGGATTTGGTCTGGGGCCTTGCCGACGAATTCCATGATGTCGATCTCGCCGCAACGGGGCCAGCCGACCCGGGTGATGTTTGTGCCGAGCGTCCAGATGGCGGGCCAGACACCCCTGCCCTGCGGAATTTTGGCGCGGACTTCGATACGCCCGTATTGCCAATCGGCCTTGCGCCGGGTGATGAGGCTGGCGGAGGTATATTCCACGGGCGCGTGATTGGCGGGTGTGAAATGTTCCTTGCGGCATTCGAGGATGAGGTGGCCGTCTTCGACGCGCGCATTTTCCAGCCGGTCGCTGGTGTAATACTGGCTTTCGTGATTGCGCACAAAGCCCTCCTCATAACCCCATTTGTTCGTGTCCGGCAGGCCGCGATAATTGAATTCATCGGACCAGACCAGTTTCCAATCAGCGGCTGACGCGCTGCCGGCCAGCAGCAGACCGGCGGCGATCAGTTTGAAGATTTGCATACGCAAAGGCCGGCGATCATCGGCCGTTGACGGGAATCAGCAGGCCTTCGCGCGCGGCTTCGACCTTCAATTTGCCCTTCTGCTTTTTCACGAGTGCGCGGGCGTAACGGACGAAGGAATCGATTTTTTTGTCGTCATGGTCGGGATCGTGATGAAAGAGGATCAGTTTTTTCACGCCGGCCTTGAGGGCGAGCGACACGGAATCGTCCACGCAACCGTGGCCCCAGCCGGTATGCTTCTGGTATTCGCCGCTATCGTACTGCGAATCGAGGATCAACACATCAGCATCCCGGATGAAATCGATCATGTCACGGTCGTCGCCGCCATGCCGCGGCTCGGTGTCGGGAAAGAAAACGATGACGCCGTCGGGCGAAAACAGCCGGTAACCGACGGTCAAGCCGGGATGGTTGGCGCGTTGGGCGCTGACGAGCGTGGTACCGATGGCAAAATTGAAATCGCGCAGTTCCTCGATCTCGATGTTGCTCGGCAGTTTGGAGAAAGGCACGGGGAAGTAGGTGCTTTCCATCTGGCCGGTAAGGGCGGATTCCAGCCCGGTGCGCGCGCCTTCGCTGCCGAGGATGCGCAGGCGGCAGCGCGATTCATAGATGGGCGCGAAAAACGGCAGTCCCTGGATATGGTCCCAATGCGTATGGGAAATGAGCAGCGTCAGGTTGAGCGGCTTCTGCTTGAACTCGGCGAGCAACGACTGGCCCAGTTTCCGCAGACCGGTGCCGGCATCCAGGATGATGATGTCCTTGCCGCAGCGGATTTCGATGCAGGAAGTGTTGCCGCCGTAACGCACGGTGCCGCGCCCCGGCGTGGGGATGGAACCGCGCACGCCCCAAAACTTGATGCTCGTTGAAGTTTTGATGCGCAAACTTTAACGTAGTGCCGTCGGAAAATAAAATTCAAAATCGCGAGGGGTGATTTTAAGGAAAAAATGGACCTTTATGGACCATTTAGCCCGCACTGATGGAGAAATTTAGTTTTCGCTGGGCAGGCATGCCGAGCCGTAGCTTCTGTCGGGGTTGGGCACGGCCCGCCTACGCTGCGCTTCGGCGCGGCAGCCTTCGCTTCACTGCGTTCAGCGAAGGCTGGTGGGTTGGCGGGGACTCGAACCCCGGACCAATGCCTTAAAAGGGCACTGCTCTACCAACTGAGCTACCAACCCAGCAGGGCGAGGGAAAATAGATTAAAAATGCGGTAAAGCAAGATTTTTCCATGCAATCCACGGACACAACCGCTAAGCTGCGCCGATGCGGTTGCACGACCGATACTTGTTCCGCGAACTGCTCTCGCCGCTGATTTTCTGTCTCAGCGGTTTCATGATCTTTTGGGTCGTGTTTTTTTTCTTTGGCCAGGCGGGGGCCATGCGCGATGCAAAATTGAACTTTAACGAATCGGTTGAGCTGTGCGCCGCGAGCTTGCCGGAATTTTTCGTGCTGGTGCTGCCGGTGCTGCTGTTGCTCGCCCTGCTCTACGCGCTGACGCAGCATGCGCGCTATAATGAACTCACCGCCCTGCGCGCGGCGGGCGTGAGTCTCTGGCGGTTGTGCCTGCCTTATTTCGTGGTGGGACTGGCGGTGACGGCATTTTATTACGCACTGAATGAACTGGCCGTGCCGCGTTGCCAGCAGTATTCACAGGAACTGCTCATGCGCCATGTCCAGAACGCGGGCCGGACCGGGCCGCGCCAAAAAAATGTTTTCGAAAAGGTCGGCTTCAACAACCGCCACGCGCATCGCGTCTGGTTCATCCCCGAATTCAACTTCAAAAAGAAGACGCTCACAAACCCCGACGTGCGCTGGACCCTGCCCGATGGCTCGGAACGCGAATTGAAGGCGGAATCGGCGGTATACACGAACGCTGCGTGGAATTTTATCAATGCCCAGACATTCTCGCGGGCCGACGCCGGGGCGCGCTGGCAGCAATTGCCCGTGACGAACCAGATCGCAATGACGGAATTTGACGAGACCCCGCGGCAGTTCCAGTTGGAGGCAAAATTTAGCGACGCCGAAGGGTTGCTGTCCTCGCGCAGCGCGGACATACCGCTGTCCGACCTGTGGCCGTACTTAAAAATGAACCCGGATCTTTCGGGCAAGGACGCCGGGCGTATTTTGACCAAATTCCACGGACGCATCGCCGCGCCATGGATGTGTTTCATCGTGGTGCTGATGGCGATCCCGTTCGGCGCGCAATCGGGACGACGGAACCTGTTTTTCGGCGTGGCGGGGAGCATCTTCATCGTCTTCACGTATTACATATTGCAGCAGGTGAGCCTGGCATTCGGCATGAGCGGCCACCTGCCCGGCTGGATCGCGGCGTGGTTGCCAAACATCATCTTCGGCACTGTAGGAATTATTCTGACATTGCGGACGCGGTAAGTTTTTAGTTTTTAGTTTCCAATTTTTAGGTGAAACTTGCGCGGAGGGAGAAAGCGTTGGAACTTAAAACCCAAAACTAAAAACGGATCAGTGAGCGAGGAATTTTCAAAGTCCAAATTGTCGCCGGAGCGGATGAGCCTGCTGTACCAGGTCAGCAACGTCATCCATTCCACGCTCGAATCGCAGGAGGCGCTTCAGTTGATCGTCGGCGAGGCGGTGCGCGTGATGCGCGCGTCCTCCGGTTCGCTGGCGCTGATCAATCCCACGACCAGTTTTCTCGAGATCCACGCGGCGCAAAATCTTTCGTCGTCGGCCCGGAAAATAAAACTGCGCGTTGGCGAGGGCATCACGGGCTGGGTGGCGCGCACGGGCAAGCCCGCGCGCGTGCGCGACGTGACGAAGGATCACCGCTACGTCAGCGTGCGGCGCGAGGTGCGTTCGGAACTGGCCGTGCCGCTGGAGGTGCGCGGCGAGGTGCGCGGTGTCATCAACGTGGATTCCGAACGCGAGGACGCATTTTCGCAGGACGACCAGGAATTGCTGCAGGAACTGGCGCTCCAGGCGGCCAAGGTGATCCACAACACGTGGCTCTACGAACAACTGCGGTTGAAGGTGCTGTTGTTTGAATCGCTGGCGAGCGTGAGCCGCACGATCAACTCCACGCTGAACCTGGACGAGGCGTTGCGCGCGATCACGCGGGAGGCATGCGAATTGATGCGCGCGCGGATGTGTTCGCTGATGCTGCTGGACGAGACGCGCGAATGGCTGGACCTGCGGGCGAGTTTTGGCGCGGGCGATGCCTACATCAAAAAACCGCGGTTGACCGCGGAGGAAAGCCTGCTCGGCGTGGTCGTGCGCCGCCAAAAACCGCAACAGGTCGCCAATGTGCAGACCGACCCGCGTTACCAGAACGTGACACTCGCGCGGAAGGAAAATTTGGTTTCGCTGTTGAGCGTGCCG
>DATHOG010000147.1:0-9790 GCA_035485115.1 Candidatus Sulfotelmatobacter sp. | reverse complement strand
TTGAGCCTGACTCTCTTTGAAAAAATGCCCATTTCCCAAGCCCTTTCTCAGTTTCCCCCACCCGCAGCCTCAGCCCAACACTCCAATCATCAATGTTTACTGGCGTTTTAAACCGGACAGTAGTGGTTCGTTTCGTAATTTTCATATCCGTTCCCCGATTACCCTTCCGGCTCGGACCCCGCACCAGGTTGGTGCCTTGGATTCGGGGAATCATCCTCATCCTCATCGTCATCCTCGTCGTCATCCTCAAACCCCGCACGGTGCCCTTCCGGCTCGGACCCGCGCCAGGTTGGTGCGGTTCGGAGCGGGCGGGATGGATTGCCGGTTCGCGACAATCCACCCGCACCCACAGCCCCGCGCCGTGACCCATTTCCCGTTAATACCGGCTTCGCCGGCTATGTCAAAGAACACCCTGCAAATCCGTAATTGGCCATTGCCAATCGGAAATTCCGATGCCCCGCACCAGGTTGGTGCCCCGTCTTGCCGCGCCAAAGCCCGACGATGGCGGGCTTGTCGCGTCCCGCATGCGGGATGCATCCACCATAGCTAACATGGTTTACTTTGTAAACAATAAATATTCTGTGTTTACTCAATCCAAAACCGGCCGTACATTCCAAAAGACCTGCGCAAATCCCATTGTGGTCAGATGCCCGTTCGGCCCTGACCCGTAGCAGCCGACGTCAGGAGGCTCTATTTTCTGTTTCGACGGGAGGGACGGCGTGCCGCCGTCCCCAATCAAAACTCAAAATCAGGGACACGCGCTGTCCCTCCCCGGTAGCCGCGGACATGAGTCCGCGCCATCAGGAATGCCCGTCCGGCTGGGGTTTTTTCAATGAAAACCAACAGCCTATTCCAGGCCAATGACCGGCTGCAAACCCGGTCATCTGCTATCTGTTAGGCCACATCACACCGCCAAACATTTTGCCGATACATCGGCCATATTGAGTGCACTGAAGGTGCACCAGGAGATTAGCCCGGGGTTGCCTCGCTCCGTTGCAACTTGCGAGGCTACCCCGGGAAAGGCCCAAAAAAATTCTCCTCTCTTTTGCCAGCCACCGCCGGAGGTGGCTGGCAAAAGAGAGCAACCCGTGCCAACAAGGAAATCCTGATGCCAACCTTTGACCGCCACTGAACCGCCGGTTTGGCCCGGGGCGAAGGCTGCGGTTACCACCAACGTCGGCAGCGGGGCACGCGCTCTGTTCGAACGGTTGTCATCTCCGACAAAAATGAACGAATTGGTTTATTTGCAGGTCTGAGTTAGAATAATTTAATGAAGCCGAAATTCGTCCTCAGCTTCGCGCTCGCGCTCATTTTGAGCGACGGTTTGCTGGGTTGTGCATCAGCGGGACATCACCCAGCCATTTCAAAAGAGCTGCGACCGGAATTGTTCCTGCACCTGATTGGTTCATATGAATATCCTGAACCATCCCGGTTGATCGCTTCTGTGCCGGTCCATCTTTCCATGGATTTCGATTTCCTTACTCAGGATAAACAACATTTCAGGGGACGGGTTGATTCTGAAAATGGCAAATACGTTCTACACTTCCAGATCTACTTGTATAACGGCACAAATTTTTTCGACGGCCCGGTTGAACTTGATAAGCCCGACGACCCGGGAACACGGCCATATAACGACAAAACGCCATTTGTATATCAGCCGATGTTCATTCTTTCTCGAAATTCCAGTGCCTCATCGTTTTTGAAACGGCAGGAGATCGCTGTCGAAAAAGAATGGAATCGTTCGAACCAGTTGACGCCACAGCAAATTGCCAAAGTGGAACAAAAATTCCGCCTGATGCACCCCGGCCTGACCGAAAAAGACGTGTTCGCCCTGCTCGGCCTTTCCCACTATCGCCATCGTCTACCGGATCCAAGATTATTTCGTTCCAATGATTGGGATTTAGATGAATTCCAATTGGCAACTGGAGCAATACTCTCATTGGAAGTCGATTATCCAGACAGTTATAAAACAGACGTGACTGAACACGCTGACGGGCCTTACGGCAACCATTGGAATTGGCCCGTTATTCACGCCACCCTCGGTTCGGAAATATGGTCAGAACCGCCAGCATCGAGCAGAAGAATTTTCGTTGCAAACTGACATGGCGGCAGAAAAATTTGGAGCCGATGCATACCAACACGATGAACACGCCATGAAACCCAAACTCCTCCTCGGCCTCGCGCTCATTTTGAGCGGCGGGTTGTTCGGCCGCGCAACGGCCAACGGTCAATTCTCCTCAAAACCACGAGAACCGGCAAATGAAGCGCTCGCATCAGGTGCCACACATTTTGGGGCGGAAATTCTAAAACCAAGATCCATCGAATTGGCAATACCAAGCTTTGACGTGGTATTCTGGGGACAAACCAATCTTTA
The DNA here is from genome assembly GCA_035485115.1 of Candidatus Sulfotelmatobacter sp. Lineage (GTDB taxonomy): Bacteria > Verrucomicrobiota > Verrucomicrobiia > Limisphaerales > UBA11358 > UBA11358. The sequence continues at coordinate 7,416 of DATHOG010000147.1, read as the reverse complement.
TGGCGTGCGAATTGTTTGGGACGGACAGCGTGACAACGAGCCAATAAAGCAACCCGATTCAAGTATCCGCAATATCCAGGTGTGGCTGTTGCAATCTGACGGAACGTGTATTTCTCAAATTGAAAAGCCGGGGTTTTGCTGGGTCGGAAATTTAGGATATGTCCATGATGAGATGATTTTTGCCTATTCGCGAGCCCCGACGAACGAAGTGGTTGGCATGGTGTTGCGTTATCGCGGGAAACTCTATTGCAAAGACATCGAGCCAGCGAAACCATGAACTCCAACCTCATCCTCGGCCTCGCGCTCGTTTTGAGCGGCGGTCTTTTTGGTTGTTCGGCTGTTTCGCGTCAGACGGCGAGCGAGCCGGACCTGGCAAGAACAACATCAATTACCAGAAATGTTGTATTGGAAGTATCTGTTCCGGCAGGGGTCAAATTTGGGCAACCAGTTGTTCTGACCATTCGATTAACAAACAAAAGTAAAACAATTATTTATTATGCCAGAATGGATGGTTACAAAGACTTTGGGATCATAATACGAGATTCCCATGGAGCGCTTCCCACCCTCACACCTAGCGGAAAAAACGAATTGGGGCCTGATGGAAAGGATGATCATGGAGATTCAAGATTTGAAATTCATCCTATACAACCGTTGCAATTCCTAGAGTGGCAAAGAAGTCTTAATTATTTTTATTTACTAAAACAAGGAAACTATACCATCTCTACCTCCATGGACATTCTGGACGGTGTAACCGGATTGACTCGGTTTAAAATTTCATCAAAACCGCTCAAATTCGTTGTACAATGAACAAATTCTTAACGCTGCGGCACTCTCGTGAAATGAAATTTCTCATGACTCTGATACTGGCGACAGCATTTGTACTCGCTGGCTGCTCGACATCGCCTTCAAAAAATGGGCCTGATTCGCCGGGCTCGGCAGAGATTTCTCAAGAAACAGAGCGTTACGCACTGGCAGACGCAGAGTTGAATCGCACATACAACGAGCTGCTAAATCACCTCGCCAAAGACCAGCAGGAGCTGTTGCGCAAAGCAGAGAGCTCATGGATTATTATGCGCGATGCGCAAGCCGATCTGGTTGTAAGCCGGACTGGTGGTTGGGGCAGAACCGCAGGTTACTACAGCAGCCTTACGAGGTTTACACAGGCTCGCACTCGTGACTTGAAGGAGTTGTTTTCAGATGAGTAGTAGGCTTCGCTTAAAACTCCAGATTCTAGACAGGCTCCAATCGTGGCAATAAATCGCATCGAACCTGCGGCATCCTTCCACGCACGATCTTCTCTGGTGGTGTCGAGTTTGAAACCAGTTCCGCAAAGGTTCACAGTCAGACCTCATTGAACGTCCCGCGCGATTTGATTGTCCATCTTTAATCGAAACAAAACCCAAGGCTCCGGTTGCGGTGGCTCTTTGAATCAATCGGCGCAAGTCCATGCCGTGTAATTATGATAATAAATTCCAGATTTCTACGGCTGCTGCTCATCCCGGCAATGGTCGTCTTCGTCCACGGAATTGCGTCGGCGCAGACCAAAATCACCTACGAGGTCACCGGTCTCATTGATGTTGCCGATTTACTGGTCATCCAGGGTTCGGAAGTTCAATGGCATCATCCGGGCAGCGGGGCGGCGGTTGGCCGGCATTCCGGCGCCAATGTGGCCACCACCATTTCTTCTACACAGGACGGTGTGACCAATCTTGACGGTTTCGCCTGGATTCCAACCTGGCCGCAAGATCCCCCGGCAGAAATAAGGTATGACGCGTATTCTTCGGTTTTGGATGGTCTGACCCCGGCGTTGCCCGCGGGGAACATGGCGGTGGATGTGTCGGTGCTGGCCGGCAGAGGCTCTGCCTCCATCCAGCAAATCCCGGCGGCCACCAACGGCTGGACGCTGATTGTGCGGTTTGCGGATGGCTATTCCGGTGCCGCCTTGCTCAGCGTTCAAATTTCCGTCGAGGTCGTGCCGTTGAACATCGTACCAATTGATTCGACCCATTGGCAGGTCCGGTGGCCCACCAATGCGTCAGCGTACCAATTGGAGTCTGCGCCCGCTCTTCCGGCTTCGCCCGATGATTGGACCGTCGTGACCAACGAGCCGGTTGTGGAGGGACAATATTTCACTGTGCCGATTGACGTGACCAACTCACAGGAGTTTTTCCGGCTGCAACAATTGTAGTTCGATACAAATTCCGTCCAACCGGAAAATAGGCTGCGCTTAAAATTTCTTAATCCTGCGAAGGCCCGGTTTCGTCCAGACTTTAAATCGGGTCATTTCCGTGGGTTTCTACAAAGCGCTTGGCATGCCCAACAAGCACGAGCCGCTTAACCCTTCAATCTGTGCAGTATGCACAACCCTTGATGCAATTTACGGGGATTTTCATCGTCGCCATCGCTAATTTCCAATGAATTCACTCGGCATACATAAAGCTAAAGTTAAAACGCCCACCTTCCTTCCGGCTCGGATAAGCCCTGGGCCGGGGAAAGTGGGGATTTAAGATTTAAAAATCATTATGAAACGACAAATAAAAATTACGGCCCTCTTTTCGCTCGCCGCCATGCTGGCAGTCTCCGCTTTCGCTGATGGCACTTATACATCCGACATCAATGGAATGGCAAAGAACCGTTGCCAGCTCAAAGAAGCGCTCAAGTATAGCAGCCTGAAAGGCCTGGCCGTGGAAAACCAAAGCAATGAAAAACTCGGCAAGGTCCAGGATTTTGCCGTGGACTTGAAATCGGGACGCATCGTGGCCGTCATCATCAGCAGCGGCGGATTTCTGGGCGCGAACAGCACCTTGACGGCGGTTCCCGCGCACGTATTTCATCACGATTCTGATCTGAAAAACCTGCAACTCAATATTGACCAGGAAAAATTCAATGCGGCACCGAAGCTCGATGCCTCGGTTTGGGCTGCGGGCATGGCCTCAAACCAGGTGGCGGAAATTTATAATTATTACTCTGTCCAATCCTCGACCAATGGCATGGACCCCGCCCATCAAGGCATACCCGTGGCCGACACCCTGCCCCGCAACATGGATGGCAGCATCAATACCGTTGGCGCGCGGACCATGGATACGGTTCACAATCAAGAAGTCGCCGCGACCAATGGTGAAGATACGTTGATGGTCAGAAATTCCTGGGGATCGGACACCATCGAGAAGGCCAGCCTGCTCGTCGGCATGACTGTCACAAACCTTCAGGGTGAAACGATTGGTAAAGTCGAAAACCTCGCTCTGGACCTTTCTTCGGGCCGGATTGTGGCGGTGGTCATCTCTTCGGGTGGTTTTATGGGCATGGGCGGGGAATATAGTGCCGTACCTCCGTCCGCTTTTACCATCAATGATCAAACCAATGCGTTGCAGCTCGATGTTTCCAAGGAAACGATCGCCAATTCTCCGCACTTCACCTCCAGCGAATGGCCGGACCTGAGCCAGCCCGGTTACACCGCGAATGTCTATGATTCTTATAAGGTCCAACCCTACTTCCGGGATGACGCCGACAACACCAGCCGGAATGTACGCGACCGGAACCACCAGAATTTAACACCGCTGGACCAGGGCAACAGCCAGGCGGACATCAACACCACGGCCCAAATCCGCAAGGAAATCCTGGCCGCCGGGGATATGTCCGTGAATGCGAAGAATTGCAAAATCATCACCCAGGACAGCCGGGTGACCTTGCGCGGACCGGTGAATAGCGAAGATGAAAAGAATCGCATCGCCGCGATCGCCAATCGCATTGCCCGCGACGGCAATGTGGACAACCAGCTCGAAGTCGTTTCAAACAACAGCAACTAACGGACAACCAAAGAAAGAAATTATTATGTCAAAGAAATCTGTATTCTGCATCGCCAAAACCCGCGGGCAGGCCGAACAAATCGTTGAAGCACTGCAAACGGCCAATTTCTCCGCCGACGACATCTCGGCCCTGTTCGCCGACGAGGAGACCAGCCGTGATTTTGCGCACGAAAAACATACCAAGGCGCCCGAAGGCGCGGTGACGGGTGCGACCACGGGAGCCGTGGTGGGCGGCGCACTGGGCTGGATCGCCGGCATCGGGGCCCTGGCCATTCCAGGCGTGGGACCGTTCATTGCCGCGGGCCCGATTATGGCGGCGCTGAGTGGCGTGGCCATCGGCGGGGCGGTCGGCGGCATTGCCGGCGCCCTGATCGGCATGGGCATTCCGGAACTGGAAGCCAAGCGTTACGAAAACAAGCTCAAGGCGGGCAACATCCTCATTTCCGTCCATACGGAAAATTCGGATGAAATCAAACTGGCGACGGAAATTTTCAAGAAGGCCGGTGCCTCGGACATCTGCTCCACCGGTGAATCCGCCGCACCCGATTCCAAGCAGGCCAAAAATATCGCGCCGGAACTCGCTGGCGGCACGCATTTCCGCGGCCGGTGATCTCGATTTTTGCGCATTGCATTTCCAATCTATTAATAAAAATAAAAAAATGAAAACACTCAAACATCTGTTCATTGCCGAACTTCAGGACATGTACGATGCGGAACACCGCATCCTCAAGGCGCTGCCCAAACTGGCCAAGGCCGCGACCTGCGAAAAACTTAAAGCCGCCCTGCTCAAGCATCTGGGCGAAACGGAACAACAGGTCGCCAAACTGGAGCAGATCTTCCCGTTGTTTAATGAAAAGCCGAAGGCCAAGAAATGCAAGGCCACGGTCGGCTTGCTGGAAGAAGGCGATGAAATCGCCTCTGAAAACAAAGGTCAGCCGACCATCAATGCCGCGCTCATCTCCGCCGGCCAGAAGGTCGAGCATTATGAGATCGCCTCGTACGGCTGCCTCCATGCCTGGGCGGAAAAACTGGGCAACCACGAAGCCGCCGGCCTGATCAATGAAATCCTCGATCAGGAAAAAGCGGCCAACGAGACCCTGACGAAACTGGCCAAGGATAGCGCCAACGATCAAGCTCTCGGCGAAACTGACGAAAAGGAAAGTGCCGATGTTGATCCGAAAACCGGTCTGAAGAATTTGCCGCTTGGCGGCCGGGCTGCGGGCATCGGACACAAACCCGTTTCGAACCGATAAATCATGTCCCTGCGACCGTTCATCACGAGTCGTGATGGCGGTTGCAGGGAGTCTGAGGCCGGTCGATATTTTCACCCCAACATAACTCAAAAAAAACTCCACATGAAACATAACCGTACTCATGACAATGCCGTGGAATCCAACGAGCTTGTGCCCTACCGCTTTGAATTCATCGACAAGGCCGCTCATTTGGTTTGTGTGGCCGGCTCGTTCAATGACTGGAAGCCCGAAGCCAAGACGCTGCACGGGGATGGCTCCGGCAAATGGTGGAAGGAAACCCCCTTGAAACCCGGCGTCTACGAATATTGTTTCGTGGTGGACGGGAAATGGATCCCGGATCCCTCCGCCCAGGAGTCCATCGCCAATCCTTTTGGCGGCAAAAATTCAGTTTTGAAGATTGCCAGTCCGCCCGGACAGACCGGACCGGCGACCGCAAAAAATCTGTCCCAGAAAAAAAATTAAACCCGGAGTAAAAATATGAACACAAAACATGCACATGCTAATCATAAAAGTCATGCCGCTGATCTGGCGGAGACCGTTGAAGAAACCGCTGGCGAAGCCGGAAACAGATTGACGGCGGTATTGGAAAATACCCGTCAATTCGTCGGCAATGTCCGCGACAAGGCTGTGGCCACCGCGAAGGCAACCGACAAGGCGGTACACCAAAATCCCTATAAGGCCCTGGCCATTGGCGCAGGCATCGGCATTGCCCTTGGCTTTATCCTGGGCCGCCGCCGTGGCACCAAGGAGGTCTAAGTCAGTCGTTTCAGTTAAAATCAGGCGTCCGTCCGTATATACATACGGCGGGCGCCTTGCTGTTTGGCGGGGCATACTTTCCTCCGGTTGAAATCTGAATCTTTGCACCGACGCCCGGCATCTTAGATTTCGTGGCAAAGCCGTAACACAAGTGGATGGTCGTAGAGGGTGAGCTTGGTGGTCTGGACGCGGACGGGCACGCTTTTGCCGCTGGCAACCGTCAAGGCGCCTTCAACCGGCTTGCCGGCGGCAGCGGCGCCATCCCCGGTCGGTTCGTTGAGAAAACTCGTAATCTTTCGACCCAAAATCTCGCTGCGCCCGCAGCCGAGTGTTTTTTCCGCACAACGATTGGTATCGATGATTTTGCCGCTTTTTTCATCGGCCAGGAACGCCGCTTCTCCCAGGCATTCAAACAACTCGCGATATTTGTGCTCCGATTCACGCATCGATTTCTCGGCGCGTTCACGCTCGGCACGTTCCTCCGCCTCATGTAACGCGCGGTCCACGGCCGGGATCAACCGCATCAACCGGTGTTTCAAAACGTAATCCGTCGCGCCGTTTTTCATGGCCTCGATCGCCGAGTCCTCGCCGATGGTGCCCGATACGAACAAAAACGGGACTTCCGGCCGTTTCATGCGGGCGATTGCCAAAGCCTCGATGCCATTGAAGCCCGGCATCGTGTAATCGGATAAAATCAGATCAAATACCCGCCAATCGAGCATCTCGTTAAATTTTTCCCGGCTGTCAACGCGGGTGAATTCGCATTGCGGCCACCGCGCCGAAATCATGGCTTGGTTCAATTCGGCATCGATGATGTTGTCTTCCAGGTTCAATACCCGTAATAAAGCTTTCATATTAATGGTCTTATCTGTGCTTCCCCAAGCCTCAATCCAAACTAGGCCCGGACTATCATTCGTGCAACCGATTTTTTAATTCGCCCGCCGGAATTTTGATTTGCTTGTTTCCGGCTCAAAAAAACTTCATGCTTCTTTCCTGTTTTTCATGAGCGAGCCAGCCATCACACCCGAACTTGTTGCCAAACACAACCTCACCCCGGAAGAATTTAAGCAGGCCGTCGAAATCCTCGGCCGCACCCCCTCCTATACCGAGCTGGGCATCTTCTCCGTGATGTGGAGCGAGCATTGCAGCTATAAAAACACCCGGCCGCTGCTCAAGACCTTCCCCACCAAGTCGCCCAAGATCCTCGTCGGCGCGGGCGAGGAAAACGCCGGCATCATCGACATCGGCGACGGCATCGCCATCGCCTTCAAGATCGAATCGCACAACCATCCGAGCGCGGTCGAGCCGTTTCAGGGCGCGACCACCGGTGTCGGCGGCATCGTGCGCGACATCTTCACCATGGGCGCGCGTCCCGTCTGCGCCGTGAATTCCCTGCGATTTGGACCGATTGTAGAGGATTGTCCGCCCTCAACCGAACCAGCCCGGATGCTTTCGGATTCAAGTGCGGCTGGAACAAAAAATCACCCTCTCCCCGGGGGAGAGGGCCGGGGTGAGGGCGAGCAAAACACTTCCGGCGAAGCCGCCAATCAAAAATCTCAAATCGCCAGCAACCGCCGTCTCTTCGCCGGCGTCGTCAGCGG
>DATHOG010000146.1:0-15832 GCA_035485115.1 Candidatus Sulfotelmatobacter sp. | reverse complement strand
AATGGAAGATTTTAACAATATGTTGGCCAGCGGTGTGGTGCAGGACGTGTTTTTTTACGTCTTTGCGGCGCTCACGCTGCTCTGTGGCGTGCTCGTCATCGCCAATCCGTTCAGCCGCAGCCCCGTCACCAGCGCGATGTTTCTGGTGCTGGCGATGGCCTCGCTGGCGGGGTTGTTCGTCCTGCTGCACGCCTTCTTTCTGGCCGCGGTGCAGGTGCTGGTCTATGCGGGCGCGGTCATGGTGCTGTTCCTGTTCGTCATCATGTTGCTGGACCTGAAGGAAGAAGAGCGGCGCAGGATCAAACTTTTCGGTCTGGTTGCCGGACTGCTTTCGGTCGGCATTATCGTCAGTGTTTTCGTCAAATCGCTGGCAACCCTGAATACGGATGTGCCGCCACCGACGCTGGAAGGCGACACCATTTCGCTCGGTCATCTGCTGTTCACCAATTACACGCTCCCGTTTGAGATCGTCTCCGTGCTGCTGCTGGTGGCGTTGGTGGGCGTGATCCTGTTGAGCAAAAAGAAACTCGAATAACCATGCACGTCGGACTCCATCATTATCTGTTGGTGAGCATCATGCTGTTCTGCCTGGGGCTGCTCGGCGTGATCTTGCGGCGCAACCTGCTGGTCATCTACATGTCGCTCGAGCTGATGCTCAACGCGGCGAACCTGGCGCTGGTGTCCTTTTCGCGGTTCAACAACAAGCTCGACGGCCAGGTGCTGGTGTTTTTCATCATCACGGTGGCGGCGGCGGAAGTGGCGGTCGGCCTGGCGCTCATCGTGGCGCTGTACCGGAAGCGCCAGTCCGCGCATGTCGAAGATTTGACCTCGATGAAACTCTGACGGATGAAATACGAAAATTTACCCTGGCTGATCCTGCTGCTGCCGCTGATATCCGCGGCGGTGATAACGCTTTTTACTTTGCGTTCCAAAATGATCAGCAGCCTGATCTCAATCGGCGCGGTCGTGGCGGGTTTTGTGATGACGGTGATTTTCGTCAACGCCAACGGAATCCATTTTAGCGGCGAGACCGCCGTCAGCTGGCTGACCATCGGGAATTTGCAAGTCGATCTCGGCCTGAAACTCGATGCCTTGAGCATGATGATGCTCTTTGTCGTCACGGGCGTAGGCGGTTTGATCCATATCTATTCCTACGGCTACATGCACGAGGACGAAAGCATGGCGCGTTTCTTTGCGTGCCTGAGCCTGTTCACGTTCTCAATGCTGGGCATCGTGCTGGCGAACAATTTCCTGCTGATGTTCATCGCGTGGGAATTGGTCGGCGTATCCAGCTACCTGCTCATTGGTTTCTGGTTTGAAAAACCCAGCGCTGGCGACGCCGCAAAAAAAGCCTTCATCACGAATCGGCTGGGTGACTTTGGTTTTCTGTTCGGCATCCTGATGGTTTGGGGTCTGCTCGGCTCGCTTAACTTTTCCGTGCTGCAAGCCGCGATGGTCGCCAATCCCTTGCTGCTCGGCGCAAGTGCCACGGTGGGCGGCCTGTTGATTTTCTGCGGTGCGATGGGCAAGTCGGCGCAATTCCCGCTGCACGTGTGGTTGCCGGACGCGATGGAAGGCCCGACACCTGTGTCCGCCTTGATCCACGCCGCGACGATGGTGGCCGCCGGCGTATACATGCTCTGCCGGACGCTATTCCTGTTCAATCACGACGCGTTGCAATTCATTTCCTACATCGGCGGTTTCACCGCGCTGCTCGCGGCGTTGATGGCCGTGCAGCAAAACGACATCAAACGCATCATCGCCTACTCGACGCTCTCGCAGCTCGGTTACATGGTGATGGTCGTGGGTTTGAATGGTCCGACGCCGGCGATGTTCCATTTGACCACGCATGCCTTTTTCAAGGCGCTGCTCTTCTTGAGCGCCGGCTCGGTCATCCTCGGCATGCACCACGAGCAGGATATCTGGCACATGGGCGGTTTGTCGAAGAAGATGCCCATTACGTTCTGGACTTTCACCATCGGCGCGCTGGCCTTGAGCGGCATTCCGCCGTTCGCCGGTTTCTATTCCAAAGATTCCATCCTCGCGCAATGCCTGGACCAAAAGAATTATCTGTTGTTCAGCGTGGCGGTTTTTGTCGCGGGATTGACGGCGTTTTACACGTTCCGCCTTTTCTTCGTGGTTTTCTTGGGCAAGGAAAAGTCCGATCACGCCAAGCATGCGCACGAGTCACCGTTGGTGATGACCGCGCCGCTGATCATCCTGGCGATATTCGCAACCATCGGCGGTTTCATCGGGATCGCGAACAACTACGGTTCGCAATTGACGCCCGATCACGAAACCCTTTCGTTCGGTCAACAATTGCTGGAACCGTTGAAAACGCCGATCCCGATGTGCATCGGCATCCTGGTGGCGGTGGCGGGGATTTTCCTGGCGTTCGTGCTCTACAAAAATGCCGACAAAGATCCATTACCCGCCAAGCTGGGCGCGCTGGCGACGTGGATGCGGGACAAGTTTTACTTCGACGAACTTTATGAGGCCACGGTCATCCGGCTGCATGATTTCATCGCGGCGGTCTGTGGATTCATCGATCGCTGGATCCTGGAAGGCGCGATCATCGGGTTCATCCGCGGCGGCACGAATTTAACCGGCCGCAGCCTGCGCCTGTTGCAAACCGGCAATCTCCAGACCTACGCGTTCCTTTTCATGTTTGGCGTGGCGGTGTTGCTCTACTTCGTACTGGTGAAATAAAATGTCGATTTTAACTTACATTGCAGGTTGGCCGCTGCTGGCGGCGCTGGCGCTGGTGGTCGTGCCGCGCAACTATCGCGTCATCATTCGTGGCATCGCGATCCTGGCCACGGCGATATCGGCGGGACTGGCCATTAAGATGTTCTGCCAGTTCGTCCCCGGCTCTGACGGTTTCCAGTTTGTCGAGCAACACACCTGGGTGGAGTCGCTCGGCATCAGTTATCACGTCGGCGTAGACGGCTTGAATGTCGGCCTGATCTTGATGGGCGCGATTGTCGGTTTTGCGTCGACGCTCTGCGCGTTTGAAATCCAATCGCGGGAGAAGGAATTTTACATCCTGCTGCTGACGATGATCGGCGGTATCCTCGCGGCTTTCGCATCGCTGGACCTGTTCTTCTTTTACTTCCTGCACGAACTGGCGCTGGTGCCGACGTTCATCATGATCGGCATCTGGGGCCGCGGTGAGAAAAAGAATTACGCGACGTTCCAGATCACGTTGTATCTGAGCATCGGCGCGCTGATCGCGTTGATCGGATTGATCGCGCTTTACGTCCAATCCGGGGCGAACAGCTTCGACATCCCGAAAATCGCCGAACAGCTGAAGGCAAATCCGATGTCGGTGAACGCACAACATTACATCTTCCCGCTGCTGCTCTTCGGTTTTGGCATCCTGGTTTCGCTATGGCCGTTCCATTCATGGGCGCCGTTGGGTTATGCCGTCGCTCCGTCGCCGACCTCGATGATGCACGCGGGCGTGCTGAAGAAATTCGGCCTGTACGGCTTGATCCGGATCGCATTGCCGCTGATGCCGCAAGCGGCGCACAGCTGGATGAACATCCTGGCGTGGCTTTGCGTGGGCAACATCTTGTACGTGGGCTGGGTGGCGATGCGCCAAAAAGATTTGAACCTGCTGATCGGTAATTCCAGCGTGGCGCACATGGGTTTCATTTTCCTGGGCATCGCAAGCCTGAACCTGATCGGCGTGACGGGGGCGGTGCTGATCATGATCGCACACGGATTCCTGGCGGCGCTGACCTTTGCCCTGACCGGTTACATCTACCGGCAGACCGGCACCTTGCAGATGAGCGAACTCGGCGGCCTGTGCCGCAAGCTGCCGTTCATTGGCACGGCATTGCTGATGGCGGCCATGGCCGGTTGCGGACTGCCCGGCTTTGCGAATTTCGTGGGTGAGGCCACGGTATTTTTCGGCGCGTGGAGCCAGCCTTCGCTGCACGTGATCACAGTCATCGGCCTTTGGGGCGCGCTGGTCATCGGCGGCGTTTACATGACGCGCGCCATCCGCACGGTGCTGCATGGGCCGCTGCCAGAAAAATGGAATACGCTCACCGACGCGAATTTCTGGCGCAAACTGCCGTATGCGTTGCTGCTGGCGAGTTTGTTCGTATTCGGCATCTGGCCGCGTTTGCTGACGGAGAAGATCAATCCGGATGTGGCGAAAATCGTAGCTGTTTACCAGCCGGTGCTGGCCGTTTCCGCGCCCGTCAATACGTTGCAAAAAACCGCGGCGCACAAAACGGATTCAGCCGCGGGTTCAGCCGCCAATGAGCAATTGGCCATCGTAAATAAATGAATTCATCTTTGATCAGTCTGGAAGTTTCGGTCATCGCCATCGGCCTGGTGCTGATGCTGGCGGATTTCTTTGTGCCCGCAGAGCGCCGCCGTTTTATCTGCTACTTTGGTATCGTTGCGCTCGGCGCTTTGCTGTTGATCAACTTGAGCGGCAACGGGAATTGCGACATCCAGGGCACGGCTTTCAACGGTGCGTACATCAACGACGGGCTGGCGATCTTCTTCAAGCGCTTTTTCATGATCGCGGCCATCCTGGTGCTTTTCATCGCCGCGGAATTTGCCGATAAATTGGCCGCCGGCGCGGTGGCGGAATATTATTCGCTGATCGTGTTCGCCCTGGCGGGCATGCTGTTCGCCGCTTCCTCCAATGACTTTGCGATGCTGTTCGTATCCATCGAACTCATCACCATCACGTTCTATGTGTTGGTCAGTTTTCAGCGCAGCAAGATCGCCTCGCTGGAGGCCGGGGTGAAGTATCTCATCCTGGGCGCGTTGTCATCGGCCTTCCTGATTTTCGGCATCGCGCTGATCTGGGGGACGACCGGGGAATTGAATTTCACCAAGCTCGCCGCCGTGGCGCCGCAGTTTGAGACGAGCAAAATCTTTTTGCTGGGCGTACTGCTGGTGCTTGTCGGTCTGGGATTCAAGATCGCCGCGTTTCCGTTTCAGATCTGGGCGCCGGATGTTTATCAGGGCGCACCCACGCCGACCACGGCATTTCTGGCGGTCGGTTCCAAGGCGGCCGGTTTCGTTTTGCTTTTGCGCGTGCTGTTCACGGCGCTCCCGACGGTGACGATGCACTGGGAAAAGTTGCTGATCGTCATCTCCGCCATCACGATCCTGTGGGGGAACCTCTGCGCACTGCCGCAACGCAATCTGAAACGCATGCTCGGTTATTCCAGCATCGCGCACGCGGGCTATCTTTTGCTCGGCGTGGCGGCTCTGAACGCCTCCGGCCAGGCGGCGATCCTCTATTATCTGGCCGGATACCTGTTCACGACGCTGGCGGCGTTTCTCGTGATTGCCGTGGTGCTGCGCCATCTCGACAATACCGATGTTTCCGGCCTCGCCGGGTTGAGCCGGCGTTCACCGCTGCTGGCGGCCACGATGACGATCTCGATGGTATCGCTCGCGGGCATTCCGCCACTGGCGGGCTTCTTCGGCAAGTTTCTGTTGCTCAAATCCGTAGTGGAAGCGGCCAAGGCCACGCATGGACATGAAACCGCCTATTACTGGCTGGTTGCCATCGCGCTGACGGGCGTGGTGATATCGATCTACTACTACTTCAACGTGGTGCGCGCGATTTTCTGGAGCAAGGACACCGAGGACCTTTCGCCGATTCAGCTTTCCGCGCCGGCGAAGCTGACGGCGTGCGTTTGCATCGCGGGAATCTTCTGGTTGGGACTATTCCCGAACACGGTTTTGAACCTGGCGCAACAGGCGGTCGCGGTGGCAGTGCAGTAGCTTCCAAAAACTAATTTTGACGGGCTATCCACCACTCTTCTGGATGCCGGTTAAAAAAAGAGCCGTCAAACCGTCCGCATCTGCACCGCATCGATGATTTCTGTGCCGACGGAGATCGCGCCGATGATGACGACGGTGTCGCCGGGCTGCAAATGGCCCTGTTGGCTCATCATCTTCAGCCCGTTCTCAATCGTGTTCTGCGGTTCGATGAAGTCGAATTCCAAAACAAACGGCGTGACGCCCCAGTTCAAGGTCAGTTCGTTGGCCGTTTTCTGGTTGTCGCACATCGCAAACACCGGTGAATAGCGCGGACGCATCCACGAGGCGTACGACGCCATGTGTCCATGGCGCGTGAAGGAGAGGATCGCCGCCGCCTTGAGTTCGTTCGCCATAACCACGGCGCTCTTGACCAGTTTTTCGCGCGGGATGGTGAGTTCGGCGGCTTCGTGAAAACCGGCGTTGCCGCTGCGTTCGGTCCGGGATGCGATCTTGTCGAACACCTCAATGCACTTGACCGGATATTTTCCGACCGTCGTTTCGCCGCTCAACATGATGGCGTCCGCCTCCTCGAATACGGCATTGGCTACATCCGTCACCTCGGCGCGCGTCGGCATGGGGGATTCGATCATGCTCTCCAGCATGTGTGTGGCGACGATGACCGGGCGGCCGATGCGCAGGCATAACTTCACGATACGGCGCTGCAGGATGGGCAATTCTTCGTAGGGGACTTCAATGCCCAGATCGCCGCGCGCCACCATGATGCCGTCGGATTCGCGCACGATGGCCTCGAGGTTTTTGATCGCCTCCTGGTCCTCGATTTTGGCGATGACCAGCGGACGCGGCTTGCCTTCCTCGAACATCTCCTTGAGCTGCAGCAGATCGCGTGCTTCGCGCACAAACGAGAGCGCGATGAAATCCACGCCGAGTTCCAGGCCGAGCTTCACGTCCTTGATGTCCTTGGCGGTCAGGGCGGGGAGGGAAACCTTCACGCCGGGCAGGTTGATGTGCCGGCGGCTGCCCAGCTTGCCCTCGGTCAAAACCTCGCACTCGACCTTGTTGCCGTTCTTGGTGAGCACCTTCATCTCGATTGCGCCGTTGTCGAGCAGCACCACGTCGCCGACGCTGATGTCGTTGACGAAATTTTCGTAGTTCACGTCCACGGAATGTTCCTCCTCGGACTTTTCCCCGCGGACGGTCAGGGTGAACTTTTGTCCCGGTTTCAGGTCGAGCGGCGAGCTGATGTCGCCGGTGCGGATGGCCGGTCCCTGGGTGTCCATCAGGATGCCGATGTGACGGCTGCGCCGGGCGGATTCCTGGCGGATCGTCGCATAGACCGTCCGCACCCAGTCGTGCGGGGCATGCGACATGTTGAGGCGGAAGATATTCGCGCCGGCGTCTATCAGTTTGCCGATCATCCCGGCGCTGCTGGTGGCCGGGCCGAGGGTGGCCACGATTTTCGTGCGGCGGACAGAAGTTCCCTTTTGCATGGTGGAATGATAAATTTCTTCACCGCCCTCGGAAAGTTTTTTAATGCACCGGTCTGACGTAGTGCAGGCGTCCCCCTGCATCAATTCGAGATATTCCGCGAACCGCCCGCCCGGCTCGGACCCCTTCGCAAAAAATTTGGTGGGACTATTTGAACTTATTTAGACTCGGCAAAAGTTGTCAAAACTCGGCGTTGGACCCGAACTCCGAAAATCGGAATCTGTCCTGTCGCGTCCCGCATGCGGGACGGAACCACCATGGCCAACGGTGTAAACATTGTCAACTAAAAAGTGGATAGTGTAAACTAAAACCCAGGCCGGCCCTGCCGTCGCCGAAACCTGTCGCGAGCCGGCCGTGGGGCGCACTCCGTCGCGCCGCTTCCGCCCGCTTCATCAACATAGCCCGAACCCGGTTCGGCCGCTTCTCTGGCAATGTCAGCTTACTGGATGAAGGCGCGATAGTATCGTGAAGACCGGGTTTTGGCCGCAGTATCCGTGAAAGAAGCACCGCCCCCGGAAACAAGGTTGGTAGAGATTGAAGTCCAGGTTTTCAAGTCGCTGGAGGCCTGAACGACGACATTGGAACCGGTCGGGCCGGACAACTGGATCTTGAACCCGTCGAGGGTCATACTGGATGCACCGGCAACAAAATCAACGACGTTCACCGTGTTGTTGATGATATTCTCAACGAGCATATTCACCGAGGAACTGATTGTGGTTCCGACGGTGTTGGTAGCATGCAAGCTATAGGCTCCGGCATTGGTTAACGCGACGCCCGTGATGGTCAGGGTGCTGATAGTGCCCACTCCAATGACGGAAACATTGGAAACGGTCGATTTTGCGGCCGGAACCGGCTGCCCGCCACAATACCAACCCATTCCTTTCAATTTTGTAAGGCTGGTGACAGTGGCATTAACAATAGCAATGCCTCCATTTGTGACAGAACCATCCAAAGACAGGACAATGGGCAAAACAATAGGCGGGGTTACAATTGGGGGCAACCCAAGCCCCTGCGCGTGTGCGCCGGTAATAAAGCCCATTAATACAAGGCAAACCACGCTCCTTCTCAGGAACGGCCATCTGACAAGTTTGAATGAACTGTCCATAAACAAGGGTCCAAAAGCTATTTTCACGCCAAAAGTGCCCAATAATTAGAAACGGTAGGTCAATTTGAGCCGAAAGTTGATGCCGTCCTGTTGAATGGAGCTTTGGAGATGGAAGCGGGAAGAGGGAACGTAATATTGGTTGTTCCCCAAATTATAGACGCCAACGGAGGCATCAAGGTTTTTGATCAGGTCATGGCTGAACAGCGTCAAGTTGACAACGGCATATCCGGGTGAATCCGGTCCGTTCAAAGTGTCACCCGAAAGATCAGAATAAACGGTATGGCTGGAACTGGTATACTGAACTTCCAACCCGGCAAAGATTTTATCCTTAAGCAGGGGCACGCTGAGGTTGAATTTGACCAGATGCATGGGCGAATCCGGGAGGCCGGCGTCATCGGAAGTGTTTTCGGTGTGTTGCAGCGAATAGCTCAGGCGGGTGCGGATATCGTTTGCCCATTTTCCTTCCAGAGCCATTTCGAGACCGAGCGTATCGGCATCGAAATTGGTGAAACTGCCGTTTTCAAAATCGATCAGATCATCCATGCGATTGTAGTAAACGGACAGGGAAGAGCGGAGGTTCTGGTTGATGCCCTGTTCATAGATCCCCTCCAGGGAAGTGATTTTTTCAGGTCTGATGCCCTCGAACCCCGGGGCGCTCAATTCCAAAAAGTTCGGGTCCCGGAAGGCCGTGCCGTAAATGAGCTTGAAGGTGGACTGCGCGAACGGGTTGTAGATGAGCGCCACGCGGGGACTCAAGGACGGATCGAAATGCTCGTATTCATCGAAGCGTACGCCGGCGTTGACGTGGAGGTTCGTCACCACGGCGAAATCGCCCTGGGCGAATACGCCATAGTTGTAGCGGCTCGCATGGACATCGGTCAGCACATCGCCGGTGGACGGTTCGAAGACGCGGCGGCTTTGATTGAAATCATCGCGAACTTCCGCGCCGACGGTCAGGACGTGGCGATCGAAGATTTTTTTATCGATCTGCACCTCGCCGCCCGCCCACTGGCCGGTCTGTTCTTCCTTGAAAAAAGAGGGTGAGATCGGATAGCCGATCGAGACATCGCTTTGGTCGAAATAGATGTTGGCCGAGATATCCGCGAGGTCAGGGGATTTATGGGCGTATTTCAGGACGGTATAGGTGCGATCATCCCTGGTGGTCAGGCCCGTGGCGTTAAAGGTGGTGTCGTATTGCGCTGTGGGGTTGTCTTTTCGGCGGTCGACGTAGGCGGCTTCCCAGGTGAAATCCTTGTAGCTGACCGAGCCGAACAAGCTGCCGAAACCGTCGCCATCAAGGTTGTGGGCGATGCCGTTGTTCTGCGATGGGGTGTCGTATTCCTTGTAAAACAGGTTTCCGGCACCGTCACTGTGGTAGAGCGTGCCGGAGAGGAGCATCTGTAACCCGTTGGTGAACTGGCTGCCGAAGGTGACGCGGCCGGAGGCGGCATTATAGCTGCCGTAACTGGCGGAAACCTCGGTGCCGTCCACCTGTTTGCCCGTGCGCGTGATGACGTTGATGACGCCGAAGAACGCGTTGTTGCCGTACAGCACCGAGCCGGGGCCGCGGATGATTTCGATGCGGTCGATCAGGTCAACATCAAGGATGAAAGCGGTGTCAATGCCGGCGCCGTCATCCAGATCGTTGTTGACGCGATGGCCGTTGACGAGCAACAGGATGCGGCTGTTGAAATCGCCTAGGTTGACGCCGCGGGTGCCCAGAAAAGCGGTGTCGCGGTCGTCGGACACATAGAAGCCCTGCACACTGGCGAGGACATCGGCGAGGGTGCGGTAGCCGTAGCGTTTGATCTCGTCCGCAGTGATGACGGTGGTGGAAGACGGGGCGGCGGTGGCCTTCTGCTCGTACTTGGAGGCGCTGAAAACCTGGGGAACTTCGATCTGCATCAAGGCCTCGATCGGCAGTTCGGTCAGGTCCTTCGGCGGGGGCGGGTTGTCATCCGCGCACACGGCAACGGCCGGAAAAAACAGGAGGCAAAGCAGGTACCGGAACAAAAATGCCGGGCGGAGCGGGAATGGCCGACGAGAATTTCTTTGGTTCATCGTCACGCCGGAATATTGTTTGTGTTGGCCAGCAACTGATTCATGGAAGCAATTCAGGCGGTTCTGGTGACTGCGCCAGTATCTGCTTGCGGGAATTGTGGTCAGCCCGTCGGAGGGCGCAAGCAGTAAATGTGGGTGCCGCCGAACTCACGAACTTGACAACGCCCCGCAAATGCTTCGTCATAAGGAACAATTTTGTGTGACCGGCTGACAACAATAAACAGGCGGACGTTCTTGCATGCGATGGAGGGGTTGCTGGCCGTGCAATCGGGGACGAAGCCTGCCATGCCCGGTAAAATCAAACTTGTTTTCAAAAAAACTGCAGCCATGGCGGCCCGCTTCATCCTTTGCGGTTTGATCCTGCTCTCCGGGTTCAGAGGCCCGGCCCAGGATGCGGCGCCCACCGAATACCAGATCAAAGCCGCGTTCCTTTACAATTTCGCAAAATTTGTCGAGTGGCCGGCGGAAGCCTTTGCCACGCCGACTTCGCCCATCGTCATCGGCGTGCTGGGGAACAATGTTGTTTTTGAAAATGATCTCCGGCAAACCATCAATCAGAAGGTTCTCAACAACCGGCCTTTGCAATTCAAAAAGTGTGATTCGGTGATGGCGGCCACGAACTGTCACATCCTCTTCATTAGCGCCTCGGAAAAGGCGGGATTCCCGAAAATTCTGGAAGGTTTGCGCGGGTCAAATGTTTTGACCGTGAGTGAAACCGGCCAGTTTATCGAAGCGGGCGGCATGATCAATTTCGTCCTTGAAGAGAACAAGATTCGCTTTCAGATCAATGACGAAGCCGCCAAAAAGGCGGGTTTAAAAATCAGCTCCAAGCTTTTGAGACTCGCCATCCACCCTCCGTAAAGTCTTAAAAGGGTACAGAAATCGCTCTGCTAGAGGACGGGAGCGGTGTAAGCAAGGATGCGTACAACGTTCTGCATTAAAACAGGACACTTGTGCTCAAGTTTCAAGACATTTCCATCAAGCGAAAGCTGACGGCAATCATCATGATTGCCAGTACGGTAGCATTGCTGCTCGTTTCGGCCGGATTTGTTACCTACGAACTGGTCACGTTTCGGCAAACGATGGCGCAGGATATTTCGACGCTCGCGGAGATAATCGGCAACCAAAGCTCGGCGGCGCTGAGTTTTGGTGACAAGGATACGGCCCGGGAAATTCTGGGGGCGTTGAGCGCCAAAAAACATATCGTCGCCGCCGCACTCTACGACAAGGATGGCCATTTGATGTCGGTCTATCCCGGCAACGGCCAGATTGGGTTCATGCCGCGGCCAACGCGGAACCAGGCTCCGCATTTTCAGGATGATGCGCTGGTCATCTCCCATGACATCTATACGAAAGGCGAGTTCACGGGCACGGTTTGCTTGAAATCTGACCTGCTGGAGCAGCACGAACGGTTCGTGCGTTATGCCGTGATGATTTCAACCTTCATGGTCGTATCTTGGTTTGCAACGTTGATTCTTTCCAGCCTGCTGCAGCGGGTGATTTCGCGCCCCATCTTCCACCTCGCAGAAACCGCCAGCTCCGTGACGGCGGGCAAAGATTATTCCGTGCGGGCAACCAAAGACGGCAATGATGAACTGGGGCAGCTCGTTGACCGGTTCAACGAGATGATCGGCCAGGTGCAGCAGCGCGATGCCGCGCTGCAACAGGCGCATGACGAACTGGAAGTACGCGTGTCCCAACGCACCGAAGATCTGCAGAAGGAGATCATCGGGCACCAGCGCACGGAATTGGCGCTCAAGCAGCATTTCGCCTGGATCAGCCTGCTGAACCAGATCACCCACGCCATCTCCGAGCGGCAGGACACGGACAGCGTCCTGCATGTCGTGCTGCGCCAGCTGGAGGATCACATGGGGCTGGATCTCGGCGCGGTGGGAGTGTTTGACGCCCGGGGCGGAACCTTGAACGTCTCCGCCCTGCGCGTGAAAAATTTCCTGATGGCAGACAAGCTGGAACTGCGCGAGGGCAGCGTCCTGCGCCTGGCGGAAACCGGGTTTGAGCCCTGCGAAAAAGGGCAGACGGTCTACTGCCGCGACACGTTCAAGGCATCCATGGCGTTCGAGGAGAAGCTGGCCCTGGCGGGCTGGCGTTCTGTGGTGGCGGTCCCGTTGATGGTGGACGAGAAACTTTTTGGCGTGCTGATCGCCGCGCGGCTGCAGGCGGATGGCTTCAGCAGCGGCGACTCGGAATTCCTGCGGATGTTGAGCGAGCAGGTGGCGCTGTCGGCGCACCAGGCGCGGCTGCACAAGGAACTGGAGAGCGCGTACCACGATCTGCGCCGTTCCCAGGCGACCATTTTGCAACAGGAACGTCTCAAGGCGCTGGGGCAAATGGCCAGCGGCATCGCGCACGATGTGAACAATGCGCTTTCGCCGGTGGTCGGTTTTTCGGATCTCATCCTGCGCGGGGGCTTCGGACTGAACGAGAAGGGGGAAAAATATCTGCAGTACATCCGCACGGCCGGCGGGGACATCGCCCACATCGTGGCGCGGCTGCGGGAATTTTACCGCACGCGTGATGACGAGGAACCCCTGCAGCAGGTCAGCCTCAATGCGCTGGCCGAGCAGGTGGTGGACATGACCCGCCCGCGCTGGCGGGACATGCCGCAGTCCAACGGGATCACCATTGAGGTGCAAACGGAATTTATGGCGGACGCGCCGCCGCTGCTCGGCATTGAGAGCGAAATCCGCGAGGCCTTGACCAACCTGGTCTTGAACGCGGTGGACGCCATGCCGGACGGGGGCAGAATCGGCCTGCGCACGCGCGTGGACCATGACCGGAAAAACTTGAAGCATCCGAAACACGTGGTGGTTGCGATCTGTGACTCGGGGATCGGCATGAGCGAGGAGACCCGGAAACGCTGCCTGGAACCGTTCTTTTCCACCAAGGGCAAGCGTGGCACCGGTCTGGGGCTGGCCATGGTTTATGGCGTGATGGAGCGGCACGAGGGCAGCATCGAGATCGAGAGCGCGCCGGGCAAGGGCACGACCTTCTTTCTGAGATTTCCCGTGCGCAAGAAGCCTTCCAGCGCGGACGCGGAAGATGCATCTGACGCCGAGGTCAAGCCGTTAAGCATCTTGTGCATTGATGACGAACCGCTGATGCGTGAACTGCTCAAGGAGATGCTGGAACGTGACGGCCACCAGGTGGAGTTGAGTGACGGCGGACATTCCGGCCTGGATGAATTCCGGCTGGCCAATGAGCGGCAACAGCCCTTCGACGTGGTGATCACCGACCTTGGAATGCCTTATCTGGACGGGAAGCAGGTGGCCAAGGCCATCAAGCTGGAATCGCCGGGCACCCCCGTGGTGATGCTCACGGGTTGGGGGGCCTTTATGAAGGAGGATGGCGACGCGCCCGCGCAGGTGGACAGCATCCTCAGCAAACCGCCACGCTTTAAGGAATTGCGCGAAGTGTTGAGCCGGTTTTAAGCGGCCCCGCCTGCCGGACTGGTAGAACGCTGTGGTGAATAAATCTGATTACATTGTACAGGTTCAAGTCGCCGTATCACAGTTGCATAACTGTGGCGCGATGTGGCGCGAAACCGTGCCTGTCCACGAAGTTTTTCAGGGCCAGACAGTGTGGCAAGGGGACGTTGAGGTTTTTGATCTGAACGGCCACCCCAAGGCCGAACGCGCCTATGCCTGGAGCCATTTGGACGGGGAAAAAGACGAACGGACGAGATTTGTTACCGTGTTGGAACTCCCGCCCGTGAACTCGCCAGAGACAGCGGTTCGGGTTCAAATCGTGGCAGATGTAAAGCGAGCGAGGGGTAAATGATTGCTGTAGTTATCCTGCCGGAAAATACCCCGCATCATCCCGTTTTATTTTTTGCAATCTGGTTGGGTTTGATTCTTGGGGGCGCTGCCATCTTTGGCCATGGGATACGAAGAAAATAAATCCAAATTTCAAATCAGGACATTACCGGCCAAAATCGTGGCTTGCCAACTGCGGCTGGAGTGTCATAATTAAAATTCAACGACTGACAAATTTATGGCCGATTTAGCAAATAAATATCCCGAAAGCGTCTCCGGCAAATACTACGTGGACAATCAATGCATTGACTGCGACCTCTGCCGCGAGACCGCGCCCGACAATTTCAAACGCAACGACGACGGCGGCTATTCCATCGTGTACAAACAGCCGACCACGCCCGAGGAAGAGACCCGTTGCAAAGAGGCCAAGGAAGGCTGCCCGGTCGAAGCCATCGGCGACAACGGCTGATAACCCATTCTCGAGAAATCAAAAACCCGCAGGCCTTGGCCCGCGGGTTTTTTGTTTTAAAGCCGGTCAATCGCTGGAGCGTTCCAGCGGCAGCGAGACACGCACGATGCCGGAGGAGGATGGCACGATCTCCATCTTGCCATTGTGGTTCTCGATGATCTTTTGCGTGACGGACAGGCCGAGGCCGAGGCCGACGTTGCGCGTGGTGAAAAACGGCGAGGGAATCTTCTTCGCCGCATCGGCGCTGAAACCCGTGCCGTTGTCCTGCACCTCGATGGTCAATGCATTGCCGCCGGTCTGAAAGGTGACGCCGACCTGCGGCGACTTCGGGTTCGCCTGCAACGCATTCAACATGATTTCCGAAAGCGCGTGGCGCAACGCCGCGCGGTCGCCGGTGACCATGAGCGGTTGCAGGGGTTTTTCCAGTTTCAACTGTGCCCCGGCGGCAGGTTGCTGGCGCATGGCCTCCAGATAGGCCTCCTCGACGACTTTTTCGATGGGGAAAACATCCGCCTGGATCTGTCCGTCGCGGGCCAGGAACCGCATCTGGTTGATGAGCCGGGTGACGCGTTTTACGCCGTCGCCCATCGCATGGCCGAGCGATTCACGGAACTCCAGGTCGTTGAATTTTTCCGCGAGCAATTGCTGGTGCGTCGAGAGCGCCACCATCGCATTGCCGATCTCGTGGGCCATGCGGTCGGCCATCGTGCGGACGAGCCGCAGGTTGGTGGCTTCGAGTTCCAACTTGCGCAATTGTTCGGTTTGCGTGAGATCATCGGCGGTGAGCAGGGCCGATGTGGGCAACACGGAGTTGCCGCGTTGAAAGGGAACGATGCTGACGCGGTAAATCGTGCCCGGGGAGTTTTCCGGTTCATACCGGAACGGGTCGAGCGCCGAGCCGGTCTTCAAAACCTGATAAATTTTTCCCCCGAGCGCCTGCGGCAGGTCGCTGAACTCAAGGTTTCCCGAGCGCTCGTTTCGGCGCCCGAAATGGCGGCGCGCGGCCTTGTTCGCGTGCAACACCTTCAGGTCACGTCCCACCACGACGCAGGCGCTGCTCAATTCACGCAGCACGTTGGACATCATTTCATGGTTGCCGGCGAGCTGGTCATGCAGCCAGATGTTGCGCAGGCCCAGGCCGACCTGTTCGAGCAGGCGGAAAATCAGCTCCAGCTC
>DATHOG010000145.1:0-4044 GCA_035485115.1 Candidatus Sulfotelmatobacter sp. | reverse complement strand
CCGCCCGCGTTCGCGTAAGCGTCGAACATCGCCTTGGATTCCGTTTTGTTTGCGCCCCAGCCCCAATCCTCGCCGAAGGTCATCGTGCCGAGGGAAAGTTCAGAAACGCGCAGACCGGATTTGCCAAGCAATTGATAGTTCATAATGTTCCTTTCGCAGCCACAGCCCGCAATGTTCCGTAATTTGGAAAAATTTCAAGTTTTCCTGTCGACCACCAAATAAACAGCGTAATAGGTTGCTATGTATCGCTCACGCACTGACACTGCATCATGAGCAATAGCCTCCAACAACACGGTTTCAAGGAAATCTACAAGCAACTGCGCCTCGCCATGAAGAACCATGGTCTCGACACCATCAAGGTTCTCATCACCAAGCGCGCGGGAAAATTTAAATTTGCCTTCACCGGTTCACCCGACCAGGTCGTCAAAGCCGAAGCGGTGCTCGCGGCCTGGGCCTGACCTCCTTCGTTCCCCGTTCCTGCTCCGGCGCCGCCGAAAACCTCTTGCGGGCCGGATGGGATTATTGCGTCTGCCATTTACAATCATTCCCCCGTACAGCATATTGGTACTCCCTTCGGAGAAAATTCCATGCCGCAGGCCAGTCAACCGTAGAACCAAATCAAAGTTATGGGCGATAAATCCCCGAAAGCCACTCAGAAGAAATCCGGCCAGAAAAATGCCAAGGCAACCAGCGCCAGCGCCAAGAAAAGCGCCGCCGTTGCCGCCAAGTCCGCTGCTGGTAAAAAGAAATAACCGGCCGGTCGTTCATCTCTCTTGAATTTAAAAGCAAGAGAGATGAATCTTCTTCCATGAAACTGCGACAAGGCCAGGTCTGGAAATGCGGCGAGGAATATGTCCGCATCGTTCACCTCGAACGCCTCGAAGTCGGTTACAAGTCCGTTCCCAATCTCAAGTCCAAGGGCGGCGAACACCGGCACACCAGCAAAAAGGATTTCTGCCGCCTGCTTAAAGGCGCGACCCTCGTCTCCCCGCTCCCGCCGGAACCGCTTCAGCCCGGTGCGCAATAGTCTTTCTGCGAGGTCCGTGCGGCTCGCACTTTTCTCTACGCCCTCTCGTTATCCAGTTCCGCCTGCAATTTCTCCGCCTCCTTCAGCAACCGTAGAAATTTCGTTCCGAAGTTCGACAACCGGTATTCTACGCGCGGTGGAATCTCCGGATAAACGACCCGCTCAAAAATTCCCGCCTTGGTGAATTGCTTCAGCCGGTCGCCCAGCACCTTGGTGCTGATGCCTTCGATGTGGCGTTCCAGCGCGCCCGGGCGACGCACACCCTGGGACACCGCCCGCAACACGCTGACCGTCCAGCGGCAGCCGAGAACGTCCTCCAGCAGCACATCCACGCGCCCGGAATTCAATTTGGGCATGAGTTTCAGAAATTTTTTGTCGCTCGCCGTCATAAATTTACACCAATTTGTGGGTATCCCCCGATTTTATGCCCGCTATCCCATTCCGCAAAATCAGTCCATGGTCTCGCATGTCGCCACGACCCGGTGCGGCCAAACATTAACAACAATCAAAACCAAACTGAAAATGAAAACTGCCATCATCATCCTGTCCGATCCCAAAGCCGGTGAAGAAGCGCTCGGCCGCATGTTCAACGCGTTGGCAATCGCCGCCGAAGCCGTCCAGCAGGGCGACGAAACCGAAATTCTCTTCACCGGCACCGGCACGCGCTGGCCGGCGGAACTCTCTCAGCCCGCCCATCCGGCTCACGGTCTTTATCAAAGCGTCCGGTCATCGGTTGCTGGCGCGTGCCATCATTGCGCCGTGGTCTTCGGTGCCGCAGACAGCGTCAAGGCCTGCGGCTTGCCGGCCATCAAAGATAACAACCTCGCCGGCACACACGGACTCGCGAGCATCCACCGCTACCTCGCCGAAGGCTGGCAGACAGTGGTGTTTTGAACATTTCAAACGATTGGAACTGTCCCAAATACATCATCCCGCGCTACACTATCGCCGAACTTGAGACCAACCCAACTGCCATGAATCCACGCCCGCCCCTGCCGCCGTTCACCGAGGAAACCGCACGCCAGAAAGTCCAGGCCGCCGAGGATGCCTGGAACAGCCGCGACCCCGAACGCGTCTCGCTGGCCTACACCGAGGACACTGAATGGCGCAACCGCGCCGAGTTCCTAACGGGCCGCGCGCAAGTCGTTGAATTTCTGCGCCGCAAATGGAACCGCGAGCTGGATTACCGCTTAAAAAAGGAACTTTGGGCCTTCACCGGCAATCGCATCGCCGTGCGCTTTGAATACGAATATCAAGACGACTCCGGCCAATGGTACCGCGCCCATGGCAACGAAAACTGGGAGTTCGACGACCTCGGGTACATGAAGTTCCGCTACGCCAGCATCAACGACCTGCCCATCAAGGAAAGCGACCGGAAGTTCCGCTGGGACCGGAAGACCTGATCGTCTCATCTCGCCTCCTTCGTCCTCTTTCTCTTTCTCGTCCTCGTCCTCGACTTCCCATCAGGTCGGATTTAGTTTGATTCAGTCGGATAATGCCCGTCCGGAAGGACCTTCGCCTCCGTGCCTCTGCGTCTTAGTGGTGAAAAAATTTTCCCCGTTAAGCGAACATAAGCGAATTTATCCGAACATAAGCGAACATACGCGTAGATTTCTCCGGCCCATAAGCGAACATAAACGTGGATTTTTAGTCCGAGACCCGAAAATTGCGATGCCCAGCACCAGGTTGGTGCGGCTCGGACTGGAATGGTTTGGTTCAAGCCATTCCAGCCCGGCACCTCGCGCTTTGGCTCACAACAAGCGCCACTCTGTGGCTATGTCAAAGAACAAACTGCAAATCCGCAATTCTCATGCGTTTCCGCTTTCGTCATTCGAATTTCGTCATTCGAATTTCAAATTTTAACACGTTCCCGCCAAACGACCCGTTGCGCCGCGCATCCAAAATACAATTATTTTCCGGCCGCGCCCAATCCACTTAAACTTTTCAAACATAGTGATTTAAATCACATCAACGACGCATTTTCATCCAAAAGGCATTCCTAAACGCTGATTATAATCGGAAGCGCTCATCTGCATTCGAGCCATCCCGTCCCGATTGCCCGTCCGGCTCGGACTATTTTGGTCGTGACCGTCGGACTGGGTTTGTTTTAATGGAGACCCAACCAACAAGGCCATTATGTTTTACATCCCCATCATCTGCGGCAGCACCCGGCGCGATCGCCAGAGCATCAAAGTCGCGCAGTTCGTCCTGAAAAAATTGTCGGCGCGTAGCGGCGTCCAGACCGAACTGCTCGATCTGCTCGAATTGAATTTCCCCATCATGGAGGAACGGCTGCATCGCCGTGACGATCCGCCGCCGGGCCTGAAGGAATTCGGCGAAAAAATCGGGCGCGCCGACGCCCTCGTCATCGTCACGCCGGAATACAACAACGGCTATCCCGGCGTCTTGAAAAATGCGCTGGATTATCTACTGCCGGAATACGAGCGCAAACCCGTCGGCATCGCCACCGTGAGTGCCGGCGGCTTTGGCGGCATCAATTGCCTCGCGCAATTGCGCCTGGTCATGATCGGCGCGGGCGCCGTGCCGGTTCCCGAGGCCCTTTCCGTTTCGCGCGTCCACGACAGCTTCAAAGACGACGGCACCTACGATCCTGCCTACGACAAACGCGCCGCCGAATTTTTGGACGACGTAATCTGGTTCGCCGACGCCATCACCGCCAAAAAAGCTAGGGAGAAAGCGGTGTAGAGCGTTTAAAGAAAAACTGTGGCCGTTTATTCCATGGTGTTACGCGCTTTGAACCCCTGAACCACCCGACGCGTTCCAGGGCCGAAACGCAGTGCGCGTTTCTCCCTCTCCCCAAGGGAGAGGGCCGGGGCGAGGGGAAAGTAGTCATCCAAATTTTATACCCGTACCATTTGAAATGAGCGTCGCCGTCCCCCCCATCCTGACCTTCTCCCTTGGGGAGAAGGAACAGCAGTTGCACATTTCTACCTTCGCGAAAATCATCCGGGCCGCTGACTAGGTTCATGGGGAGGGAGAAGGCCGGACCAGTCAAG
>DATHOG010000144.1:0-2639 GCA_035485115.1 Candidatus Sulfotelmatobacter sp. | reverse complement strand
ATTTATGCAGATTTCCACACAAATCCGCAGGTTTAAAGTGCGAGCCGATTTCAAATCGATCACACCTTCGGCCAGCGGTTTCACCTTTATTTTTATTGGTTGGTATCATGTTTTAGTAAAACCTTAACCGGACAGTACTGGTATTGAACCGTAAATGAATTTCGTTTCCCAATTCAAATCCGCCGCCGGCGTGATGACGAAGGATTTGCGCCATCGCAAAATCATCCGCACGGCGTTGCGCAATTACGAGATCGTACGCGACCTGCGCAAGGCGTCGTTTCAGGACTGGCAGGGCGCGCGCCAGCTCGCCGCGGAGACCAAATGGCAGGCGGTCAATCATCTCGACACTCATCTGGAGCAGTTCGCCGCCAAGCTGGAATCGCGCGGCGCAAGAGTCCATTGGGCAAGTACCGCGGCTCAGGCGCGCGATATCGTGCTCAAGATTGTTCAGGACAAAAAAGCAAAGTCCGTCATCAAGTCCAAGGCGATGACCAGTGAGGAGATCCACCTCAACGAGGCATTGGAAAAGGCCGGTCTTGTGGTGGTGGAATCCGACCTCGGCGAATTCATCGTGCAACTCCGGCACGAAGCGCCGTACCACATCGTATTTCCCTCGATGCACCTGACGCGTGACGAAATTCGCGAATTATTCCAAAAGGAACTCGGCGAAGCGTCATCGGACAGTCCGGAAGAGTTGACGATGGTGGCCCGGCGGGTGTTGCGGCAGAAATACATCACCGCTGATATCGGCATCACGGGCGCGAATTTCGCCATCGCCGAAACCGGCATGATATCCATCACGGAAAACGAGGGCAACGCGCGCCTCACCGCCGCGCTCCCCAAGACGATGATTTCGCTCATCGGCATCGAAAAGGTGCTGCCGAAGTTCGAGGATCTCGCGCTGTTTTTGCCGATGCTGGCGACGATGGGCACCGGTCAGGCGTTGACCTGCTACAACACGATGTATTCCGGCCCGCGCCAGCCCGGCGAATCGGACGGCCCGGAGGAATGGCACATCGTGCTGCTCGACAATCATCGCACGGAACTGCTCGCCGACGCCGAGCAACGCGACGCGCTGCATTGCATCCGCTGCGGCGCATGTCTGAACGTTTGCCCGATTTTCCGCAACGTCGGCGGTCACACGTACGGCACGACTTACAGCGGGCCCATCGGCTCGGTCATCACGCCGCACTTGCGCGGCTTGCAGGATTGGAAACATCTTTCCGGCGCCAGCTCGCTCTGCGGCGCCTGCACCGAGACATGCCCGGTGAAAATTGACCTGCATCATCATTTGTTGCAAAACCGCCGCAATGCGGTGAAACAAAAACCGTCGTTTGGGGAACAGGTTGGGTTCAAATTATTCGCCTTTGGTGCCAAACGTCCGACGCTTTGGAAATTCGGGATGGAAATGGCCCGGATATTTCAGCCGGTGCAAACTTTATTGAACCGCACACCGTTGGATCCGGTGAAGCCATGGACCAATTCGCGTGACTTGCCGCCGCTGGCGCAGGAAAGTTTCAAGGACTGGTGGAGAAACCGGAAATGAAAATATTATCCCGATACGTTGTTGCTTGCTTCGCCGCCGCCGTGTTGGGGGTTCCGATTTTACTTTTCACCGGCTGCGGCGCGGACAAGACAGATATTGAATTCAGCAGCAGCGAAGCCGCATCGAAGTTCGATACCAATTCGAGCACGGTTTCGCCGCCAAAGAAAATATCGCTGCCGGAGACGGAGGAACGGAAAATCGAGCTGGCGGTGTTCAGCGACCTGCTCTCGCGGCATTTTTGGGACGATGGCGGATATTCGGCGATCTTTTTGCAGGCGGACGATGATATAGTTTCCGCGATCCAGAAAAAGTTTCCCGGCCGCAAGCCGCCGGTGAAGGAGACCTATCGCATCAACGTGCAGCCAAACCTCGCACCGCGCGACAAGGACACCGACCAGGCGGCGATGATCCTGAGCGTGGACATCGGCGAGCCGGAGGATGACGGCTCGGTGGCGGCCATCGGCAAATGGTACGCCGGCGGTGCCGTGACGGGCTTTTATACCTATCAACTTAAGAAAACTGCCGACGACTGGCAGATCCAAAACGCGCCATAAAACAAATTTTGCATGAAGAAGGTCAAAAAAAAGTTGGCCTTGCCGCGCCGAACTTGGACAATTAACCCCGTCACGCGCGTGAAGGAATCATCGAAAAAGTTTTCCCGCGCCCGGGTGAAGCGAAATTTAAAACGGGAAACGGAATGAATGGCAGTGTCTTAATTTCAAGGAACCCGGTGGAGCGAGCGTCCCCGCGAGCCGTCGTGAGCCTTCGGTTTAAGCGGCTCGCGAGGACGCTCGCCCCACCAATTAAGACACTACCGAATGAATTGTTGAATTGTTGAAGCAGCCTGGCGTTGCTACAATTTAGCCAATTAACGATTCAACGGTTTAACGAAATCAATGAGCAAGAAACTAAAATTCGGCCTGCCGAAAGGCAGTTTGCAGGACGCGACCATCGAGAAGCTTGGGAAGGCCGGCTACCACATCCAGGTCAGCAGCCGCTCGTACGTGCCGTATGTGGACGATGACGAGCTGGAGATCCGGCTCATCCGCGCGCAGGAAATCTCGCGCTACGTCGAGCACGGCTATCTCGATTG
>DATHOG010000143.1:0-13849 GCA_035485115.1 Candidatus Sulfotelmatobacter sp. | reverse complement strand
GTTGCGCGCGGAATTCGGGATAATTTTTGTCAACCGCCAGCCCGCTTAACGACGTCAGTAAATACGTTGCTAGCGAGATGCCGAACATGCCTTGGGGCAGTTCCATCAGCCGCACGGCGTATTCAAACGATGCGTTGATTTGCGGGTTGATCCAGAACGCAAGGCTCTGCACGATCAGGACATTGAGTTGAAACGCCGCAACGCCGATGGTGCCAGGAATCATCCGCGTGGCGACGAGCCGGACGGTCTCGTTTTTCCACGGCGAAACCCAGCGGTAACGGAAACCTTCATGCCAAAGTGTCGGCACCTGAAACGCCGCCTGGGCCACGCCTGCAACAAGCACGCCGTAAGCCAGCGCAAAAATTTGCACCGGCAGCCGCGCTTCTTTCGGCAACTCCAAACCCAGTTTCGGCGCAAAAAATAAAACGCTCCCGATCATCACCAGGTTTAGCATCGTTGACCCCATGGCCGGGATAAAAAAATGGCCGCGCGCATTAAGCATTCCCATCATCGCCGCCGCGATGCACACGAGCAGCATGTAGGGAAACATCACGAACAGGAGTCGCAACATCAGCCCGGTGCTGGCGTCGAATTCGTGTATTGCCAGCGTGATGGCGATGCCAGCCATGACCAGCGCGATGAGCACGCTCGCCACCACAACGAGGCCGGAGATAACGGCGTTGGCCGCCTTCCACATCTCAATGTCGCCGTGATTTTTTTCCTTCTCTTTAAAAATCGGGATGAACGCCGCTGTCAGCGCACCTTCGCCGAGCAACCGGCGGAACAGGCTTGGAATCTGGAATGCGAAGGTGAAGGCGCCCGCGACCCAGCCGTCCCCCATGAACCGTGCGTAAACCATCACGCGCACCATGCCGAGTACGCGACTCAACAGGGTCGCGGCGGCCATGGCACCGGAGGCTTTCAGCATTTTTGACACGAGCGAAGGTTAAAGTCCAAAGTTCAAAGTCCAAAGTCCAAAGTTGTCCGATTTCTCCTTGTTTTCCCCAAACAATATCGATGAACAGACGATGATTCTGGCTGCTTGCAAGGGTTCGCGGTTCGCGGTAATGTTTTCTTATGAGCGGCACGGTTTTGGAAAAAGAAGCATTGAAGCTTTCCGCCGAAGAAAAGGTGCATATGATCGACGCGCTTTGGCAGAGCCTTGATCCGGCGGAGCAAAAAGTGATTGATCGCGCGTGGCTCGCGGAATCGCACGGCCGGCTTGACGCGTTTCGCCTGGGCACATTGAAGGCGCTTGATGGCGAGGGTGCGCTTAAATCCATTGAAGCCGAATTGAAGAAATGAAGTTCCGTTTGCTGCCGCCGGCAAAAGAGGAATTGCGGCATGCGGCGCGTTACTATGAGAATGGTGTTTCCAGTCTGGGGTACGACTTTCTGAGGGAAGTCAGAGAAACTATCCTACGGATCGGCCAATGGCCGGAGGCGTGGCAACCGCTCGACAAGGACATCCGCCGCTGTCGCACGCATCGTTTTCCTTACGGCATCATTTACACGATTGAAAACGGCGAAGTTCTGATTCTCGCGGTAATGCATCTCCATCGGCATCCCGATTCGTGGCGGAAAAATCTTCCGTCGATTTAACTTCCAATTTATCCTTCCGCCGTGAGCATCTTGGAAGAATTACAATGGCGCGGCCTGATCGCTGATTGCACCGACACGGCGGAACTGACCAAAAAAATATCCGCGCCCATTACCCTTTACTGTGGATTCGACCCGACGGCAGATTCGCTGCATGTCGGCAACCTGGTGCCTTTGCTGGCGTTGCGGCGCTTTCAATTGCTCGGGCATCACCCGATTGCCGTGGCCGGCGGCGCGACGGGTTCGATCGGCGATCCCAGCGGCAAATCGCAGGAGCGGCAGTTGCTGACGAAGGAAGTTTTGGACAACAACATCGCGAGCGTGAAGGTGCAACT
Source organism: Candidatus Sulfotelmatobacter sp. (assembly GCA_035485115.1). GTDB lineage: Bacteria > Verrucomicrobiota > Verrucomicrobiia > Limisphaerales > UBA11358 > UBA11358. The sequence continues at coordinate 11,916 of DATHOG010000143.1, read as the reverse complement.
CGCGAAGCTGCTCGACTTTGAAACGAAACAAAACTCCGCCCGGCTCGTGGACAATGCCAGCTGGACGACCGGCATCTCGTTCCTGGAATTTTTACGCGACATCGGAAAGCATTTTTCCGTCAACCAGATGGTCGCCAAGGAATCCGTGCGGGCGCGCATGGAGGACCGCGAGGTGGGCATCAGCTATACCGAGTTCAGCTACATGCTATTGCAGGCGTTCGATTTCATGGTGCTTTGCCGCGAGGCGAACTGCGAATTGCAGATCGGCGGCAGCGACCAGTGGGGCAACATCACGGCGGGCATCGAACTCACGCGCAAAAAACTGGGCCGGCAGGTTTTCGGGCTCACGCTGCCGCTCATCACGAATGCGGACGGTTCGAAATTCGGCAAGACGGTCGCCGGCGCCATCTGGCTCGATCCCAAAAGGACGAGCGTCTATAAATTTTACCAGTTCTGGATCAACACCGACGACCGTGACGTGATCGGGTATCTGAAATATTTCACATTTTTGTCGAAGGAAGAAATCGAGTCGCTCGAAAAACAACACGTAGAAAATCCTGGCGCACGGGCGGCGCACAAAGCGCTGGCAAAGGCGACGACTAATTTGATTCATGGCGAAAAGGCGACCTTGGCAGCCGAACAAGCAAGCGTGCTTCTATTTGGCGGTACGGTGGAGCTTGTAAACATGCCTCCGGAAACGCTTGATTGCATTTTTGACGAAGTACCAACGAAGGACATGGAGAGAATAAAATTTGGTGACGCGGGAATCCCACTTGTCGAACTTTTGGTTTCCGCGGGTTTGTGTCCGTCCAAAGGCCAGGCGCGCAAAGATGTCGAGGGCGGCGGCGTGAGCATCAATAATGTCCGCGAGACGAATTTTCAGCGTCTGGTTACCGTAAGTGATTTGCTTCGCGGCGGGCGTGTTCTGCTTCGCAAAGGTAAGAAAAATTATGCCGGGGTGACGGCGAAGTGATGTAGCAGTCGACGTCGGGATTCTCTAGATGGCGCGGACTAACGTCCGCGGCTACGGATGATGACCGCGTCAGTTTTTGTCGTCGAACAAACTGGGCGCGGAATCGCGGGCGAGCTGGAGGCAGCGGGTGTAGATTTCCGAAGGCGATTCGCATTGCAGGGCGAATTCGGCCAGGGCCCTTGCCTCTTCGAATTTGATGCGGCGGATCATGTATTTCACCTCGGGGATCACGGCGGGCGCGCAGCTCAATTCGTCCACGCCGAGACCGATGAGCAGCGGCACCAGCACGGGGTCGCCGCCGATCTCGCCGCAGACGCCGGCCCAGAGGCCGTTCGCGTGCGCGGCGTCCACGGTCATCTTCACGAGGCGGATAATGGCGGGATGCGTCGGTTCGTACAGGTGCGAAACTTTTTCGTTCGTGCGGTCGGCAGCCAGCGTGTATTGGATCAAATCGTTCGAGCCGATGCTGAAAAACTTCACGTGTTTGGCCAGCGAGCCGGCAATGAGCGCGGCGGACGGGATTTCGATCATCGCGCCGACGGCCATGGCTTCATCAAACGGAAGTTTTTCCGTCCGCAGTTCGTTTTTGCATTCCTCCAGCAACTTCGCCGCGCGGCTCCATTCATCGAGGCCCGAAATCATCGGGTACATCATCTTGATGTTGCCCTCGGCGCTGGCGCGCAAGATCGCCCGGAGCTGGGCGCGGAACATTTCCGGCTGCGCGAGGCAGAAACGGATCGCCCGCCAGCCGAGAAACGGATTCACTTCCTTGGCGATCTGCATTTGTGACGCAAACTTGTCACCGCCCAGATCGAGGGTGCGGATGATGACGGAATGCGGTTTCAACGCGGCCGCGACCTGGCGATAAACCTGGAACTGCTCCTCCTCGCCCGGGAAATTTTCGCGGTTGATGAACAGGAATTCCGTGCGGAAAAGGCCGACGCCGTCCGCGCCGTGCTGGATGACAGCCTCCACGTCAAACTGATCCTCGATGTTCGCGGAAAGATGAATGGCCTTGCCATCAAGCGTGACGGCCGGCTGCGAGATGATCTCGTGGAGTTTTTCATCGAGCGACGCCTTGTTTTTTTCAAGCTGGCCGTATTCAAACAGCGTCTTGTCCGTGGGGTTGACGATGACCGTGCCGTTATAGCCATCGAGCAAAATGTAGTCACCGGCCTCCAGTTCATCGCTGATATCCTTGAGGCCGACGACGGCGGGGATGTCCAGCGAACGGGCCATGATGGCCGTGTGCGAGGTTTTGCCGCCGATGTCGGTGGCGAAACCGAGCACGAGTTTTTTGTTCAACTGCGCGGTGGTGGACGGGCTCAACTCGTGCGCGACGAGGATGCAGGGCTCGGAAAGATGTCTCAGGTCGAAGGAGTCCTTCACCTCGAGCAGGTTGTCGAGCATGCGGCCGGTCAAGTCTTTCATGTCGGCGGCGCGCTCGCGCAGATAATCGTCGTCCACCTGTTCCATGGCGGCGATATAACGGTCGCAGACGGTATGAAAGGCATAGTCCGCGTTCACCTTTTGCTCGCGGATCATGCGCATGACCTCGTCGATCACGACGCGGTCCTCGAGCATCATGAGGTGCGCCTCGAAGATGTCGCCCTCGGCCGAGCTCATGTTTTGCGTTACGCGGCGCTGGACCTCGTTGATCTGGGTGCGGGTGCGGACGAGCGAATGTTCGAAGCGTTTGACCTCGCTCTCAATGTTGTCGGGGGAAATATCCCGGCGCGCGATGATGTGCCGCGCCCGGTGCAGGACAAGGACCTTGCCCCGACAGACGCCGGCGTGGACGGCGATGCCGCGGAAAATTTTTTCACCTTTTGGCTGCCCTGACATGGCGTTTAATCAAGGATTAACCGAATGAATTGCGGTTGCAAAACTTTTCCACCGGAATTAGAACATTTTCAAAAATATAATAGCCATTCGGTTTGGGTGAAACGAGGGCGGTCTTTTTGAGTTTTGGCTTCGTTTCGGCTCAGTTACAGGGTTTTTCAAACCTGCGCCTTCGCCGAAGCCTCGCCAAAACTCAAAAATCCTCGCTTCGAATGGCTATAATATTTTTTCAAACGTTCCAGGAAAATTTTGGCAACAAAAAAGCCCGCCGGGCGGCGGGCTTTTAAAAATTTGCCGTTCCGGCTCAAGCCCGTTCCATGTATTTGCGGGTGCGGGTATCGATCTTGATCTTTTCGCCGGTCTTGATGAATAGCGGGGCCTGCACCACGATGCCGGTTTCCAGGGTGATGGCTTTTTGCACGTTGTTGGCGGAGTCGCCACGCACACCTTCGGGCGCATCGGTGACGGTCAGGACGACGCTGGAAGGGATTTCCACGCTGATGGCCTTTTCCTCGACAAAAGTGACAGTTACCGTGGCATTTTCCACCAGAAAATCTTTGGCCTCGCCCACGAGTTCGGCCGCCAGCGTGACGGTTTCATAGTTTGTCGGGTCGGTGAAGACGAAATCGGTGCCGTCCATATAGCTGAATTCCATCTTGGTGTTCATCATGGGCACGGGTTCAATGCGTTCAGTGGAGCTGAAACGCACATCGGAAGCCTTGCCGGTCTTGAGGCTGCGGAGCGTGGCCTGCACGAACGCGCGGAGGTTGCCCGGCGTGCGATGCTGGAATTCGAGGACGACACAGATGTCGCCGTTGTAATTGATCGCCATGCCGCGGCGGAGGTCGTTTGCTGTTGCCATAAAAATAGACTGTGCGCCGGATTTTTTCCGAAAACGCGAGCCGCAAAATTTATCCGAAAAAAGGGCAATAGCAAGAGCCGTTTTCGTCAATAGGAGGGCTGATGCAACGGTTTGGAGTGAATAACAGTTCCTTGACACCGCAAAATACTGTGTGGTACAAAAGGACGACCACAATTAGCTGTGGTTTTATGCGTTGTCCCAAGTGCGGTTGTCAGGAAGATAAAGTCATTGATTCGCGTGCCTCCCGAGAAGGCGCGACCATCCGCCGCCGCCGCGAATGCCTTTCTTGCAACCATCGCTTCACGACTTATGAAGAGGTCGAGCACGAGGGCTTGATGGTTTTGAAGCGTGACGCAAGGCGGGAGGAATTTTCGCGTGAAAAACTTTTGAACGGTATCCGCAAAGCCTGCCAGAAACGCCCGGTGTCCCCCAAATCCCTCGATGATTTGGTGGACCATATCGTCGCGGTCGTCACCGCAAAATTCGAGACGGAAATTCCCGGCGAGGAGATTGGCAAGCTCGTGATGGATGGTTTGCGTGGGCTGGACGATGTCGCCTATGTCCGTTATGCGAGCGTGTACCGCCGTTTCGAGGAAGCGACCGACTTCGTGCAAGAAGTCAAAAAACTGGAGGCGGCCAAATGATCGCGCTCCAGTCCGGCCATCTGATTTTCCAACTGACGAACGGCGAGAGCGTGCCGTGTTCCGTGGAGATGATCAGCATCGAGATCGCGGGCAATTCGGAAGGCCTGATCGATGCCGAGACGCTTCGTCACGCGGCGGCGTCCGTGTTCCATTATTTCAAGGTCGAGCTCGAACGCGAAATGGTGACGGTCGGTGAATTTGCGCAGGCGCTGGAAAAGGCTCTGCACGGACTGGGTCTTACGCTTTTTGCCGACCAGTCCGCGCCGGCAAAGAACCTTCGCGAAGCCGACCTGGGCGACCTCGCGCCCGAAGCTCCCGAGACCCTGGAACTCTTTTTCTTCCCGCGCCTGCGGGATGAACTCCGCGCGCAGCTCCGCCACGCCCCGCGCGTGCTGCGTTTCCGTGGCCTGCGCGGCTGCGTCAAGCGGCTGGCCGGCGCGCAACGCTGGAGCCCGCGCTGCGACCAGATGCAGGAACAGATCGTCGGCTACCTCCGCCAATGCCTTGTGGCCGAGCCGGAACAGAAGGACTGCTCGCTGGTGGTGGAATAGTTTCTGGCTGGAAGACGGTGGGGGGCGAAGGTGGTTTGATAAAACCAGGACCATTGTATATGTCGCTCACTTTCCCCTCACCCCGGCCCTCTCCCTTGGGGAGAGGGGGAAACGCTCGCAGTTTTTCGACAAGGCGATGCTGCTTGTCTCTCGCAGAAAGGAAGGCGGCTACAGCCTGGTGGCTTGCGAGTTTTATGAAAGCAGTCAACGGCTGTTCCTTCTCCCGGCGGGAGAAGGTCAGGATGAGGGGGACAGCGCACGACAACCCCCACGGCTTTAGAAATTTTTGAAAACGCTTTTAAAACTAAAAACTGATGAAAACCCTTTTTGAAAAAATTATCGCGCGCGAAATTCCCGCGCAGATCGTGTATGAAGATGACCTTGTCCTTGCCTTCCGCGACATCCATCCCCAGGCGCCGGTGCATGTCCTGATCGTGTCGAAGAAACCGATTCCGCGCATCGCCGAGGCGCAGGCCGATGACCAGATGGTGCTCGGCCATCTGTTGTTGAAGGCCGCCGAGGTCGCAAAACAATTGCATCTGGACCAGGGTGGTTTCCGGCTGGTCATCAACAACGGCAAGGATGGCGGCGAGACGGTGCCGCATCTGCACTGCCACATCCTTGGCGGGCGGCATCTGCAATGGCCACCGGGGTGAAGCAGTTGACGAAATTTTTCCGGTGCTAAAGGCAAAACCTAGCGCCTTCGTTCCAAGAGGCGGCGGGCACGGCACTGACGCGCCCCCAGTTTTCGGAACAGGGAAACATTTGGCATGGAATCGTTCAAGGCACTGCCTCGACACTACAACCAAAGCCGCAGTTGAACTTGCCGCGCAATTCAGCTACTCTATTCACATAGTCGTATGTTAAACACGAAAACTATCCGTGAACGTTTGCATCAAGCTCCGTTCATCCCGTTCAAGATTTGCCTGTCTGATGGCAGGCGAATTTTGGTGAAACACCCGGATTATGTGGCCATTGGTGGCAGTGTGGTTTTGGTGACAGATGACACCGACAGTATTATGCGGTTGGATTCATTGCACATCGTTTCTTTGGATGATGCGCCCGCAAAGAAGCACAGCAGGAATTAAACTTTATGACGTTGACAGAAAAACTACTCGCCCGCGCTTCCGGCAAGGCCAGCGTGCAGTCCGGCGATAATATCTGGGTGAATGCGGACGTGCTCATGACGCACGACGTGTGCGGCCCGGGCACGATCGGTGTGTTCAAGCGCGAGTTCGGCAAGGACGCGAAGGTCTGGGACAAAAACAAGATTGTCATCATTCCCGACCACTACATTTTCACCGCGGATTCGAAGTCGAACCGCAACGTGGACATCCTGCGCGAGTTTTCCAGCGAGCAGGGGCTGGAGTATTTTTACGACGTCATTGATGACCCGAAGGGCCATTGGAAATTTGACGTGACCAAGGGCACGATGAAAAAGCAGTACGGTTCGCGTTACGCAGGTGTCTGCCACACGGCGCTGCCGGCGAAGGGCCACACGCGTCCGGGCGAAGTGCTGTTCGGCACGGATTCGCACACATGCATGGCGGGGGCGTTCAACCAGTTCGCCACGGGCATCGGCAACACGGATGCCGGATTCGTCATGGGCACGGGCAAATTGCTCATCAAGGTTCCGGAGACGATGCATTTCCGCCTGGAAGGTAAGTTGCAACCCGGCGTGATGGCGAAGGACATCATCCTCCATTGCATCGGTGAAATCGGTTTCGACGGGGCGACGTATCGGGCGATGCAGTTCGACGGTTCCGGTGCCGCGAGCCTTTCGATGGACGACCGCATGACGATCGCGAACATGGCGATCGAAGCGGGCGGCAAAAACGCCATTTTTGAATTCGATTCGCGCACGGCGGAATATGTGGACGCGCGCGTGAAATTGAACGGCACGAAGGCCGCCTACACGCCGGTCGAGCCGGACAAGGAACAGAAGTTCGTTTACGAACTCATTGTGGATTTGAGCAAGCTCGAACCGACGGTCGCGTGCCATCCCGATCCGGGCCAGCGTAAGAAGGCCAAGGACATGGGCAGCATGAAACTGGACCGCGCATACGTGGGCAGTTGCACAGGCGGCAAGACGAGCGACTTCGTGGAGTTCGCGCGCGTGTTGCGCGGCAAGAAGGTGGTCATCGACACCTTCGGCGTGCCGGCGACGCCGGACATCGTCCGCGATTTGCAGACGACGTACTGGGGCAACGAAACGATCTGGGACGTGATGGTGAACGCCGGGGTGCAGATGACTGAGAACGCCGGCTGCGCGGCGTGCTTGGGCGGGCCGGTGGATACGTTCGGCCGTATCAACAAATCCGGCATCAAGTGCATCAGCGCCACGAACCGCAATTTCCCCGGCCGCATGGGCGATAAGGAATCGCAGGTGTTCCTCGCGTCGCCGGCGACGGTGGCGGCGAGCGCGTTGACGGGCAAGGTGACGGACCCGCGCGAATTTATCGCGAATTAAAAATCTCATACAAACACTTTCACCGCCCGTTGCGTGATGCAGCGGCGGTGATTTTATTTTTTGGCGGCAATTTTGCGTAGCAGTTTCAGTGCGGCTGCAAAGTCTGCGGGCAGTGGTGCTTCAAATTTCACGGTCTTGCCGGTGCGCGGATGGATGAAGGAAAGTCTGTGCGCGTGCAGCATCACGCGCGGGGCGGAGAAATTTGTCGCCTCGGAAAACTTGTTGTTCTGCTTCGCGCCATAAGTTTCATCACCGAGCAGGGGGTGGCCGAGGTGCTGGAAATGGACACGGATCTGGTGCGTGCGACCGGTGTGGATCTCGGCCTCGACATGCGCGGCGAGGGTCAGGTTTTCCAAAATGCGCCAGGTCGTGTGCGCGGCGCGTCCATTGCTGCCAGTGTGGACAGCCATGCGTTTGCGGTGCGTGGGATGGCGCGCAATGGCGGCGAGGATTTCGCCGGAATCGGTTTTCGGCACGCCGATGACGAGCGCGTCGTAAAATTTTTTCACGGTGCGTTCGGCGAATTGTTTGGAGAGCGCGAGGTGGGTCTTGTCATTTTTGGCGACGACCAGGCAGCCGCTGGTTTCCTTGTCGAGGCGATGCACGATGCCGGGACGCGCGACGCCGCCGATGCCGCTCAATGAACCACGGCAGTGGTGCAGCAAGGCGTTGACCAGCGTGTGTTCCTCGTGCCCGGCGGCGGGATGCACGACGATCCCGGCGGGTTTATTGAGGACCAGCAGCGATTTGTCCTCGAACAATATTTCCAATGGAATCTCTTCGGGCCTGGCCTCGGCGGATTTCGGTTCGGGAAAATAGATTTCAACCTGTTCGCCGGAGCGCGGCGTATGGCTTGGTTTCACCCCATGGCCGTTGACGCGGACGTGGCCTTGTTCGATGAGTCGCTGCATTGCACCGCGCGAAGCGGCTGGAAACCGTTCACGCAAAAACGTATCGAAACGTATGCCTGGACGCGACAGTTCGACAGTGAATTTTTCCAGGCGCGAATTCATGACGCGGATTGCGGTGCGGAATCGCCTTTCCAGTTGATGAGAAAGATGATGGCGACGCCGGTGCAGATGGCGGAATCGGCGATATTGAACGCGGGAAAATCCCAAACTTCGTACGTGCCGCGCCGCGCCATGTAGAAGTGCAGGAAATCCACGACGGCGTGGTGGAAGATACGGTCACAAAGGTTGCCGATGATGCCGCCGAAGATGAGGCCGAAGGCAAGCTGGCCGAGAATGCGGTCGGCGCTGAAATGCCGGCGGGAAATCCAGAGCACGACGAGGGCGATGATCGCGACGGTGGCGAGCAGAAAATTATTGCCGGTGAACATGCTCCAGGCCGCGCCGGTATTGGCGCGGTGGGTGAGGTTAAAAAAACCGGGGATGACGGTGATCTCATCACCGGGGAAAATCTTTTTCAGCACAAGCCATTTGGTGGCCTGGTCAAACGCCAGCACAACCGCCGCGAGGGTGAAGATGCGGCGGCTGGCTTTGTTGGGTTTTTCGATGTCCGGCATGTTTTTTAAGTCTAAAGGCTAAAGGCAAAAGCCTAAAGCCCAAACCGAGATATTGAGGATGACGATGAAGAAGGGGATGATTCCCTGAATCCCGCCCAAATCAGGCCGCTAATTTCATCAAACAGGTCACAGAATTGTTACAAAACGGCAACAAACCGCCTTTGCACTTGAAGTTATTCACAGCGCATGTGGATAGTAGTGAATAGAGTGAATAACTTTATGGTCGCCCATCCTGAACTTTTTACCGCCGAGTCCGAGCCGAAGAAATACCGCTCGGTCTGGATCTCCGACATTCATCTCGGCACGCGCCATGCGCAGGTCGAGGAACTGCTCGCCTTTTTGCGGGTGGTGGATTGCAAGTACCTGTATCTCGTCGGCGATTTCATTGACGGCTGGGAGCTGAAGTTCCGCTGGTACTGGCGCGATGATTACAACACGCTCATCCAAAAACTGCTCCGCAAAAGCCGCAAGCAGACCCAGGTGATCTACATCTCCGGCAACCACGACGAGTTCATCGAGCAATTTTTCGGGATGCGCTTCGGCAGCGTCACCATTGCGCGCGAAGTTATCCACACCGCGGCTGACGGGAAAAAATATCTGGTGATCCACGGCCATCAGGCGGACGGCCTGACTCACTTCAATCATCTGCTTGAAAAACTTGGTTCGCATCTTTACAACTGGATTTTGGATTTTAACCTGTATTTCAACCGGTTGCGGCGGGTCATGGGTTTCGGTTACTGGTCGCTGGCGGCGTTCTTGAAATTCAAGGCGAAGTCGGCGGTGAAATTCGTGACGGAATATGAGGAAACCCTGGCCCAGATGGCGCGCAACCAGAAGGCCGACGGTGTCATTTGCGGCCATATCCACCGGGCGGAGATAAAAAAGATCGGCGATGTGGATTATTTGAACTGCGGCGACTGGGTGGAAAGCTGCACCGCGCTGGTGGAAGATTTTGACGGCAAGATCCAACTGATTCATTTTCATGAAAATGATGTTTTGCGTGCTCGGCGAGGGCCGGGGTCATATGACCCAGGCGATGGCCGTGAAGGAAATGGCCGAGGCCGCGGGGCATCAAGTCGTCGCCGTCACGCTCGGCGTGAGCGCGCACCGGCAGGTGCCGGAATACTTCGCGTCGGCGATGAAGATTCCGGTCCGGCAATTGCCCACGCTGGAATTCAAATATAAGGACAGCAAGGCGGTCAGCAATACGGCCACGCTGCTCGGCGTGCTCGGCAATCTGTCAAGATACTTCGGCCTCGTCCGCCAGCTCGATGCCATCATCCGCGAGGTGCAACCGGATGTGATCATCAACTTTTTTGAGCCGGTCGCCGCGTTTTATACGCTCACCAAAAAGCATCGTCCGCCGGTCGTCGCCATCGGTCATCAATTCATGTTCCAGCATCCGAACTACGTCCGTGCCCCGGATTTGTGGAAGCAGCTCATCAGCATGCGGATTTACACCTGGCTGCTCGGTGCCCGCGCCACCAAGCTGGCGCTTTCGCTGTACGAGGCGCCGGATCTGCCGGGCAAGCGGATCATCGTCGGTCCGCCCATTTTGCGGAAACAGCTTTTCTCGCTCACTGCGGATCCAAACGGGAATTTTACGCTCGTCTATCTGCTCAACCACGGTTATGCCGAGCAGATCATCAAATGGAGCGATGCCAACCCGGGCACCAGGCTGCATTGTTTTTATGACAAGCCGGACGCGCCGGCGGAGTTTCACCATTCGCCTGCGCTGACGTTCCACAAGCTGGACGGGGAAAAGTTTTTGCGGTTGATGGCCGGGTGCCGCAATGTGGTTTGTACCGCCGGATTTGAATCCGTGAGCGAAGCTGCGTGGCTCGGCAAGCCGCTGTTTCTGGTGCCGGTGGAAAACCATGTCGAGCAGCAGGTCAACGCGATTGACGCACAACAATTCGGCATCGGCATCGCCGAAAAATCCTTCAATCTCGACCGGCTGGCCGAACTGCCTGACCGCCTGCCGGTGGAAAAATTTCATGCCTGGATGGATTGCGCGTCTAAAAAATTGTTCCAGGCCATCGAACAAGCCGTTAAAAGGTAAATAGCAGAAAATGTGCGCGCACTTCCCCCTCACCCTGACCCTCTCCCCAAGGGAGAGGGGACAGCAGTTGGACATTTTACTCTTTGCGAAAGTTTCGCGAGCCGCTGACCATCAATGTTCCGCCGGAATAAAATTTTGCCAGGCGCTTTGACCCTTCATTTCACATTTTGAAAACTCCCGTGCCAGAAACGGTTTTGCGCTTTCCTGATAATTTTTTATGGGGCACGGCGACTTCGCCCACGCAGGTCGAGGGTGGCATTGAAAACGAATGGACGAATTTCACCGCGATGGACGGCGGCAATTGCCGCGTCTCGTGCAACCATTATCATCATTACCGCGAGGATATTGTGTGGATGCAAAAGCTCGGCGTGAATGCGTATCGTTTTGGCATCGAATGGTCGCGCCTGCAGTCCGCGCCGTTCGCGCCGCTGAACCGGGAGGAACTGGCGCGTTATGTGGATGTGATCGACCGGCTGCTCGCGGCCAACATCACGCCGATGGTGGTGCTGCACCATTTTTCCAATCCGCCATGGATCAATGCCGCCGGCGGCTGGACGAATGCCGCGACGATCGCGGCTTACGTTGATTTCGTGAAACAACTTGTGCCCGTGCTGCGGGAAAAGGTTTTTTTGTGGAACACGTTCAACGAACCCGATACCTACGCGTGTGTGGCGTATCTGCTCGGCGGATTCCCGCCGCAGGGGAAATGGCAGATCGGGAAATTCCGGCGCGTGGTGGACCACATGGCCCGCGCCCACGCCAAGGCCAGCCGCGTCATCCGGCGCGAGGGAATCTTCAACGGACGCAAACCGGAGGTCGGTATCGCGAAGAACTGGACCTTTTTCCACGCTTACAAAGAATTTTCGCCGTGGGACCGCCTCATGGCGCTCGGCAGCCACTACACCTTCAACAAATTCGTGCTCGACGCGTTTCTCGGCGGCTGGCGGCGGCGCGCCTCGACGTTCATCGGCCTGAATTATTACGGCC
>DATHOG010000142.1:0-3241 GCA_035485115.1 Candidatus Sulfotelmatobacter sp. | reverse complement strand
GAAAAGCGAGACCGTGCGCGGCATCATGTCCTCGATGGAAATCCATCTGTCACCGGACCTCTCGGCCACGCGTGAAGTGGTGATGCGCGAGCCGGACGGCGACCTGACCCGGATCACGTTCAGTGCGGAAAAATACAATGTGGACTTTCCCGCCGGGACATTTGACCAGAACCAGCCGCTGCCGATCGACGAGGTGAAGGCGGCCGTGAATCATGCTCAATAATTTACGATTTACGATTTACGATTTACGATTTGCCGGGGCAAGTTATGCCTTGCTGGCCGGGGTGTTGATGTTTATTTGCGGGTGCGCCGGAGCGCCTCCAAAAGTTTCCGTGAATCCGGCTGGAAATTTTCCGGCGGAGGCGTTTGTCACGCAGCGGGCGGTATTTAGCGCAGGGACAAAACAATTTCCACTGAACGGCTATCTGGCCTTGAGTGCCACGCGTGGCAAGCGGCTGATTGTGACCGGCCCTTTTGATGCCGTGATGGCGGACTTATTGGTGAAGCCGGACGGAACCATTTCGGTGCTGCAAACCAGCCGGATGTTTTCCGCGCGCAGCATCCGTTACGGGGTGGCGTCCGACCTGCAGAATATTTTTGGCGGCGCGCCGTTGTTGCCGACGCCGGTGCTGACGGCAGGAACCAATCACTTTATCATAAACCATGGACGCTATGTCCTGGACCTGCGCGTGGTGGAGATCAAGGCCGGCGTGCAGCCGGACACGATGTTCGATGAGACAAAAATTTTGAGAAAATGACAATGCAAGATTCCATTTCCGCCGCCCGAACCTCCGGCCCGGTGGCACTGGCTGATGGGGCCGGTGCGTTTGAATTCAACTTTCCTGGCAGCGATGCGGTGTTCGCCGGCCATTTTCCTCAACATCCGATTTTGCCCGGAATTTTTCAACTGGAGATCGTCCGTCTGGCCGCCGGGTGGATGCGCGACAAAAAATTTTCCATCAGTGAAATCGTCAAAACCAAATTTCAACGCCCGATTTTGCCGGGCGAAACGTTGAAATTGAGTTTGAAACTGGCTGACGAGAACGGAACCGTTTCCGCCCGGGCGAATTTCACCTGCGGCGGCCAGCCGGCCGGCGAAGCGTATTTGAAACTATCGTGAAACGTGCAAAAAAATGGTTGAAACGCATCGCGCTGGGGGCAGTCATCTTTCTGCTGGCAGGTTTGGTTGTCGTTTTTCTCGAAGTGCGGCACAGCATCGCCAAACCGCCGCCGTTGCCGAAGGACATTTCCGTGCTGCAACTCAAGCCGGAGTCGCGTGACGGGAAAACCATGCTTGGAAAATCCTGGCGAAGCGAGCGCGAAGGTTTGCCGGTTGTTTGTTTGAAGGGTTCTCCGTTGGAGATCGGTTTTGCCGACGGTGCGCTGATGCAGGACAAGATGCAAACGCTGGAAACGGAGTTCCTTGAATTGCTGCACAGCTATGTGCCAAATCCATGGGTAAAATCGTTTTTGAAAGATTATATTTTCTGGCGCGACCGTCGTTTGAGCGAGTTCGTGCCGGAAGAAATCCGGCTGGAGATTTACGGCACGACGCTCGGGTGCGTTGATAACCATCCTGAAGAGGGAAATTATTACAACCGCCTGCTGAATTACCATGCCGCCCAGGACGTCTCCTACATGATGATAGATAATCCGTTTATCGCGAACCACGCGGGCTGCACGGCGTTCGGTGCGTGGAGCAACGCGACCGTGAATGCGCATCTCATCACGGGCCGGAATTTTGACTGGGAGGCGGCGGAGGTTTTCAGCCGCGACCGGGTGGTGGAAATGTTCGAGCCGGATGGCGGTATTCCATTCATTTCGCTGGCCTGGGCGGGAATGAAAGGGGTCGTTTCGGGCATGAACCGCGCCGGGGTGGGCGTGACCATAAACGGCGCACCGACGAAATTGCCGGATGAGATCGGCACGCCGGTTGCCATCGTCGCGCGGGATGTATTGCAACATGCGCACAATTTGGATGAGGCGCTAAAGATCATCCGTGACGCGCATGTCTTTGTCTCGACGCTCTGGCTGGTGGGCAGCCGGGCGGACGGAAAATTTGTGGTCGTGGAAAAAACTCCGGAAACGACCAATGTCCGTGAAGCGGATGGCGATTCCATTGTCTGTCCGAACCATTTTGAAACCGACACCTTGAAGGACCTGCCGCAGAACAAAGAGTACATGAACGGGGCGACCTCGGTTACGCGCGAGCAGCGGATGAAAGAGTTGCTACAGCAGAACGACGGCAAAATTGACCCGGGCCTGGCCGTCGATTTTTTGCGGGACCGGGATTTACCGGGCGGGGTCTTCGCGGGCAACGGCAATCGCGGTTCCATCAATGCGTTCATCGCCACCCACGCGGTGGTGATGGACCTGACGGCGGGCATTTTTTACGCCGCCTGCCCGCCGAACGGCGAAGGGAAATTCGTGGCGTTCGACGTGAACGATTTTGACCACGAACTGCCGGGATTGACGATTCCTGTGGATGACGTTTTGACCAACGGCGTTTTTGAAAATTTCAAGAAGGCGCAGAAAGTCCTGGCGGACGGCAAGCGCGCCCTGCAGAACAGTGATACAAATGCGGTCCTGAAATTTGCAACAGAAGCCGAGACGCTGAACCCGGGTTACTACGAAAATGCCGTTTTACAAGGCTGGGCGCTGCTCGCCCTGGGTAAAAAAGAGGACGCGGTTAAATCTTTTGAGCTTGCGTTATTGCGGCATCCCGCCTTCACGGACGAGCAAAAAGAAATTGATGAGTGGTTGCGCGAAGCCAACGCCGCCAACTAAAATTGCGCATTCATGGATGCGACCGAGAACATCTGGGACGCGCGCCGGGCGAAGTCGGCCCAATTTACAGCGGGCTGGTTCTGCTGGCTCACCACCGTGCTGCCGTTTATGCGGAAGGTGCGCGGGCTGGGAAAAATTTCACCGCAACGCCGCTGCCTGTTCGTCGCCAATCACGTCAGCCTGATCGACGCCGTGATGCTCGGCGGCGTGTTCACCCTGCACCGCAACGGACCGCTGTTGATCCTCGGCGACAAAAATGTCTGGAACGCCAACTGGATACGACGGTGGCTAAGCGGGTGCTTTGCCTTCCTGGTCGAGCGTGGGAAGATCAATCCGTCGCGCTTCAAGGAACTTCAGGCGTTCGGTGGTGCGGCGGAAAGTTATCATCTGCTCGTTTTTCCCGAGGGCACGCGCGGCAACGGCGTGGACGTGGCGGAATGCCAGCCGGGGATCT
>DATHOG010000141.1:0-2196 GCA_035485115.1 Candidatus Sulfotelmatobacter sp. | reverse complement strand
GGATTATGCAGATACGAAAAGGCTTCAGGCGTAAAGCGCGGGATTTCTTTGTAGAGAATTTTTGGATCGGTCGTGAGCGTGTCGCCGATGCCAAAGCTGTCGTGGCCGACGAGGCCGATGACGTCACCGGGGTAGGCTTCGTCCACGGTCTCGCGCTCGTTGCCGAATATTTTGTGGGAGCTCGACAGCCGCACCTTTTTCTCGGACCGCGAGTGATGCACGGTCATGTCGCGCTCAAATTTGCCGGAGCAGACGCGGATGAACGCGATGCGGTCGCGGTGCTTCGGGTCCATGTTCGCCTGGATCTTGAAGATGAAACCGCTGAATGCCGGATTCTCAGGTGAAATTTCTATGCCCCCCATCACTCGCGGTTTGGGCGCGGGCGAATGTTTCAAAAAGCCGTCCAGCAACAGTTGTACGCCGAAATTGTTCACGCCGCTGCCGAAAAATACGGGTGTGGTTTTGCCCGCCAGCACTTCGGCCTCGTCGAATTCCTCGCCGGCCATCTCCAGCATTTCCAGTTCCTCGACCGTCTTGTTAAATTCGTATTCGCTCAGATTGCCACGCACGGCGGGATCGTGCAGGCCGCCGACTTGCTCCGGGGCGCGATATTTGCCGCCGACCACGCGTTCGAACGTGTGCATCGTCTTCGTGCGGCGGTCGTAGACGCCCTGAAATTCCGGGCCGTTGCCGATGGGCCAGTTCACCGGGAACGCGCCGATGCCGAGCACGCGCTCCAGTTCATCAAGCAACTCCAGCGGATTCTTCATCGGCCGGTCGCACTTGTTCATGAAGGTGAAGATGGGCACGCCGCGCTGGCGGCAGACTTCGAACAGTTTCCGCGTCTGCGGTTCGATGCCCTTGGCGGAATCGATGACCATGACGACGGAATCCACGGCGGTGAGCACGCGGTAGGTGTCCTCGGAAAAATCCTTGTGACCGGGAGTATCGAGCAGGTTGATGCGGAATCCGTCGTAATCGAATTGCAGGACGGTTGAGCTGATGGAGATGCCGCGTTTCTTTTCGAGTTCCATCCAGTCGCTGGTGGTGGCGCGCTGATTTTTGCGGGCGGTGACGGAGCCGGCGAGCTGCACGGCGCCGCCATAAAGCAGGAGCTTCTCGGTGAGCGTGGTCTTGCCCGCGTCCGGATGCGAGATGATGGCGAATGTACGCCGGCGTTTGATTTCTTCCGCGGTAGTCACGATGAAGCTGCGAAGAATAGCAGAGAAATCATTGCCGACAAGCCGAATGGGCTGACATGGGGTATGAAATCATTCTCATCCTCGTCCTCATCGTCATCCTCAATTTTTGATTAATGAGGAAGAGGATGACGATGAGGATGATTCGCTAATGCCCTGAAAACAATAAGTCCCGGTTCAGTTCCGCAAGCGGAACCAAACCGGGACAAATGGGGGATGGGAGTTCGTCATACTCTCTTTCCCAAACTGACATTAGACGCTCGCCTTTCGGCGGCTGCCAGCTTCCCGACGCCATTCTCCACGGCAAGCGGAGTTACCGGCCTCGTAGCAGGGCCGTCCGGTGATTTTCATCACGCGGATTTTGAGTGAGGCTTTTCAGCTCGCTTCGGCTGGTGGTTGCGCCACCGGCTTGCGAACCAGGTCAAGACACGCCTGTAATTTTTTTATCGCGTCTTAACCACTGGCTCCGGGTCAGCCACCGCTTTTGGCGGTGCGTTCGCCCGCAGCCACGGGTCTCGCCTCTTCTCTCTCAAGCTGCTTTTTTTTCACAGTCCAGCGGTGCCGTTTTTAGCATCGCCGGCCTTGGAAGTTTTTCACGCGGCCTGCCCAGCCTGCGTGTTCTTCCCGGTACGGACTCTTTTTTTGTCCCGCCTTTCGGCGTCTTTTATGTGCGGCTGCAACTTTTTTAGTTTTGCCGCCGCCAGAGTTTTCCGCCCGTGCTGATGCGCAGTAGCAACCTTTCACCTTTTGGTGACTGCGATTCGTCCGTGCTCGAAACCTGCCCGGACTACTTGACTCAACTCGCCGCGGTTTCTAATCGCGACTCGCTGCGTGATCCCTCATTCGCGTTTGACGGTGTGCGAACACCGCCAGAGGAATCCGTGAATTCTGCCTCTCCGAACTTTCGCTCGGTCCAGAGGAGCCGTGGCAACCAGCCTGCCCCGGCTTTTCCCCGGTCACCCGGGATTATCCTGAAACGTTCGTTTTTGATTTTACT
>DATHOG010000140.1:0-36224 GCA_035485115.1 Candidatus Sulfotelmatobacter sp. | reverse complement strand
TGCTGGCGTTCGAGTTGTTTTACCACGGCCTGAGGTTCCTCGCCAAGTTCCCCGGACTGGGCGCGGCGCTGACGGAACGCCTGCTGTACACGCTGTTCGCGTTTCTGTTCGCGCTGCTGCTCTTGAGCAATCTGGTCATCTGCTACACAAACTTCTTTCGCAACCGGGAAACGGCATTTCTGCTGTCAATGCCGGTTTCCAATCAAACGATTTTCCGGTGGAAATTCATCGAGTCGATCATCCTGGCGTCATGGGCATTCCTGTTTTTGATCGCGCCGATGCTGGTGGCGTTCGGGCTGGTGCGCGATGTGCCATGGCATTTTTATCTGCTGACGGGTTTTCTGATCGGGTTGTTCATCATCCTGCCGGGCGTGTTCGGCGCGGCGGCGGCCATAGCGATCGGTCGGCATCTGGACCGGAAAAATTTCCAATTGCTGCTGCTCACGCTGGCGATCGTGCTGCTGGCGTTCGTGGCGTTCTGGTGGCAGACCACGCCAGTGGATGACGACCTGCTGGACCGGCGGACGCTGGAGGCGCTCGACAAACTGCTGGCCAAGACGCATTTCACGATGTTTCCGCTGCTGCCGAGCTACTGGCTTTCGTCTTCCGTGCTGGAATGGGCGGAGGGCATCACGAGCGGCGCGCTCTTTTTCGCGGCGGTGCTGCTGAGCCACACGCTGTTCTTCGGAACCATCGCGTTCACGATGTTCGGAAATATTTTTTACGACACCGCCTCCGCCGTGCAAAGCCGGGCGGGTGGCGTGTTCAAACTGAACCTGTTTGCGCGAAACGGAAAAAATCCGAGCGACATCGGTTTTTTGGAAAAATTGTTCGCGAAACTTTTCTGGCTTTCGCCCGATACCCGCGCGCTGGCGGTGAAGGATCTGCGCATGTTCTGGCGCGACACCACGCAATGGGGCCAGTCGGTGATGTTCTTCGGCCTGCTCGGCGCGTACATCATCAACCTTCGCAACTTCACGCACCAGCTCACCAGCCCGTTCTGGATCCACGCCGTTGCGTTTTTGAACCTCGGCGCGTGCGCCTTCAACCTGGCGTCGGTGACGACGCGGTTTGTATTCCCGCAATTTTCACTGGAAGGTCGCCGGCTGTGGATTGTGGGCCTGTCGCCGATGGGCCTGCAGCGCATCGTGCTGGTGAAATACTGGCTGGCCAGCCTGCTCTCGCTGGTCGTCACGCTGGGCCTCATCACGCTCTCGTGCTGGCTGCTCAAAATGCCGTGGGACGACATCGTGTTTTTCGGTTCGGTGGTCACGGTGATGACTTTTTCGCTCAACGGCCTGGCCACCGGCCTCGGCGTGCTTTTTCCGAACCTGAAGGAGATGAACCCGAACAAGATCGTCAGCGGTTTCGGCGGCACGCTTTGCTTTGTGTTGAGCTCGATCTACATCATCGCCTCGCTGGGACTCATCATTTTCGGTAACGGCGGGTTTCATTCGCACAGCGATTGGGTGGTTGCCAGCATCATCGGTTTCGTGCTGCTCTCCATGCTCATGGGCTGGCTGCCGATGAATCTGGCGCTGCAACGGCTGAAAAATTTCGAGGCGTAAAATCCAGAGGGGGTGCAGTGACGGCGTCCAGGCCGGCTGGGTTTAAACCACAGATGGACACAGATTAATCAATTTCGGTTTCGAAAAATTCAAACCGATCTGAAGAATTAGACTATAAAGCAGGTTGATTACCAGCTGGAATCAGGTGCGGGAACCACGTATTGCGCATCCCACGATTGGAAATTGTCGTCGGACGTTTCAATGGTTGCGCTCCCGTCGGCATAGCCATAGGTGCGCGCCCACTTGCCATCCGGCGTCATCCAAGGAATCGTCTCGCGAATCACCGCGACGCGGTGGGGCGGAATATTGGTGAGTTCAGCCAGGTTGCCCTGAAAGATAATTTCAAACTTATTGGTGCCGCTCAGTGGCGCGTTCTCCCAGGATTCGGATGCATCATTCAGCGGCGGCGGATAATATTTTGTGATCAGATCAAAATTTTGCGCGAGCTGTCCGTCGTGCTCGTCGGCATATTTCAGGAGCCCGTTCATTAACACCCGGGCATCGTTTAGTTTGCCGGTGTCCCGCGGCCCCCCTCGAAGCGTGCCGGCGATCTGACTGCCATGTTCGCGCAAATCAGCGTCGCCCTGCGCAAGGAAATCCGTACATGCCCGCCGGCGTTGTTTCTGGAGGCGCGCCGACATTTCGGCAGCCTGTCCCCACAATGCGGCAACTCGCGTACGCAGTTCATTCAACTCTGCCGCCGGACTCACCCGGGCCACCGGGTTCGTTTTTGCCTGCTCGATTTGCGCGTTTAGTCGCTGATTTTCGGCGGTCAAAGCGGCCAGTTGGCGCGTCTGTTGTTCCAGGGCGATTCCATTGTTCCGGAGCATTTCGTTTGCGCGGCTCCGCACAAGGAAGGTTGCAGCGATTCCCGCGACAACCACTGCACCCGTTAATATATAATTCAGACGTTTCATTTCGTTTGTGCAGTGTCAGACCAAAGATCACGACCGGGCATGCCGCTTTGCGTGAACTTCAGGCCCACGACAATTCGCTGATCGTTCTCGATGTCGATGGGAGCTTTCTGGGTGATTACCAGGGGCTCGTCCACCTGCAATTTTTCGGAAAGGCTGGCTGTGGGTACAATCGTCCAGTCAGCCAAAGTGGCATCGTCGACCGATATTTTGAAATACGGCGCGAGCAGGGAGACATCGGTCGGAAACTGGCCGGAATGTTCCCGGCCGTATTTTCGCAACGCGTCCCAGAGATAGCTCGATGCGAAGTCGAGCTGTGCCCGGCTGCGGACGGAGCTCAATGTCTTCCGGTTATCAGGATCATACTGACTGCGGTCGAATTCCAGCTCCTCAAGCCATGCGTGGTCGGTCATATAGGCCAGCTCGGGCACGGCGACCGCGGGATTGGCGGCAAAAAACTGTTTAACGCGGTCAACCCGGTCGACATAAACCTGGCGCATGGAAGCCAGCACTTCGGCGCGGGTAAACGGCTGGTTTGTACCCGTCGCCCGGAGTGTTTGTAATTGACCCGTGAGCAGGCCGAATTCGCCGCGCAGCCGCAAGAGCTCATTTATTTGGGCACTCGACGCTGCCAGTGCAGCGCCACTGGTGGCGGCAGCAAGGGAGCTGGAAAGCTGTTGCTGCTCCTGCGTAAGTTCGGCAATCCGGCCTGTCTGCTGGCGTAATAATTCCATTTGTGCACCCAGCGCCGCCGCGGCTTTTTGCTGAAGCACAACGGGCACGGCCACGCTGGCAATAATGAGCGCGATCACGGCACTGGTTTGTAATTTTGCGGAAGCCATAAATTTCAAAACTGCAAATCCTGCGCCGGACTTGGCGGAAGCCGCAAGCGAAGCCGAGATAATTCCGTTGGCCAGTCCGGCCGGTGCAGCCTTGATGGTTTGCGCCGCCAGCATGGAACCTAGCGCCGTCGCCGACAACATCAGGCCGCGGCCCGCCAATACGCCGCGCAACTTATCCAGCGCACGGCTCACGCGCTTCTGCGCGGTGTCTTCGCTCACGCCCAGCGCCGCGCCCACGCTGCGAAAATCCTGTTGTTTGAGAAAGCGCAACACGAGTGCGTGGCGGTCATCGGTGTTCAAATGGTTCAGGCCGTCGTCGATGAGCGGAGCAATCTGCGTCCACGGCGGTTCGGAACTGTCATCAAGGGCTCGGAGTTCCATGGCGGTTTGTTCGCGGGTTTTGAGGCGACGCTCCTTACGGATGGCATTGGACGCAGTGAAACAAGTGTGCCGGTGCAACCAACCGGGCAGCACCACACCGGAAGGCATGCCTCTGGCCTTGCGCGCGAGGTCGATGAACACCGACTGCGTCACGTCCTGGGCAAGGTGGACATCGCCATTCACCTTGCGCAGGGCGACGGCATAAACGAGGTCGATGTGCCGCCGCACAAGCTCGCCGAACGCGGATTCAGATTGTTCGTGAACAAACTGTTCGAGGAACTGGTGGTCGTCGATCATCGTTTATACAAATACCAGAAACCGCCGGGGAGGAAATCCGACAAAAAGTTTGGAAATAAATCAGGTTCCAGTTCCCAAGGAAGCATACGGCCAGCCCTTCTTCCGCCAATTTTTACAAACCTCACGGACGACTACAGATGGAGACGAATGATAAAGAGAAAGCATAAATAGCGCGTTGAGTCGTGAGCGCTGATTTGGCGCAGTGTGTGCCAGCCCGACGAGACGTGGCGACTCATGGTGAAATCAGCCCGGAAGGAGAACCAGCCCTGTAATAACGATTTCTTGAAGCAAAGCCGGGCAAAGTTTGCTGGCACTGCGGGTGCTGGGAGGCATGTGCCGTGTCATGCGGCTTGTCCCGGGATCAAGTCAGGATGTTCCCGGCTGTATCCCGGCCGGCAAAACTGAAACGAAAGGTATCTATGTTCAAATCCATCCGAGCTTTGGGTGTGGCCGGGCTGGCCACAATCAGTACCAGCCAGCTGGCCTTGTCCGCCGGTCAGAACGTGCTTTGGTCGCCCGACAAAAACCATGGCCAGATAATTGTGGCCGGGGTCAGGGAAGCGGCCGAGGCAATCAGCCGTGCGGGCAATTTCGACGCGACCGTGCGTTTTAGCAGCCACGGCTGCGGTGGAACGGCCCTGGTACCGCTCTGGCCCTATTTGTCCGGCGGGCGTTGTTCGCCCGATTTCGATCCGACGCCGTTTCGCGCGGAAAAAGGGAGGGAGATCTGGGCCAATTTCGAGTTTGTCAACATCCAGTCAACGGATCAGGAGGTGATCGCCTTTGGCATTAAGGCCTGCAAGCCGGGCAGCAAAGATCGATATCGGACGGATCACGACATCGGCCTGGGCCGGGCGGGAAATAAATCTGCGATGACAGCCATGCTCGCGACGCCTGCCGAGGGCGACCATGGATACTATTTCCTGGAGAGCGGGATACTAAAAACCGACGAGATGCTGGAAGGGAATCCGGGGGCGGCGATTCGCATCACCATTTCCAATCGTCCGCCCGGGCGCGAAACGTGATACGGGGAAATTGACGAGCTTGGTTCCATTCCGGCTGCGATCAATTGCAGAAACGCGTCACCAGGTGATCTTAGGTCGTCGGAACCCCATCGCGGCCCACGACCACAATAATCTGGCCATGAATGCCGGTGCATGGGCGGAATAATTGGGAAGGTCGTCCGGCAAAGTGACGCCTGCCGGACGATCGCCGGTCATGACCCGCATCTGCGGCGGTTGCACCCCGGCGGGCAACCGGGACCGGTACACGGATAACCAATGCCCTTGGGTGAAATCCAGAAACATGGGCGCGTTGCAGCACCTGGCCACGACACGGCGGGTTTTTGAATCGGGCGTCAGCCTATGTTCTTGCAGATGCCCGCCGCCCCGAACGACCGTCACGCGATCCTTCCGGTACAAGCAGTATTCGGTGCCGCCATCCTCACCGACGGTTCGCGGCGCGCCGTCGGCGCGCTCGAACACATGTCCTGCGGCCTGGCAGGTATCACAATAGCACACCGTGCTGACGATCGGTGCGCCAACGACCTCCAAAGCAGTTTGACCGCAGAGGCAACTGGCGAGGCAACGTTGCTTGGTTTTTTTCATATTCCGGTCTTTTATAACTCCTTTTTAGACTGGACTGTCCAGTCTATTTTGTCAAGCTGGCAGGCCCATATGATATGGGTATAGTATAAGCGCCATGCAGAACGACACCGCGGCGCAAACCCATTTCGGTCGGTCGGAACAGAAGCGTCGTACAGTTCTTCAATCGGCGGAAGAACTGTTCCTGACCCGTGGCTTCAACGGCACCAGCATGGACGATGTCGCAGTCCACGCCAGCGTGTCGAAGCAGACCGTCTATAACCAATTTGCCAACAAGGCGTCGCTCTTTGTCGAGATCGTCCAGTCCATGACCGCGCAAGGTGCCGCGCGAGTCCAGACCGAGATGCGCGAGCCGGAGACATTAGCGCAGGTCGCCACGGAACTGAGCGGTCATGCCGGGCGTTTGCTGACGATCGTGATGACCCCGAAGCTGCTGCGGTTGCGCCGGCTTGTGATCGCGGAGACGGATCGCTTCCCGGAACTGGGGCGGGCGCTTTACGATGGCGGCCCCGGCCGGGCGATCGCGGGACTGGCCGCCAACCTCCAGCGGTGGGCGGATCGCGACCTGCTCTCGATCAGCGATGCGATGGTCGCCGCGACCCAGTTCAACTGGCTGGTCATGGGGGAACCGGTCAACAAGGCGATGTTCCGCGCGGACTATGCCATGTCGCGAGCCGGGCGCGCCCGGCATATCGAGCAAGCCGTCCGCGTTTTCATCGCGGCGTACCGGAAATAAGCTCCATCCGTGGTTAAAAAAATTCTTTGCGGCCTTTGCCGGGAATTTGGGCGGCGGTAAAGCCGCCGGAAGGGATAACCTAACGCGGGTTTTTACCACGTTCGTTGCGCCCGCTATACGGGCGCGGACAGCGCAGCGCTGTCCCTGCCAGCCAAATTGATCCACTGCCAAATTTTGTTGACGCGCGGCGGCAACTTGTATTATTATACTAATACAATAAGTCATGAGCCTGCCTGCGCTATTAAAAGACTGGAAGATCGAGCTGCACTCCGGCATCCCGGCCTACAAGCAGATCGCCAACCGCCTGGCCTCGGCGATGGCCGATGGCACCTTGCAAGACGGAGACCGCCTGCCGACCATCCGCGAGTTGAACACCCACCTGGGAGTCAACCCGAACACCGTCGCCAAGGCTTATCGGGAGCTGATGCTGCAAGGACTCATCGAGGGACAACGCGGCGCGGGTTCATTCGTGAAGCTCGACGACCCGGTGATGACGCTGCCCGCGCAGAAAAAGAAGGCGAAGTTGAAAGAGCTTTACCAGCGGATGCTGACCGAGGCCCGCAGCCACGGACTCAACGAGGAAAACATCCTTGAATTCATCAATAAAAGGAAGACCACATGAACAAAATTCAACGCAGTTGGAAACTTATGAAGGCGGCGTTCGCCGTCCTTTTCCGGGAAAAGAAATTATTGCTGTTTCCATTGGTCGCATCAGCCCTGGCGTTGGGGGTCCTGTTGTTTTTCATCACGCCCGTCGTGTTTTATCCGACCGGGCATCCGGTTTTCTCCATCGAACACTGGGATGCGCTCGGCCAGCGTGTAAGCCATTGGTTCAATATTGATTCGCCTGACAAAAAGACCGTTTACTCCCCGACGAGTGCCTTTGCTTCAGGTGCGGGCGGTTCCGCCCGTTTGGTGGCCGGACATCCGTGGACGGCGGCGGCGCTTGCGGTGATATATTTTGTCTCGATGTTTCTGGCGACATTCTCCAACGTGGCCTTTTATCATGAAATCATGCAGGCGTTGAATGGAAACGCGGTGTCCATCCGCCGCGGCTATCGGTTTGCGTGTGAACGCTGGCGCGCGGTATTGCTGTGGTCGTTGTTTGCGGGATTGGTAGGTTATCTGATCCAGACAATCCAGCAACGCGTGGGGCTTTTCGGGCGGATTGTTACCGGTTTGATCGGTTTTGTCTGGAGTGTGGCGTGCATCTTCATCATCCCGACCCTGGTGCGGGATACGGAAACCACCAATCCGCTCAAGCTGCTCCGTAATTCCGTTGGCACACTGCGCGGCACGTGGGGTGAACTGGTTATCGGTATTATAGGTCTCGAACTCGCGTCCGGCATGATTTTGTTTGTCGCTTTTTTATTAATCATATTGAGCGGCTTGGCTGCGGGATTTATCTTTGGCGCGCCGTCGGCAATCTGGATTATTTCGGCCCTGGTAGGGATGGTGGTACTCATCGTCATTCCACTTTCCTGGATCGGCAGTATTGTGGATCCGGTCTATCGCTGCGCGCTTTACATCTACGCGACGGAGGGCGTGGTGCCGGGGAGTTTTGACAAGGAACTGCTTGATTCCGCTTGGAAGGTGAAAAAGGGGTAGTGGGTCAGTTTGGTTGGTAGGGATAGCGCGCTGCGCTGTCCCGGCGGTAAAGCCGCCGGCAGGGATGAACCAACGCGAGTCTTACCACGTTCGTTGCGCCCGCTGTACGGGCGCGGACGGCGCAGCGCGCCGTCCCTACCAAATAAAAATTCTTTGCGCCGTTTGCGTCTTTGCACGAAAATGGGGGCATGAGTTCAGTTGTCGCCGAAAATTTGCCGGATGCCCAGGGTCATTTTGGTCCCTATGGCGGGCGTTATGTGCCCGAGACGTTGATGCACCCGTTGCAGGAGCTGGAGGCGGAATATTTCCGCGCGCAGCATGACCCGGAATTCCAGCGCGAACTTTCCTATTACCTCACGGAATTCGTCGGCCGGCCCACGCCACTGTATTTTGCCGAACGCCTCACCAAGGAATTGGGCGGCGCGAAAATTTATCTCAAGCGCGAGGACTTGAACCACACCGGCGCGCACAAGATCAACAACGCGATGGGGCAGATCCTGCTCGCGAAGCGCATGGGCAAGACGCGTATCATCGCCGAGACCGGCGCAGGGCAACATGGGGTGGCGACCGCAACGGTGGCGGCAATGTTTGGCCTCAAGTGCGTCATCTACATGGGCGCGGTGGATTGCGAACGCCAGATGCTCAATGTGTATCGCATGAAAATGCTCGGCGCGGAAGTCGTGCCCGTGCATGCAGGACAAAAGACCTTGAAGGAAGCCGTCAACGAAGCGATGCGCGACTGGGTGACAAACCTCCGCAGCACGCATTATATTCTCGGCACGGCATACGGCGCACATCCATATCCGGTGATGGTCCGTAATTTTCAACGCATTATCGGCGACGAGGCCCGGGCGCAGATATTGGAAAAGGAAAAGCGTCTGCCTGACCTGTTGCTCGCG
The DNA here is from genome assembly GCA_035485115.1 of Candidatus Sulfotelmatobacter sp. Lineage (GTDB taxonomy): Bacteria > Verrucomicrobiota > Verrucomicrobiia > Limisphaerales > UBA11358 > UBA11358. The sequence goes on along the minus strand of DATHOG010000140.1, from coordinate 27,375 downwards.
TGCGTCGGCGGCGGTTCCAACGCCATCGGACTTTTCTATCCATTCCTCGATGATAAGAGCGTGCGCATGATCGGTGTGGAAGCGGGCGGTCACGGCATTAAGCCCGAGCAGCACGCGGCGCGGTTTCACGGCGGGTCGCTCGGCGTATTGCAGGGCACGCGCAGCTACATTTTGCAGGACGATTTCGGGCAGATCCAATCCACTCACAGCGTCAGCGCCGGGCTGGACTACGCCGCCGTGGGGCCGGAACACGCGTTCCTGCACGACGCCAAGCGCGTGGAATACACCTACGCGACCGACGACAAGGCGCTGGAGGCATTCATGAAACTCGCGCGGCTGGAAGGCATCATCCCCGCGCTCGAAAGCTCGCACGCCGTGGCTGAATGCTGCGTGCAGGCACCGAAATTGGGCAAGGATGCGCTCATCATCGTGAATTTGTCGGGTCGCGGTGACAAAGATGTGGCGCAGGTGGCGGACAAGATCAAGTTGCTGATGCCGAAGTGAGGAGTGTTAAACTTTTTGAACCAAAACGCCTTTACTGCGTTTTGGAAATTTTTCTCGTTCTCCCATGCCGATAAATTTTATTTTGCCTTCTTTTTGAAGGCGAATTAGAAAATCATTCAAATCTTCGACCCAAACCAGAGGTGTTGTTAATGCGGTTCCCCATAATGCGTCATAACTGACAGATTTTCCAGATGATAGAAGACTGACGATCTTGGTTTCTGCCTTACTCCAAAATTTTGTTCGCAGCGAATTATAGAAACTATTGTCGTGCATGTCTGCGTAAGATAGCAATTCAAGATGACCGCCGCTTTCTCTTTCGCGTTGCTGTGCTCTAGCGCGAGCTGCTTCCATTGTCTCCACGGCTTTGCGTTCTTCCTTTTTAAAAACTTCCAGTCCTTTCTCGTTTCTGGAAGCCTAAATCAAATGGAAATGAACATCGTTGGTTTGAGGTTGGAACACAGGGGTGTAGCAAACAAAATGAAAGCCGCCAGCAGCTTTTACCCGGCGCATATATTCCTCGACCATTGCATCATCTCGGTCTTGCTTGGCAACACCAGATAATTTTTCCCGGAAATCAGGACCGCCATACAGCCTATCGAAACTGGGGATGAGTTCAGGTTGTTGTGTTTCAATAAACCGACGAGTAAAACTGGTCATGAAATTGATCAAAACTTCTCCCGGAGTCCTTTTCAGTAACGGCGTGATGACATCAAGTTCAATGCCTGTCCAACCTGTCGGATCAAGAAAAATGAACGAGAAATTTGTTTTTCCACCTTGTTCACAAAAATTGAGAATGTCAGAAACAGCCTTTTCCAAAACATTATTCTGGGCCACGGCTTCGATCTCTGACACGGCATCACAAAACTGTTTAAGTTGTGTGTAAGGTTTCTTTTCCTTTTCTAAAAAGAAGCAACGAAAGCGTGCCATTTTTCCCTGCTTCTGTAATTCAAGCTTTGCGTTTTTGAGCTCCTGAACAGCTATCCCAAAAGAGGTGTCGGAGTGGTCGGCCGTTTTACTTTCCCATGGTCCGGAAAAACAATCGATGTAACTGATGGTATCAGCCCAGTTGCCGACAATTACCGCCAGTCGGAGCAGGTATCTTTTAAGAATGGTATGTTTAACGAGTGTTTGCTCGCGCCCCAAGTAAACCTTTTCATCCAAATTCACGCAAAAGATAATTCAAGCGGTTCGGCCTCAGAAAGCAACTCCAATCGTTCTTCGCGCTCCGGCACGAGCACTGGCTCGCGCTTGGGAAATTCATCATAAGTGCGGCGGTCAAGTGTGCGGCCCGCTTCACTTTTGCGAACGCCTCCCCACTGTTTGAAAAAGAATGCAGTTTTTGTTTCACGGCATTGTGCGCGAATTTTTCGTACCCAGTCTGCTTCCATCGGTCGTGCGCCAGGGCCGCTTTCGCCGCCGACAATAACCCAATCGATTCCGGTTAAATTAATTTCACCCAAATCTTCCAGCAATGGTTCGACGGAAAGGAAGCGAACTTGTGCCTGTGCAGCGCGCAAGTGTTTAATGCGTGGCAAGCCGTGCTGTCGATTTTCCACGGAAACACCCCACCAGATATGTGGGAGTTTTGAAGCAAATCGAAGTTTGCCGTCCAGGAGCTCGCGCATCCGTTCTGCCCGCTTGGTCAAAACTTGATAAGTGTGCCAGTTTGCCTTCGCCATGACCGTTGCCACAGCTTCAATGTACTCGTCCGGCACCTTGTCGTGGAATAAATCGCTCATCGAGTTCACGAAAATCATTTTTGATTTAGGCCAACGCAATGGTTCGGCAAGTTTTTCAGGGACCAAACGGAGATCAAAACCAAATTCGAAAGGGTGGCCCGGCACACCACGAAACCGCTCGGCAAATGTTTCGGCGTAACAGTGGGTGCAACCCGGGCTGATTTTTGTGCAGCCACGAACTGGATTCCACGTCGCGTCAGTCCATTCTATTTTTGAATTGTCGCTCATACCCAAGAGTCTTTCACAGAAGGTGGGACAAATGCTGTCCAATGTCGAAAATTAATTTTACCCGATTTCTCGAATTGGAAGAACCATGACGCCTTTGAATCGGCTTTCGCTCCACCTTCACTCCGTTTCGGCGCGACAAGCCGGCTGGAAAAAGATTTGCGCGCTTCGGTTGGCAGATAGTTCCTCAGCGCCGGAGGCGCGATAGAAAATAGCCCACGGTGAAACCGTGGGAAGAAATGTCGCTAGACGCCCAAGCCCCGGCAGGGGCGACAGAAAAGGAACTGCGCAAATCTCTTTCGCCCCATCCGGGGCTTGATTCTCCGGCCGATTAAACCCACGGCTCGTGCCGTGGGCTATTATCTTTCGTCGCTCCGCGACTTGGGCAAGGCTGGATTTGCGCGCGTCGGTTGGCAAAAGACCATCTTTAAGCCGCTGCCATTATCCTGCCGTCAGGGCGGCGCGGGCGTTGCCGGCCATGTTGGTCTTCTCCAGGAAATATTCGTAGCCGCCGGCGTAAGGGGTGATGGTGCCGGCGTTGACGTGGAGAACCTTCGTGGCGAGGTGGCGGATGAAATGCACATCATGCGAGATGAACACGAGCGTGCCTTCGTAACGTTCCAGCGCGAGGGTGAGCGATTCGACGGTGTGGATGTCGAGATGCGTGGTCGGTTCGTCCATGAGCAACAGGTTGGGCGGATCCACGAGGAATTTGACGAGGTTGAGCCGGCTTTTTTCGCCGCCGCTCAAAACCTTGGTGAGCTTGTAGATGTCATCCTTGCGGAACATGAAGGAGCCGAGCACGCCGCGGGCTTCGTCCTCGCGCATGGCAGGAGCGCTGGCGAGCACTTCATCGAGCACGGATTTTTCGGCGTCGAGCGACGCGGCGCGATGCTGGCTGAAGTAACCGATCTTGGCATTGTGGCCGAGATCGCGTTCGCCTTTCTGAAATTCCACGACGCCCGCGAGAATTTTCAGCAAGGTGGATTTACCCGCGCCGTTCGGCCCGACCAGCACCGTGCGTTCGCCGCGTTCGATCGTGAGGTCGAGGCCGGAATAAACCTGGTTCGGGCCGTAGGCCATGTGGATGCCGACGAGCGACGCGGCGCGCTGGCCGCCGCGGGGCGGTGGCGGTATCTGAAAACGGAACGGCTTGCGCGGCGCGAGCGGTTTCTCGATGAGTTCCAGGCGCTCGATCTGCTTGAGCTTGCTCTGGGCCTGCGAGGCTTTGGACGGGATGGAGCGGAAGCGGTCGGCGAAGGCCTGCAGGTCGGCGATCTCTTTCTGCTGATTTTTGTAGGCGGTGAGCTGTTGCTCGTAACGCGCCTCGCGCTGTTCCAAATATTCGGTGTAGTTGCCAGTATAGGCGATGAGCTTGCGTTCGGAGATCTCGTGCACGTGCGTGACGACTTCATCCATGAACTGGCGGTCGTGGGAAATCAACAGCACGGCGCCGGAATAATTCTGGAGATAATTTTGCAACCAGAGCAACGCGAGCAGATCCAGGTGGTTGGTCGGTTCGTCCAGCAGCAAGAGGTCCGGTTCCATGACGAGCAGGCGGGCCAGCCGGGCGCGCATGATCCAGCCGCCGGACATCTCGCGGGCCTTGCGGTCAAAGTCGGCGTCCTTGAAGCCGAGGCCGCGCAACATCTTCTTCGCCTTGGTATCCACCTGCGCATCATTGAGGGCATCGTGCTTGGAGTGGGTTTCCAGATATTCCGGGGACGAGGTGTCGCCCGCTTTTTCCAGTTCGTGCAGGCGTTTTTCCAAACGCGGCAGTTCATCCACGCGACCGGTGGCGACATCCAGAATCGTTTCATCGCCCTGTGCCTCGGCTTCCTGCGGCAGATGGCCGACCATCGTCCAGGCATCGCGTTCCACGATACCGGCGTCGGGTTCCAGTTGCTTGAGGATGATGGAGAACAACGTGGTTTTGCCCGCGCCGTTCGGCCCGACGAGCGCGACGCGGTCGCCGTGGTTCAACGCGAACGAGGCGTCTTCAAACAGCACGCGCCCGCCAAACGACATCTTCAGTTCTCGAATTGTCAGCATAAAATCGGTTTCCGGCGGATTAGAGCGGTTTAAAAAAGCGCCGTTGCGCAATTGGGGATGAACCAACTCTCCGCAAGTGCCGCCGGACTGGAATCGTCCGCAGCGGCAAACGGGAAAGGATACGCGAGAATGGCGCGCCGTCAATGGGGGGACGGGGTAGATTTTGCTTCTGACGGGGCTGGGCACCCGAGCACCATTCTGCCCTAAATAAATTTTGAACGAATTCCGGTGCTGTGTTTCTATTGGGCATGCCTGCTAAAATATTTTCCAGGAACCCGATCAAGCACGTCGCCACCTCGATCCGTGATCTAAAAGAGCGCCACGAGGAACGGCATCGGCCCAGCGGTTTTCAATTCGCCTTCGCCGAACAGATCGATCTGCTCAATGCGGATAAATGGGACGGCGTGGTGAATGGTGGCACGGTTTTTCTGCGGCGCGATTTTCTGCGACTGGCGGAAACCCACGGGCCGGACAACGTCAAGCCGCGTTATGCCCTGATTTGTCGCGGCCAGAAGCCGGTGGCGGTGCTGGCGGCCCAGATGGTTTCCGTCACGGCGAAGCATCTGCATGGTGATGGCAAATCCAAAACGGGCGGCAAGCCGGCGCACCCGTTGAAGAAGGTGCTGGTGCCGGCCGCGAAGCTGGCGACCGCCAAACTGGACGAGCGTTTGCTGGTCGCCGGTAATCTGATGTCGTGGGGCTTTCACGGCATCGCCTTCGCGCCGGGCGAAGATCCGGCCCGGCTCTGGCCCGGCGTGGCCGATGCGCTTTATCGTATCCGGCGCTCGGAACGGTTGCTGGGTGATACGAACATGGTGCTGGTCAAGGATGTCACACCTGTTGAGTCGGGTTTGGAAGCGTTGAAGCGTTTCAGCTACCGTCCGCTGGAGACCGAGCCGAACATGGTGCTGGCCATCGATCCCGCATGGCGCAATTACGAGGATTATCTCGCGGCATTGGACGCAAAGTATCGCCGCACGGCGAAGGACCAGTTGAAGAAACTCGCCAACGCCGGTTGCACCCTTGAGCCGCTCGCCGATCTGATGGCCAATTCGGCGCGTCTGCACGAATTATATCTGGCCGTGCACGACAACGCTTCCGTCAAGCTCGTCACGCTGCGGGAACATTATCTGCCGCAACTTGCCGCCGCTTTTGGCGATGACTTTAGTTGCACGGTGGTGCGGCGTGGCGGAGAGATTCTCGGTTTTGTGACCGCGTTGCGTGACGGCGACCTGGCGGTCGCTTATTACATCGGGTTTGACCGCGCGGCGGCGGCGGAAGGTTTGCCGGTTTATCTGCGGCTGTTGCATTCCACGATCGGCGACGCCATCCGCTGGCGTTGCAAACGCCTGTCGCTCGGGCGCACGGCGCTGGAACCCAAGGCGGCGATGGGGGCGAAGCCGGAGCCGATGGCGATCTGGATGCGGCATCGGATCCCGGCCTTGAACTGGATGTTGCGCGGTGTGCTTGGCGCGGTGACCCATGATGAAGCGCCGGAACGGAATCCGTTCAAGTCCGTTCCTGCGCAGTCAAATCACGCGAGCGTGACCGCTTTGCCGGTGCGGGCGGATTCGTAGGCGGCCATCATGATCCGGATATCGCGCAGGCCTTCCTCACCGGGGACCTTGGTGGGTTTGTTGTCGAGGATGCAACGGGCGAAGTTGTCCATCTCCGCGGCGAAATGATCCACGGGGGGAAAGTTCATTTCCTGTCCGTCGCTGCGGATGAGTTGCTGGCCGCCGTAACCGAACGCGCCTTTCAGGCCGAAGGTGCCGTTTTGGGCAAAGGCGGTGAACTGGTTCATGGTGCCGAATTTATAGGTGGTGCTGCAGTTGGCGAGGGCGCCGCCGGGAAATTTCATCGACCACACGAGGGATTCCTCGATGTCCTTGAACTTGGCGGGATCGGTGTTGGTTGCGGTCGCGGAAACGAGCACTGGTTCCTCGCCGATGACCAACCGCGTGGCTTGCAGCGCATAAATGCCCACGTCCATGAGCGGGCCGCCCCCGGAGAGGGCACGGTTCAACCGCCATTGATTCGGGTTGCCGATGGCGAACCCGAACCCGGCCTCCATGTAGCGCAGGTCGCCAAAGACTTTTTCGCGCGCGAGGCGGATGCATTCCAGATGATACGGCTCGAACTGGCAGCGATAACCGATGGCCAGTTGTTTTCCAGCCTTTTTGCATTCGTCGATCATCGACTGGCATTTCGCGGTGGAAACCTCCATGGGCTTTTCGCACAGGACGTGCTTGCCGGCGCGGGCGGCCTTGATGGTGTGTTCGGCATGCAGGGCGTTCGGCGTGACCACATAGACGACATCAATGTCCGGATTGTCGATCATCCGGTCCATGGTGTCGTAATTGTAGATATTTTTATCCGGGATGTCGTATTGCTGCTTCCACTTTACGGCCTTGGCGGGCGTGCCGGTCACAATGGCGGCGAGGCGGCAATATTTTGTAGTCTGCAACGCGGGTGCCAATTGCTGGGTGCTCAAGATGCCGAGACCGACGAGGGCAAACCCCAGCTTGCGTTCCGGTTCGTCCGCCTTCATGCGGGTGACGAGTCCGCCGAACAACGTGGTGCCGGCGGTGGTGAGTGCGGCGGTCTTGAGAAATTGCCGACGGGACACGGGAAAATCTTTCATGGCGCGAATGGATGGTTTTCAGACGTAAAGATAGACGTAGAGCGAGAAGCTTACGGCGGCGAGGCCGGCGGCGGCGGCCAGCGACCAGAGAAAACTTTTCTGCCGCGCTGCGATACTGAACGTCGCCACGATGACCCCGAGTTGCGCCGCGAGCATGCCGATGAAGAATTTCCCGCTGCGCTGGTGATGGCGGTCGGCGGAGATGTTATCCTTGCGCACCTGCAATTCATACACGGCGGCGACGGCACCATTCAATTTCGATTCCGCATCATAACGCGCGCTGGTGTAGCGCAGGCGGTCGGCGGAAAAACCACGGAATACCGCCTTGTCGCCGGTCATCAACGTTTCGTCAAACTTGTCCACGGCTTTATTGATGCCCTTGGTGGCATCATCAAATTTTTTCGCGGCGTCCTGGGCGGCGGTGAGGGCATCCGCGAGCGGCGCGTCCTGGACTTTTGTCAGGTCGGCGGCGATTTCCGTTTCGGGCGCGGAATTTTCCACGGCGGACAAGGCGGTGGCCACGGCATCGTCGAACGTCGCGGGAGTGGCGGCAGGAATCTCATTTTTCGTAAGCGCGGCCACGGTGGCGGCGTCGGCGCCGGGCAACGCGCCGGCATCGAGCGGATTCACGTCGGAGGTGGCCATGAGCAGGTCGAGCGTGTTATGCGCGACGGCGCTGCGGAGTTTTTTCGCCTGATAATAGCTCCATTGGTCGCCGGCCTTGGACTGAAGCTGGGCGGCGGCGGAGCGGTCGTACTGCGCGTGCGTCATTTCGCTGGACGCGAGGCCCGCCAGCATCGTCGCGATGACAGTCATCACGATGGGCGTGGCGACCAGGATTTTCCCCCATTTGGATTGCGGGAGGTCGTTTTTCAACTCGTCAGGAATCTGCATTTTGTCTGCCATAATTGCCGCCAGCTTACACGGAAGTTTTTTTTCCGCCAGCGTGCTTGTGCCGGAAAAATATTTCGGTTATCACGCCCCCATGCTGATTGTCCATGTTCAGGTCCAGGTGAAACCGGAGTGCGTCGAGGCGTTCAAGGCCGCGACCGGCGTCAATGCGCGATTCAGCCGGTTCGAACCCGGCGTGTTGCGCTTCGATGCGCTGCAACAGGCCGATGACGCGACGCGCTTTGTGCTCGTGGAAATCTACCGCGAACCCGCCGCGCAGGCCGCGCACCGGGAAACTTCCCATTATGTGGAGTGGCGCGATGCCGTCGCCCCGATGATGGCCGCGCCGCGCAAGGCCGTGAAGTTTGAAGCCGTCTCCATGCTGCCATGAAATTCGAATTCGCCACCGCACCGCGCATCATCGTTGGTGCCGGAGCCGCCGCCGAGATTCCCGCCGTGGCGAAAAATCTTGGCCGTCGCGCGTTGCTGGTCACCGGCGAAAATCCGCAGCGCGCGGAAAAGCTTTCAAAGGAACTTTCTGCGGAGGGTGTTGCTGCCAAAATTTTTCATGTCCCCGGCGAACCGGAAATCTCCACCATCGAAACCGGCGTCGCGTTCGCGCGAAAGGAAAATTGCGACCTCGTTATCGCGCTCGGCGGCGGCAGTGTGATTGATGCCGGCAAAGCCATCGCCGCCATGCCCGCCAACGAAGGCGAGGTGCTCGATTATCTTGAAATCATTGGGCGAGGAAAAAGCATTTCCAAACCCGGCGCGCCGTTCATCGCCGTGCCGACGACCGCCGGAACCGGCGCAGAAGTCACGCGCAATGCCGTGCTTTCTTCACCTGCACACAAAGTGAAAGTCAGCCTGCGCAGTCCGTTCATGTTGCCACGAGTGGCGGTGGTTGATCCCGAATTGACGTACGATCTGCCGCCCGCACTCACCGCCAGCACCGGCCTCGACGCGCTCACGCAGCTCATCGAGCCTTACGTCTGCACACGCGCCAATCCCATGACCGATGGATTTTGCGAACAGGGCATCTATCGCGTGGCGCGTTCGTTGCGGGAAGCTGTATTCAACGGGCAGAACAAATCCGCGCGCGAAGACATGGCGCTGGCGAGCCTGTTCGGCGGCATGGCACTGGCGAATGCCGGCCTTGGCGCGGTGCACGGTTTTGCCGGGCCGATCGGCGGAATGTTTCCCGCGCCACACGGGGCGGTGTGCGCCGTGCTGCTGCCGCACGTCATGGCCGCAAACCTGCGGGCGTTGCGTGAACGCAGTGAAAAACATCCCGCACTGGCACGTTTTCAAAAAATCACGGCGTTGCTTACAGGCAACCGGGAAGGAACCGCCGATGATGGCGTTGTTTGGGTCCAAAATCTCGTCAATGAGTTGCCGATCCCAAAACTCGGCGCTTACGGCATCCGCGAAGAACACATCGCCGATATTGTTACCAAGGCCGCGAACGCCAGCAGCATGAAGGCAAACCCGATCGGGTTGACACCGGAAGAACTGGCGCGGACATTGCGGCTGGCAATTTGAATTTTGAACATGGAAGACATCTGGAACAAACCGGCGGTCATTGCGCATACGGAAATCATGGCGCGCAGTTTTTTCAAATGGACGGGGCGCGATCTGTTATCCGGACTGTTCAACCCGCTGGGTCTTTCAAAAAATATTTTCCTCGCGCCGTTCGTTTTGGTTTCGCACGGCACGGAGGCCGATCCGATCTTGAATTACGGAAATCAAGCCGCGCTCAAGCTTTGGGAGATGTCTTGGGATGAAATCACGCGCACGCCATCGCGTCTGACCGCCGAGGCGCCGAACCGCGAAGAGCGCGCGCGGTTGCTGGCGGAAGTCACGGCCAAAGGCTTCATCGAAAATTATTCCGGCGTCCGCATCTCGAAAAACGGCCGGCGTTTCCGCATCACGCAGGCCACGGTCTGGAATCTTCTCGATGCCCGGGGCATGCCGTACGGCCAGGCGGCGACATTTTCACATTGGGAATTTCTTTGAGCCGGTTGCGCCGGTTTGCTTCAATGCCCGCGTGACGCCCGCCAGCGCAATGCCATCTAAAAATTTTCTGCGCCAGCCGGAATTCCTCGCGGCGGCCGGCATCACGCTCGTCATCGTCGCTTTTCACTTTTATTTTCTGCTGCATGCCGGCGGCTTCTGGCGCGATGAAGTGAACCTGCTCAATGTCGCTAATCAAAATTCATTGAGCGGATTGGCGCACGATTCTTTTCCGGTACTGATGCCGTTGCTCGTGAAGATCTGGTACGCCATTGGCCTCGGTTCGGCAGATGTGAACCTGCGGATGCTCGGCGTGTTCGTCGGGCTCGGTTCCGTCACCGCCTTGTGGGTGGCGGGGATGGCGGCCCGGCGCACGCCGCCGGTGGTCGCGCTGGTGTTGTTCACGCTGAACAGCACGGTGATTAGTTATGGCGACGAGTTGCGTGCCTACGGCCTCGGCAGCCTGACGACCGCGTTGCTGTTCGCAGCGGCGGTTTTCCTGCTGAAACAGCCGGACTGGAAGCGTGCCGGAGTTTTTGCGCTGTGCGCGATTCTAAGCGTGCAGTCGTTGTTTCATAATGCCGTTTTGGTTGGTGCGATCTGTCTCGGCGCCATCGCGGTGTATATACGAAACAAAAATTTCCCGGCGGCTCTGAAAGTGTTCATCGGCGGCCTCTGCGCGGCGATTTCCCTGCTGCCGTACAGCCATAATTTCATCAGCGGACGGGAGACCACCGTCGTGCTGCGCACCGGCTTTTCGTGGACGAAGTTTTTTGGCGAACTGAAAACCGCCGTCGGCTTCCCGTTGGCGCAATTCGAGTGGCTCTGGGTGTTGCTCGCGTTGCTGGCGATTTTTTTGGCGATAAAAGTTCTCTTCCGGAAGACAGAGGCAAAAGTTCCGGAAGAAAATTGTTCGGACTCCGACCTCCGCCTGCTCACCGGCGCGACCATCTTTTTTGCGCTGGCCGGTTTTCTGGGTTTTCTCCAGTTCACCGCATTGCCCGGCCAACCGTGGTATTTTCTGCCGTTGATGATTCTTATGGCTATCGGATTTGATGTGACGCTGGCAACTTTCCAGAACAAAACCAAATTTTTGGTGCTGATTTTAGCGCTGGTAACATTCTTCATTTCGCTGCCGTTCACCAAGGCCGATCTGAATTATCGTTTCACCAACATTGACACTTGGGCGGTGGCCTTGTCGGGCGAGGCCAAGCCTAATGATTATATCGTGGTTTCGCCCTGGTTCACCGGCATCACTTTCGCGCATTATTTTCACGGCGCGGCGGGATGGAACACGCTGCCGCCGCTCCCGCGGCACAACGACCATTGCTATGATCTGGTACAGGGGCAGATGAATACGACCAACGCCCTCGCACCCGTGCTGGAGCAGATCACGACGGCGTTGCGCGGCGGCCACCGCGTATGGTTTTTATGTCCGGCGGATTTTGTCAAAGCTTCGCTCGGCATGTCCGCGCCGCCGCCGGACCTGCCCGCGCCACCGCTGCCGCAGACCGGCTGGCTGGATGAACCGTACTCCGGGATGTGGACGGGACAAACGATTTATTTTCTCGCGCACCACGCGAAAAGCTTCAATGAAGCCAGCAATCCCGATTCCGCCCGGCGGACGGGGGAAAATTCCGGCCTGTTCATGATCGAAGGCTGGAAAGATGAAGCGAGCGGCACGCCATGACGTTTTCGACAAAAAATATTTTTCGGTCGCCGCCGGCCATCGCCGCGATCTTGATCTCGCTGGCGATCGTCAGTCTGCATTTTTCACTCTGGGCCGGGGCCGGCGGTTTCTGGCGCGACGAGGTGAACCTCATCAATATGGCGGCGCGGCCAACGTTGACGGACATGAGCAAAGATTCGTTTCCGTTGCTGATGCCGTTGCTGGTGCGCGCATGGACGGATTGCGGTCTGGCGGGCACGGATCCGGGATTGCGCCTGCTCGGATTGTTGATCGGCCTGGGAATTCCAGCCTCGCTCTGGCTGGCGGCGTGGCAGGCGCGGCGGTCGCCGCCGCTCGTCGGATTGGCGTTATTCGGTTTCAGCAGTACGCTTATCATGTTCGGGGATTCGTTGCGCGCCTATGGTCTTGGCACCCTGTTGATCATGCTCGCGGCGATCGCGGCGCTGCGACAGGTGGCGCAACCCGGTTGGTGGCGGACGTTATGGCTGGCATTGCTGGCGACGGCCAGCGTGCAGGCGCTCTTCAATAACGCCGTGCTGGTTGGCGCCATCTGTTTGGGCGCCGCGGCGGCTTGCGCATACAGGAAAAACTATCGCGGGGCAGGGCAGATCTTGCTGGCGGGATTGGGGGCAGCCGTGTCGCTAATGCCGTATTTCGCGGGCATGATCGCGGGAAAAGATTCGGCGGCGGTCATCCGCAGCGGGTTGAAATCATGGCGGTTTTTTTCGGCGTTTCAGGACACGATGGGTTTTCCGATGAGCGGCTACACTTATGTGTGGGGATTTTTGGCGTTGTCGCTGGTCGTTTTGGCGGTGATGGCTTGTTTGAAAAAAAGCGAAGACGATGCAAACGAACTTCGCGCCCGGCAAATTTTTTCCGGCGTGACAATTTTCCTGGCGTTTGCCGGCTATGTCCTTTTCCTCTGGCTGGCGGCATTTCCCTCGCAATCGTGGTATCTGTTACCGTTGCTGGGGGTGGCGGCGGTCGGTTTTGAGACCGGTCTGCCGCCCGTCAAAGGCCGGCTGGTTGCGGTGGTTTTTGGACTGGCGGTGGCGACGGCGGTCATCGCAGCTCCGGCGGCACATCGCGAGTTGCAAAACCGTTTCACCAACGTCGACATGTGGACCGGACAATTGAGAGAGTCGGCGGCGAGTGGTGATTTTATCGTGGTTACCCCGTGGTTTTGCGGCATCACGTTCGATCACTATTTCAAGGCCGGCACCGCATGGGAAACGATACCGCCATTGTCCGACCACAAGGTTCACCGGTATGACCTGGTGCGGACGCAAATACAGGACCCCAACGTCATGCAGGCGGTGTTTGCGCACGCCACCAATGCGCTGCGCTCGGGGCATCGCGTGTGGGTGCTGTCGATGATGGGTTTGATGGATGTGCCTGATGCGGGAACCGTCGCACCCGCCAGCCTGCCGCCCGCGCCGTTGCCGCAATCCGGCTGGTCAGAAGCGCCTTACACGTATGTCTGGAATTCCCAGCTGGCGCATCTGCTGGGCGACCACGCGAAGCTATTTCAGCGCGTGAAAAATCCGACGGCCGGAACGGGCTTCATTGAGAACACCGAACTGTTTGTCGCCGAAGGCTGGCGTGAAGAGCCCGCGCCGGCACCGCATTAGGGTTTTAAAAATTCTAAAGCGGTAGCGATTGTCCCGCTTTCTCCCTCACCCTGACCCTCTCCCGCTGGGAGAGGGAACAGCCGTTGCCTGATTTTATAAGGCTCATGAGTCTCTGACCTGAAGCCGCCTTCGTTTTCGCGAAGGCAAAGCAGCGTGGCCGCGTCGAAACAGAAATTCCCTAAAACCAATTCTTCTTCTTGAAATAAAGATATGTCGCGAGCGTGGACAGGAGCATCGCCCCGGTGGCGATGGGATAGGCATGCTGGTAATCCAGCTCCGGCATGTCCTTGAAATTCATGCCGTACCAGGTGCCGATCATCATCAATGGCGTGGTGATGACGGTGATGAGCGTGAGCAGCTTCACGACTTCGCCGGTCTGGTTGGACGACATGTTCAGATAGACCTGCAGGATGCCCGTGAGCGAATCGGTATAGCCCTGCGCGAGTTCGCCGATGTGAAAAATGGAATCGTAGACATCGCGGAAATACGGCACGAGATGGGGGCGCACGAGCTTGAATTCGCCGCTGGCGAACCGGCCGAGCACTTCCCGTTGCGGGCCGATGATCTGGCGCAGGTGCAGCACCTCTTTTTTCACCTGCAGAATCTTGTTGAGTGTTTCCTTGGTCGGTTTCTGCAGCGCCTCTTCTTCCAGCCCGGCGATTTGCAGCCCCAAATCGTCCAAGGCCGGCTTGTAATTATCCACCAGGGTGTCGAGGAGCGAATACGCCACGCGGTCGGGTGCGCGGGCGATGCCCATGGTGCCGTTGACCGCGCGTTCCTCCACGGTGGCCACGCTACGCAACGGCTTGTCGTGAAAGGTGACCAAAAAATTTTTGCCGAGGAAGAAATCCAGCTCGCTCGTCGCAAAACAATTCACCTTGCGGTCGAAATCCACCCCGTGGATGACCATGAACAGGTACGGCGTGAACCGGTCGCCTTCCTTCGGCGAATATTCCTCCACCTTCGGCGACGGGCTGGGCGTAACGCAGTCCTCGATGGACAGCGGGTGGAAATGGAAGATCATCTCCAGCACTTCCTTCCACTCCGCCTGCGTGGGTGCCTCGAGGTCCACCCACAAAAAAAGGCTGGTGTCCGCCAGCAGCGTGGGCATCAGGAAAGGTTCGATGTCCCTGGTATGCAACTTGCCCGCAGTGGTGAATGCAAAGGATCGGATCATGGTTTTTCCCTTTATTTGTCGCCATGCTAGGGAGAAAAACAACCGGCGCAAGTCAACGTTTGCCGCGAAGATAATTTTGGACTTCCCGATGACCGCCCGCAAAATCAAAAGTCAAAACGCCCTTTTGCGCCTCAAAAACGAGACGCCAATCCAGGCGCGTCCGGCATTCGTAAAGATTTTTTCCGAGTTTCCGGATTGAAAGTCCGGAATGGAGATGCGGGTTGCCGAATCCGTCCGTGACGAGTTTCAGTGCCGCGATCACTTCCTCCTCGCGTCGCCCTTCGCGCACGATTTTTTTGAACCGCCTGGTCAATTCAACGGAAATCATTTTTGCTTCCGGTGAAGGCGGTGACTTCACCACGTTTGCGCGCGGCTTTGATTTCCATGCCGATGCGGCGTCCGGCGGTCTTCGTTTCCCCGGGCGTGAGGCCGTATTCCTGCAACGCATAATCCGCAGAAACCACTTCCACGGGCCGCAAGGCCACAATTTTCCCGCCGAAGACAAAGCCGATGTCCTCGCCTTGCGTCGCCTTTTTCAACCAGTGGCCGAGCCGGCCCCGGCCTTCCGTAATTGTCAGAGTCTTCATACGCTCATTATAAAGTGCGGAACAAGCCCGGGCAAGTGTTTTTAGAACGGGCCTATGTTGCATTGGGCTGACATGGTTGCGGGGATGTTGGTGCTGGTAAAATCCCGCAGCGTAACAGCTCACTTTGCTTCTTGGTTTTGCCCCCAAATTCATGCTTTAATACCCGCCGCATTTTATGGAAGCCAAACCGACAACCCCGCCAGCGGCCAAGCCGATTGATGAAAATTCCCTCATCAAGCAGCGCCGCGAAAAGCTCGATGCGCTGCGCAGCAAGGGCATCGACCCGTTTGCGAAGAAGTTTTTTGAACTCGACCCGTCCGGCACGGTCAAGGAACCGCAAAAATGCGACGTCGTCCGCAATGCGCTCCTGAAGTGGAAGGAAAATCCGGGCGACTCCACCGCGCTGGCCGAGGGCACGGTCGTCTATATTGCCGGCCGCGTCACGGCGCACCGGGACATGGGCAAATCCATGTTTATCGACGTGCGCGACCAGAGCGGTCGCATCCAGGTCTATGCGCAGAAGAACGTCCTGGGCGACGAGCTGTATCACATCTTCACGCATCTCGACCTTGGCGATTTCGTCGGCGTCAAAGGCACGTTGTTCATCACCAAGATGGGCGAGCCGAGCGTGAAGCTGGAAGCGTTCGTGATTCTCGCCAAGGCATTGCGCCCGCCGCCGGCGAAATGGCACGGCCTCGAGGACACCGAGATCCGCTACCGCCAGCGTTATCTCGACCTCATCGCGAACCCCGACGTGAAGAAGGTTTTCCTGCAACGCAGCGCGATCGTCCACGAAATCCGGGCGTTCTTTCACTCACGCGGCTATGTCGAGGTGGAGACGCCCGCAATGCAGGCGATCCCCGGCGGCGCGGCGGCGCAGCCGTTCAAGACCTTTCACAACGCACTCGGCTGCGAATTTTACCTGCGCATCGCGCTGGAGCTTTATCACAAGCGCCTGCTCGTCGGCGGCATCGACAAGCTGTTCGAGATCGGCAAGAACTTCCGCAACGAAGGCCTCTCGCGCCGCCACAATCCCGAGTTCACCATGCTCGAGGCATACCAGGCGTTTGGCGATTATGATACGATGATGGAGATCGTCGAGTCGCTCATCAAACACGTCGCGCAGAAGGTTTTGGGGACGCTCGTCATCGAATTCAAAGATGCCGAAGGCAAGGTCACGCGCACCATCGATCTCACAACATGGCGGCGCGTGAAATACAACGATCTGGTCAAGGAAAAGACCGGCGCAGATTGGTTTACGATTCCCGCCGCCGAACGCCGCCAGCGCGCGCACGACATGGGCGCGGAACTCGGCAAGGAATTTGAGGATTTTGAGGTCACGAACGCCGTGTTTTCAAAATTTGTCGAACCGACGCTCATCAATCCGACGTTCGTCACACATCTGCCGAAGGAACTCGTGCCGCTCGCCAAGCTTACGCCCGATGACCCGACGACCGTCGAGGTCTTCGAATGCTGCATCAACGGCCAGGAGATTTCGCCCGGTTACACGGAGCAAAACGACCCGATCGCGCAACGCACGACGCTGGAGCATCAGGCCGGTGGCGAGCAGCAGAAGCTGGACGAGGATTTCCTTATCGCACTCGAACACGGCATGCCGCCCGCCGGCGGCATCGGCATCGGCATTGACCGCCTGTGCATGATGTTGCTCGGCCAGGAAAGCATCCGCGATGTGATTTTGTTTCCGCAGTTGAAGCCGAAATGAAAATGAGGCTGTTGGTGTTAATTTCCGGGCTGCTTTGCTTTGCCGGTTTATCCAGTCGGGCAACATTGTTGGAAACAAATTTTACGTCCAAGTACATCGGCGCGCGCGGCATTCACATTTATTTGCCGCCAGCCTATGATTCCCAATCGCAGCGGCGGTTTCCGGTGCTGTATTTGCATGACGGCCAGAATGTCTTCAGCAGTGCCGGCACGAACTGTGCATTCGGCTGGGGCAGTTGGGAACTGGATAAAACGGCGGATGAACTTTCTCGTGGCGGCCGGATGCGGGAGGTCATCATGGTGGCCGTAGATAACGCTGGCGCCCGCCGCCTGGAGGAATATTCCGGCCGCCGTGGAACCAATGGCGCCCCGCCGACGGCTTACGAAAATTATTCCCGGTTTCTTTGCGAGGAATTGAAACCATGGGTGGACCAGCAGTTTCGCACGTTGCGGAAGGCGAAGGATACCGGTGTGATGGGTTCGTCGCTTGGCGGGTTGATCAGCGTGACACTGGCCTGGGAACACCCGGAAACTTTTGGCAATATCGCCGGCTTATCGAGTTCGTTTTCGTATAACAAGACCAATTTTCTCAGTGACGGGCTGAGAACCTATTCCGGCAAGCCGAAGCCGCTTCGTATATATCTCGATTCCGGCATGGCGGATTTCATGGGCGGCGATGATAATCGCGCGTTGACCCAACAAGCCGTAATCGAGCTGAAACGCATCGGCTGGACGGACCAAAACCTGGAATTGTTTGTGGACCCGCCGTTGACGCCGGAGCAGATTGAAAAATCCGGCCTGAGACGTGACAAATGGAGCGAGGCGCGGACTCAACATAATGAATTTTACTGGCGTCTGCGTGCCTGGCAGGCACTAACGTTCCTGTTCCCGCCGGAGAAACCAAAATGAGGGCGCACTTGAAACCCGTACGGTTTCTTGCGATAGTCTGATAATGAGTGCCATCGAAGCCACGGCGGAAGTATTTGTCACCGCGTTCAAGTCATTGAAGCCGCGCCAGCGCGAGGCCGTGCTGGAACGAATGCTGGCTGAGGAGGGCATTTCCACGGACATCGCCGACACTCTGGAACTGGAAGCGCGTCGCCGCCAGCCGCGCCAGCCGTTTCGTCAAGTGATGAAAGATTTGGGCATCAAGGCGTGAGCTGGCATATCATCCGTCACCGGCGCGAAGTTTATCACGACTGACTGCGCCGAATTTCAATTCATTTTTATTCTCATGCTTACTGTAGCTGGACTATCCAAAAACTTTGGCGGACGCGAATTGTTCGATGACGTTTCGTTCTCGATCCAAGCGGGCGAACGCATCGCCATCACCGGGCCGAATGGCGCGGGCAAATCCACGTTGTTGAAAATCATCCTGGGCAAGGAGGAGCCGGACGCGGGCGAGGTGACGTTCATGCGCGGCACGCGCATCGGCTATCTGCCGCAGGAGGCCGAGGCGGCCGGCAATGAGACGATCATGGAGATCACCGTGCCGCATGAGCACGAACACGACGGCCAGTTCATCGCCAAGGCGAAACAGATTCTCGACAGCCTCGGCTTCAAGCAGTCGGACCATGACCGCCCGGCGCGCGAGCTTTCGGGCGGCTGGGTGATGCGCGCGCACCTGGCGCGGTTGCTGGCGGACGAGCCGGATCTCCTGCTGCTCGACGAGCCGACGAACCATCTCGACCTCGAAACGCTGCTGTGGTTTCAGGATTATCTCCAGCATTATCCCGGCGCGATCCTGCTGATTTCACATGACCGTGAATTTCTGAACCAGCTTTGCACGCACATTGCCGAGCTGCGAGGGGCGCGCATTCTGCGTTACACGGGAAACTACGATTCCTATCTCGAACAACGCGTCGCGGCCGAAGCGAACATGGCGGCCACGGCCAAGGCGCAGCAACGCAAGATCGACCAGTTGCAGACGTTCGTGGACCGCTTCCGCGCGAAAAACACCATGGCGGCGCAGGCGCAATCGAAGCTCAAACAAATCGACCGGCTGAAGGAAGAGATGGTCGAGGCATCCGCGGGTGACGGGCCGGTGGTGGGTTTCAAATTTCCGCAACCGGCGCGCAGCGGCCAGCGTGTCATCACGCTGGAAAAGGTGCGGTTTGGTTATCCGAAACAACGTCCTGCTGGTGCGCCCGCGCCCCAGGCGGGGGAGGGGGATACGGATATCAACCTGATTTATTCAGACCTCAACTTTGAGGCTGAACGCGGCCAGCGGACGGTTTTGGTCGGGCCGAACGGCGCGGGCAAAAGCACGTTGCTGAAATTGCTCGCGGGCGTTTTGACACCCCAGGCGGGCGAAGTGAAACTTGGTCATAACGTGAAGCACGGTTATTTTGCGCAGCACCGCGCGCAATCGCTGAACCCGAAGCATACCGTGTGGCAGGAGGCCAGCGACACACCGCAACGCGTGACGGAGCAGTTCGTGCGCAACATCCTGGGCAGCTTTCTGTTTCGCGGCGACGATATCTACAAGCCGGTCAGCGTGCTCAGCGGCGGTGAGAAGAGCCGGCTGGCGCTGGTAAAACTGCTGCTGGATCCGCCGAACCTGTTGCTGATGGACGAGCCGACCACGCATCTCGACATCGCAAGCGTGGATGCGCTGAGCGAGGCGATGAAACAGTTCGAAGGGACGTTGATTTTCATCAGCCACGATGTGCATTTCATCCGGCAATTGTCCAATCACTGCATTCGCGTCGAGGCCGGGACGCTGCGTCATTTCCCCGGTGGTTATCAGTATTATCTGGACAAGACGGCGCAATCCGCGCGGGCGGCGCTGACCTCCAGCGCGTTCGGGAAGGCGGCCCCGGCTCCGGCCGTGTCACAGGCTGACCGGAAAGAGCAGAAAAGGATGGAAGCCGAACAGCGCCAGGCACGTTCCAAAAAGAAGAAGGACTTGGAGACGCGCATCGCGAACCTGGAAAAGGAGGTCGCCGACCTCGAAGCAAAGGAACGCGATTACGCGGCGGAACTGGAAAAACCGGAGACATATCACTCCGGCGGCCGGGCGACGCAAATCAACCGCGAGCTGATGCACGTCACTGACCGGCTTGAGGCGGCGAACGCCGAATGGGAAAAAGCCGGCGCGGACCTGGCGGCGATGGCTGCGCAACCCTGAATTCCCGCCCGGAATCAGCCCAAAAATCCCGCTTGTCATCACTTGTTTTACTGGTATAGTGAACGGCCAATTTTTATGAAAGCCGATATTCATCCGAAATACAACGACGCGGAGATCCGTTGCGCCTGCGGCAACGTCATCAAGACGCGTTCCACCAAGCAGACCATCCTCGTCGGTATCTGCAACGTCTGCCATCCGTTCTACACGGGCCAGCAGAAGTTCGTGGACACCGCCGGTCGTGTGGACAAGTTCCAGCAGCGCCTCGCCAAGACGCAGGCCGTGCAGGAAGCCGTCGCCGCCAAGAAAAAGAAGAAATAGTTTTTTACGATACACCGCCCGCAGCGCCGGCTTATACCGGGGTTGCGGGCGGTTGTTTTTTGCCGCCGGCATTTATGATTTACGATGTATGATTTATGATTTTTCAAATCATGCGCCCATTAGATTAGAAAAGCTGTGGTCATTTATCTCAAGGCGTTGCGTTCTCCCTCACCCTGACCCTCTCCCGCTGGGAGAGGGAACAGCAGTTGGATGAGTTTGTAAAATTTGTCAGTCATTCTGTTGAATTCAGCCGTGGCGGTGCCGAAACGCTCTAGATCATCAATCATAAATGAATTTGCTGCCGCACATCGAAAAATTTGGCAAACGCTTTGCCGAGGTTGAATCCCTGCTGAGCGCGCCGGACGCCTTTGCCAACGCCCAGCGCGCGCAGGAACTCGCCCGGGAACATGCGCGCTTGAAGGAACTGGTCGCGGCGGGGGACGATTATAAAAAGGTCCTGGCCGATCTGGAAGAAAATCGTTCGCTGCTGAAGACCGAGCCGGCGGAATCCGAACTCGCACAAATGGCGGAGGAGGAAATCACCATGCTCGAAGCGCAGGAAAAGAAACTGGCGCAGCAGATCTACTTCGGTCTGGTGCCGCCGGACCCGACGGATTCGCGCAACACCATCATGGAAATCCGCGCCGGGGCGGGCGGCAACGAATCCGCGCTGTTCGCCGCCGACCTGTTCCGCATGTACAGCCGTTATGCCGAGGAGCGCGGCTGGAAGATTGAAACGCTCGATTCCAATCCGTCCGACCTGGGCGGGTTCAAGGAAGTTATTTTTCAAGTCAACGGCACGGACGTATTCAAGCGGTTGAAATACGAGAGCGGTGTGCATCGCGTCCAGCGCGTGCCCGCCACCGAGGCCCAGGGTCGCATCCATACGAGCACGTGTACCGTGGCCGTTTTGCCTGAAGCGGAGGAAGTGGACGTGGAAATCAAGCCGGACGAGATCGAGGTCAGCGTCTGTCGCGCCTCCGGCAAAGGCGGGCAGGGGGTGAACACCACGGATTCCGCGGTGCAGATCCAGCACAAGCCCAGCGGCTTGATCGTGCGCATCGCCGATGAACGTTCACAGATCAAGAACCGCGCGAAGGCGATGACCGTGCTGCGCTCGCGCCTGCTGGAACGAAAGATCGCCGAGGAAAATGCGAAATACGCCGCCCACCGCAAATCGCAGGTCGGCACGGGCGAGCGCAATGAAAAGATCCGCACCTATAATTTTCCGCAAAACCGCGTGACGGACCACCGCATCGAAGTGACGCTTTACAACCTGGCGAACTTCATCGAGGGCGAGATTGATCCATTGGTCGAGCCGTTGATGGTGAATGATTTGGACGCCAAGTTGTCGGAGTTCAATACATGAAGCCAAAATGCGTTCAAAATACCATCCCCTTGTACCCAAAGATGGAGAGACGAACACCTCACCCCGGCCCTCTCCCCATTTGGCCCCTGCTCCCGCCAAACGCGGAGAGGGAGAAACGGTTGCCGCGTTTTGCCGCAGCCGGGTCACAGGTGAATTCGTGTTGTTTTGAAAGCGATTTCGTATGAGGCGATTTTTTCGACGTGGTTGGGTAAAGATTTGTGCATTGCTGCTGTTGGCGGCGCTGGCCTGTGTGCTGGTATATGCCTGGAATTTTGCGGGGGACTATATGCGTCCCTCCAACCATCCCGTCGCGTTGCCGAAGAATTTTCCAGTCGAGCAGGTCACTTTTCCCAGCGCGAGCGGGACGACCATCCACGGCTGGCTGGTGACGTCGCCGACGAACCATGGGGTGGTGATTTTGCAGCATGGGATCCACGGGGACAGATCCGCCCTGGTCACGCGCGCAAAACTGTTTTCGGGAGCAGGTTATTCCGTTTTGATGTTTGATTTCCAGGCGCACGGGGAAAGCCCGGGCAAACAGATCACGTTCGGTTATCTGGAAAGCCGCGATGCGCAGGCGGCGGTGGCTTTTGTCAAAACGCGGTTTCCGCACGAGCCCATCGCCGTGGACGGGGTTTCACTCGGCGCGGCGGCCGCGGCGCTGGCGCAACCACCACTGGAGGTGCAGGCGATGGTGCTGGAAATGGTGTACCCGACGATCGAGGAGGCGACGAAGGACCGGATCGAGATGCGGATCGGACCGGCGGGCCGCTGTCTTTCCTTCTTGCTGATGTGGCAAATCCCCCTCCGTTCCGATTTCCATGCAGAGGATTTACGTCCGCTGGACGCCGTCGCCAAAATCCACGCGCCGAAATTGTTCCTGGCCGGAACGGAGGACCATGAGACGAAGTTCGCCGAGGCCAAGGCCATCTTCGCGAATGCCGCCGAACCCAAGGCCTTTGTTCCCTTTGAAGGCGCGCACCACGAAGACTTGTTGAGATTTTCACCCGAACTTTACAAGCAGTCCGTACTGGAATTTTTGAAGCAAAATTTGAAATGACAAATACATTCGAACCGAAAGGACTGGTTTTTGACTGCGACGGCACCCTGGCCGACACGATGCCGCTGCATTGGCATGCGTGGCAGGTCATCGCCAAAAAATACAAACTGCATTTTCCCGAGGACCGGTTTTATTCACTCGGCGGCGTGCCTTCACGGGACATCTTGAAGATGCTGGCGAAGGAACAAGGCGTGACGCTCGACCATATCAAGGCCGCGCATGAAAAGGAAAACGAGTATCTGCAATTTCTGCCGCAGGTGGGGCCGATCCACGCCGTGGTGGAGATCGCGCACCAGAATCATGGAAAAATCCCCATGGCGGTCGCTTCCGGCGGTACGCAAAAGATCATCTGTGACGTGCTGGAGCATCTGAAGATCCGCCACCTGTTTGCCGCCGTGGTGACGAGCGAGATGGTGATCAATCAAAAACCCGCGCCGGATATTTTCCTGGAAGCGGCGAGACGGATCGGTGTGAATCCCAAATTATGCCGGGGTTACGAAGACACGGACCTGGGGATGCAGGCGATCCGGGAGGCGGGGATGGATGCGGTGGATGTGCGGACGTTGTGATATAGGCCGATGATCGGCGCCAATCGCGGGACGCGGAGGCGTTCAAGAAAACTGTGGCCGTATATTCCGTGGCGTCGCGTTCTCCCTCACCCTGGCCCTATTCTCCCGGAGTGTGGCCGTCCTCGGCCACTGCAACGTTCAATTCACGTAGGTTCTAAAATACATGAGAGTCGTCGGTGGTGGGCATATTGCAGCGCCCGAGGACGGGCGCACTCCGAGGCAAGGAGGGAGAAACGTTCACAGCGTCCTGGCGAAGTGGAGGTGTCAGGTGGTTCAGGGGTTCAAAGCGCGAAGTTTTCGGTCGTCCTCGCGGGACTCAATTTGTTTTTGAATCAAATCCCGCAGTTAAAACTGCGGGCTATTATCGGTCGTCGCTTTGCGACTGCAAAAAACGCATCACGGTGAGGCGGAGGGGGAAACGGTCCAAGCCGGCAGAATCAGTTGGCCGACCACTTGTAATCGTAGCCGGCGGGCGGCTCGTACCAGAAGGGAAAATTCGGGGCACCGCCCAGGCCATTCCAATAGAGTTTGATGTAGCTGACGTGACCGTCCACGAAAGCCGCCTCGGCCCTGGCATCCTGATGCTGGGCGCCTTGCGGTGCGGGATTGTGCCAGCTCTGGGCGAGGCCGCCGGCGATTTCCCCATCCATCGCGGTGGTGGAGGGCGCAATCACGGTCGCGAGCTTGCGATTGGCCAGCCCGAAATCCTGGTTGCCGCGGTCCAGGCCGTTGAAACCGTAGCTGGTGAAGTGCGCCCCGGACGATTGGAAAAATCCCGTTTCCATGGGGCAATCAAACACGGCGATGTTGGATTGCACATCGGGCGGCGTGCCGAGATAGGTCGTGATGCAATCCTTGTAGGCGTAATAGAGGTCGTTGGTGAAATAATTCAGGGTGTCGGTATGGTCATCGGAGTAAAGGGCGACGCCCAGGGCGATCTGGCGGACGTTGTTCGTGCACGTGCCGCGTTTGGCGGATGACTTGGCCTTGGCCAGGGCTGGCAGCAGCAAGGCCGCAAGGACGGCAATGATGGCGATGACCACCAGCAGTTCGATCAATGTGAAAGCGCGTTTCATTCCTTATCCTCTTTTAAACCCGGCATCGGAAAAATTCAATGGGAAAGTTGCTGCGCTGCGCGCCAGGGGTCACCCTGAATCTTGCCGGGGTCGCACGGGATCCGTGGCGGATGTCCGTAAACGGCAGGTGTGATTTATTTTTTGTGAGGAAATTTAATTGACAGTTTGAACGAGGGAGCGAACCATGAAGTCGAAAGTTTCCGGGAATATTTTGATGTTTGCCAAAAGCCAAGTGAATCACCGGCTGCACTCGCGGCCCGCGCCCCTTCTTTTATCTTTCTGACGTGAAAAATTACATACTTGATACCAACGTTTTGCTCCATGACCCGAATTCGCTGCTGAATTTCGAGGAAAACACGGTCCTGATCCCGATCGAGGTGCTTGAGGAGATCGACCGTTTCAAAC
Organism: Candidatus Sulfotelmatobacter sp.; assembly: GCA_035485115.1. Lineage (GTDB taxonomy): Bacteria > Verrucomicrobiota > Verrucomicrobiia > Limisphaerales > UBA11358 > UBA11358. Next base: position 2,573 of record DATHOG010000140.1, on the reverse strand, counting down.
GCGAATCCACGGAGCTGGGCCGCAATGCGCGCACGGTTTCGCGGATGCTGGACGGTTTTCGCGGAGACGGCAGCCTGAGCGTGGGGGTGACCCTGCCGAACGGCGGCAAGTTGAAGATCGGCTTCCAGAAAAACGGCGGCGGGGAAAATATTTTTTCCAAGGATACGGTGGACAACCAGATCGTGTCGCTGGCGGCGAGCATCCAGAAGGCGCAGCCGAAGAACGCGACGATCCTCGTTTCCAAGGACATCAACCTGCGCATCAAGGCGGACGCGCTGGGGCTGGCGGCGGAGGATTATGAGACGGACCGTGTGTATATCACCGATCTTTACACGGGCATGGTGGAAATGTCCTCGGCTGCCGACAAACTTTCCAAGTTCCGCGCGGACGGCGAACTGGAACTGAACGGCGGGAAAAAATATTTTCCGAACGAATACTGCACCCTGATCGACGAGGTGAACCCCAAAAAAACGGTGCTCACCAAAGTGGACGCAACGGGCACGAAGCTGATCCCGATCATCGATTCCCGCGAGGGCGTGTGGGGCATCAAGCCGCGCAACCGGGAGCAGAATTTTGCGCTGGATGCGTTGCTGGACGACCGGGTGAAGCTGGTCACGCTCATGGGCAAGGCGGGCACGGGCAAAACCTTGCTGGCGATGGCGGCGGGCTTGAAGCGGACGGTGTTGGACCGCGAATTCCGCCGGCTGGTCGTGGCGCGTCCGACGATTTCGATGGGCAAGGAACTGGGCTTTCTGCCCGGTTCGCTGGAGGAGAAGCTCGCGCCGTGGATGCAGCCGATCCATGACGCGCTGGAGATGTTGAGCGATTTGAACATGGGCCAGGACCATCGCCGCAGCGGCGACCTGATGCGCAGCGGCACGATCGTGGTGGAGGCGTTGAGCTACATCCGCGGGCGGAGCATTGCGAACCAGTTCATGATCATTGACGAGGCGCAGAATCTGACGCCGCTGGAGGTCAAGACCATCATCACGCGCGTGGGCCACGGGACGAAGATTGTTTTTACCGGCGACCCATACCAGATCGACAATCCGTATGTGGACTCCTCTTCCAACGGTTTCAACTACATCATCAGCCGTTTCCGCGACCAGGCGATCGCGGCGCATATCGAACTGCAAAAGGGCGAGCGCTCGGAGCTGGCGGAGCTGGCGGCGAATATCCTGTGAACGAACCGGTACCGCACAAACATGCGTTCTGAAAAATAATCGGATTTTGTACATTGACAAATCACTAAAGTCGCCGGATTTTGAAGCGAAGGAAGAGTGGTTTTTATGATATCGAACGAACGTCCATCACCATATGGCCGCCGTCCATACCAAAGCTCCGGCTACGGTTCTGGCGGTTACGGCAATTCCAAATACCCGCAGACGCCGCGCCCGCCGGTACAGGAAGATACACTAAAGAGCGGCGAAGTGCAGATTGAGCGGAAAAATTTTGTGTTCGCGCTGAAACAGAATCCCCGCGGGCGGTTTCTGCGGATCACGGAAGATGTGAACGGTCGCCGCGACACGATCATCATCCCCTCGACGGGGCTGGCGGAGTTCAAAAAAATTCTCGATGACATGGTCAAGGCTTCAAACGAGATACCCGAGAAGGAATTGCCGCCGCCCGACCCCATGGCCTGAAAACTTTTCAAGAGACGAACTCCGGCAGGATTATTCCACCGGAGTTTTCTTTTTGCGCGGCTTCGGCGGGTTCACAGATTTGGCATCGTTCCAGAGCCCTTCCAGATCGTAACGCGCCCGCGTCTCCGCGTGCATGACATGGATGATGACGTCAAAGTAGTCCAATACCACCCAGGTGCCCGTGTTGGCGCCGTCCGTGCGCGCCGGACGCAAACCCTCGTCATCGCGGAGTCCGGACGTGATCGCGTCCACGATGGCGCGGAGGTGGGGCTGGCTGCTGCCGGAGGCAATGACGAAAAAGTCGGTGATGCTCGACAGCTTGCGCACGTCCAGCACCACGATGTTTTCCGCCTTTTTGTCGTCCGCGAGTTTGCGGCAGAGGAGCGCGAGTTTTTTCGAATCCATAAATTGGTGCCCGAATTAAAGCATAGAGCCGTCCGGTTGGACACACAGAAAACTCATGCGGGATTTTTAGCGCCGGCTTTTTCCAGGCCGTGGATCGCCCGGGCGAGGGCCGCGAGGTGATGTTCCAGCGTGAAGTTCGCGATGAAATGTTCCCGCGCGCGCTCACCGCTTTTCTCCGCGAGCATCTTCAGGACGAGGCCGGCGATCTCCTGTGGATCCTGTCCGGCCGCGAGGCCGGGATGGCCGGGTGGCAGCATTTCCGGCAGGGAACGCCAGCGCGTGGTCACGATGGGCAGGCCGAACGCCATGGCTTCAATGATGTTCACGGGCTGGTTTTCACCAAGGTACCGGGTCGGAAACAGGAACAAGTCCGCCTCACGGTAAAGCCGGGTCTTGCGCTCGCCGCTGACGAAGCCGACGTGCTCAATGGTCGCGGCGAATTCGCGATCGGCCGCGAGTTTTTCGAACTCCATTTTTTCCCCGTCGGTCACAAAATTTCCGGCGATGGTCAATTTTAAACGCAGC
>DATHOG010000139.1:0-36445 GCA_035485115.1 Candidatus Sulfotelmatobacter sp. | reverse complement strand
CGGAGACGACGAGCAGGCGGGACAAGGCGGAGCCGAGCTGGCCCTGGGCGGATTCAAAGGCCGCGAGCTGGGCGGGGTCGGTCGGGGCGGAATTGGCATTGATTTTCACCTGGCCAACCGACGCGCGGGCCTGAACCACGTCGGTCAGGGTGGATTTCTCAAAATTGGCGGCGCCGGAAACGGTTGAAACGAGGTTGGGGATGAGGTCGGCGCGGCGTTGATAAACATTCTGTACCTGTGCCCATTGGCTGTCCACACCTTGAGAAAGTGCGACGAGGCGGTTGTAGCTGCCGCCGGCCATGGCGATAGCAATGATGATAAAAACGACCAGGACGGCCAACACAACGAGAACTTTTTTCATGCAAGCGGAGTCTAGCCCGCCTGCGGAATGTAACAATTACAAAATTTGCGATTTTTTGGAATCGGGTGATTCACCCTGACCAACCAAAGAATGCCCAGCAATTGGCAAAGGAGGGTTGGTGAGATTTTCCTAATTTGACGAAATTCTTCCTGTAACCGGCGCATGAAGCGCCACAACGAATCAACCAGAAATAATATATGAAAAAAACAATCCTCCTCATCGCCATGTTTGGTCTTGCGACCGGGTTCGCCGCCCGGGGCGCGGAAGCCAAAGACAACTGGGACGCCAACTGCGCCAAATGCCATGGGGCCGAAGGCAAGGGCGACACGAAGATGGGCACGAAGCTCGGCTGCAAAGATTTTACCGACGCCACGGTGCAGGCCGCCATCAAGGATGACGCCGCGTTCAAGGCCCTGAAGGAAGGCCTGAAGTCCGATGACGGCAAGACGCTGATGAAGACGTTCGACGCGTTGTCCGACGACGAGATCAAGGCGCTGGTGGCCTACGTCCACACGCTCAAGAAATAGTTTTCCTTCGATTGGTTTGAAACGTTGGGTTGACGCCGGCGGCGAGGTCGCCGCCGGCGGTTTTAGAGAAAATTTGTCCGATGAAAAACGATTCCGAAAAACGCACGCCGTCGGTGTTCCGTAACTGGATCAGCTTCATCGGCATGGTCGTGGGACTGGGCGCGCTGTTCGCATTCCTGTTGTTGTTCGTCCTGGACGCGATCTCGCATTTTGCGAATCCCTACGTCAGTCTGCTCACGTACATGGGGGTGCCGGGATTTTTGATCGGCGGCATCGCGCTGATGTTCTTTGGTGCCTGGTGGGAACGCCGGCGTCGCGCCAAGGGTACCGGACCGGCGTCGTTGCAGATCGATTTGAACCGTCCGCGCGACCGCCGCATGTTGATCACTTTCATTTCCGGCAGCGTGGTTTTTTTGCTGCTGACGGCGATCGGTTCTTACAACGCGTTTAATTTCACGGAGTCGGTCACTTTCTGCGGCGAGACCTGCCACAAGGTGATGAAGCCGGAAAAAGTGACGCACGACCATGGGCCGCACGCGCGCGTGGCGTGTGTGCAATGTCACGTGGGGCCCGGGGTGTCGTGGTTCGTGAAATCGAAGATTTCCGGTACGTACCAGCTTTACGCGGTCGCCTTCAACAAATATCCAACGCCGATCCTGACACCGATCAAAAACCTGCGCCCGGCGCGCGAGACCTGCGAGGAATGTCATTGGCCGCAGCAGTTCGTCGGCAATCTCGACCGCACGTTTACTTATTTCCAGAGCGATGCAACGAACACGCCTTACTCGATCCGCCTGCTTTTGAAGGTCGGCGGCAGCGATCCGACGCGCGGCCCGGTCGGCGGCATTCACTGGCATAATCTCCCCGGCAATAAGGTTGAATATGTCGCCGCCAAGCAGGTCAAGGGGGCCTGGGTCGCCGATGAAACGCGGCAGAACATCCCGTGGGTGCGCGTGACGGATGCGAAAGGCACGGTCACCATCTTCAAAACGAAGAATTTCACGAACGACGTGGCCAAAATGGAAATGCGCACGATGGATTGCATGGATTGTCATAACCGTCCGGCGCACCGCTATCTATCGCCGGAGCGCGCGGTGAACCAGGCGATGGCGCTGAAGAAGATCGATCCTGACATGCCCTGGATCAAGACCAACGCGATGTTTGTGCTCACGCGGAATTACACGAACGACGACCAGGCGCAAACCAACATCGCCGCGATGTTAAACCAGCGTTATCCGAACGACGCGCGTGTGAAGGACGCCATCGCCACCGTGCAACAGATTTATTCCGAAAACTTTTTCCCGGAGATGAAGGCGAGCTGGGCGAGCTATCCCGACAACGTGGGGCATATGATCTGGCCCGGCTGTTTCCGCTGCCATGACGGCTCGCACAAGACCGAGGACAGAAAGCTGACGATCAAGGCGAACGACTGCAATGCGTGCCACACGATCCTGGCGCAAGGCGCGGGCGATGAATTGGACAAGCTGGCGCCCGCGGGCCAAAAATTCCTCCACCCCGGCGGCGATTATGACGGCGCCTGCACGGACTGCCACAACGGCGGGCCGTAGAGCATTTTGATAAATACTGTGGCCGTTTATTCGTGGTATTGCGCTCTCCCTCACCCTAACCCTCTCCCGCTGGGCGAGGGAACAGCCATGTTTGCCTTTCTTTTATTGAGCACGGTATGCTCCAATCCAGCCACTGGTTTTCGTCTGACGATGGGAGCGTTTCTCCCTCTCCCAAAGGGAGAGGGCCGGGGTGAGGGGAAAGTGGTCATCCAAGTTTTAGGTCCGCACAATGTGAAATGAGCGCCGCCTTCCCCCTCATCCTGATCCCGCATGCGGGAGAGAAGGAACAGCAGTTGTACATTTTTACATTCGCGAAAACGATCCGAGCCGCTGACTGCGTTCATGGGGAGGGAGATAGCATGGCAACTAGCTCGGACATGGTTTTTTAAAAATGCGCTAATGACCGCGCTGCCGTTGCGCCTCGTAGAGAAACACTGCCGCCGCCGCTCCCACATTCAACGAATCCACGCCGTCCGCCATGAGAATCGCCACGGCTTCATCGCAGGCTGCGAAAACTGATTTTGAAAGCCCGCTGCCTTCGCTGCCGAAAACGATGCAACAATCTTTTTTGAAATCCGTTTGCGACAGGTTTTTTTTATCCGTATGCGGATGTGCCGCGATGATGTGAACTCCATTCGCGCGGAGTTTATCCAAGTCGGTGATGAGGTTTTTTGAATGGACCACCGGCAATTGAAAGATCGTGCCCATCGAATTCCTGACGGCGCGGCGCAAGAACGGGCTGCTGCTCGTCTCGCCGATGATCAGCCCTTGTGCGCCAAAAGCGGCACAGTTGCGTACGAGCAACCCGGTATTCTCCGCGCTGGTCAAACCTTCCACGGCGGCAAAGAGTTTTGGCCCCGGGCCTGCCGCCAGGATTTTTTCCAACGTGACGATCCCGGGAATTTTTCCAACCGCCAGCACGCCTTGGTACAGATCAAAGCCGACGAGCTCCTCGAGCACGGATTTTTTGGTGACGGCAAAAACGGGGATTTCCTTCTCGGGCCGGGATTTTAGAAGCGGTTCAAATTCGGCGACCCGATTTTCCGGCAACAAAACCGAGACGACGCCGAAGTGGCTTTCCAAAAGGCGGCGCACCACCTTGTCGCCCTCGGCCACAAAGATGCCCTGCGTCTCATGTTCGGCGGCGCGGCGCAGCGTGCGGTACGGCGCGAGTTCCGGCAGGTCGAGCGAGGAAATTTGACGGACGTGAAACACATGGCCATGTTGCCCGACCGGAAGTGGATTAAAAACAAAAATGGTCTGGATAACCTCCCATGGAATTTGAATTCACTTTACTGGCGGGCGTTCTCTGTTAAACTTTCCTCTCGTGTTTGCAATGCAAACGCAATTTTCATTTTATGGCCAAACTTTTCATCGAAGACCTGAATTTGCAGGGCAAACGCGCGCTCATCCGTGTGGATTTCAACGTCCCGCAGGACAAGGTGACGGGCGCGATCACCAACACCAAACGCATTGAGGCGGCGCTGCCGACGATCAAGTATGCACTCGAAAAGGGCGGCTCCGTGGTTTTGATGAGCCATCTGGGTCGTCCGGATGGCAAGCGGATCGAGAAGTTTTCCTTGAAGCCCGTTGCCGATGCGCTCCAAAAGCTGCTCGGCAAGCCGGTGCAGTTCTTGAACGACTGTGTCGGTGCGGAAGTCGAAGCCGCCTGCGCAAAGGCGAAGCCCGGCGACGTGATCCTGCTGGAAAACCTGCGCTTCCACATCGAGGAAGAGGGCAAGGTGAAACTCGAGGACGGCACGAAGTTGAAGGCCGACCCCGAAAAAGTGAAGGCCTTCCGCGCGAGCCTCACCAAGCTCGGCGACGTTTATATCAACGACGCATTCGGCACGGCGCATCGCGACCATAGCTCGATGACCGGCGTGCAATTGCCGCAGCGCGCCTGCGGTTATCTGATGAAGAAGGAACTCGATGCGTTCGGGGCGGTGCTCGACCATCCAAAACGTCCGCTGCTCGCGATCCTGGGCGGCTCGAAGGTTTCCGACAAGATCCAGCTCATCAACAACCTGCTCGACAAGGCCGACGAAATCATCATCGGCGGCGGCATGGCTTACACTTTCCGCAAGGTTCAAGACAACATGAACATCGGTAATTCGCTCTTCGATGCTGAAGGCGCGAAAATCGTTCCTGATTTGATCGCCAAGGCAAAAGCGAACGGCAAAAAGATTCACCTGCCGGTGGATTGGGTCATAGGCGATAAATACGGCCCGGATGCGAAAGTCGGCAGCGCAACGTTGCAAAGCGGTATTCCCGCCGGTTGGGAAGGGCTCGACGCCGGTCCGGAATCATCCAAGATTTTCACGGAGGCCATCGCCCGCGCCAAGACCATCGTCTGGAACGGGCCTCCCGGTGTGTTCGAATTTCCGGCTTTTGAAAAGGCCACCAAAGCGATGGCGGATGCGATTATCGCCGCGACTGCGGCCGGGGCGACAACGGTGGTCGGCGGTGGCGATACGGCCACGGCGGCGAAAAAATTCGGTGCGGACAAGAAAGTGACGCACACCTCAACCGGTGGCGGCGCATCGCTGGAATTTCTCGAAGGCAAGGTGCTGCCCGGTGTGGCGGCGCTAAGTGATAAATGAAATGGCTTAATGGTTGAACAGTTAACGGTTCAACAAAAAATTTAAATGAACAAAGAAAGAAAACTGATCATTGCCGGTAACTGGAAGATGAACAAGACCGTCGCCGAGGCTTTGGCCCTGGTGGAGGATCTCAAGCGCGACCTCACGAGCGTGAAGGAAGTGGACATTGTGGTGTGCCCGCCGTTCACGGCGTTGAGTGAACTCTCGAAGTCCATCCTGGATTCCAAAAACATCCGGCTGGGCGCGCAGAACATGAGCGAGAACAATTTTGGCGCGTTCACCGGCGAAATCTGCGCGGGCATGTTGAAGGAATTTTCAGTGCGTTACGTCATCCTGGGCCACAGCGAACGCCGCCAGTATCAAAAGGAAACCGACGGGCTGATCGCGAAGAAGGCGGCCGCAGCCCACGCGGCGAGCTTAAAGCCAATCGTTTGCATCGGCGAAACACTGGCGGAACGCGAAGGTAAACTGATGGAAAAAGTCCTGGAAACCCAGACGCGCGGCAGTCTCGCCGGTTTGACGAAAGACCAGATGGTTGAAACCATCGTTGCTTACGAGCCGGTCTGGGCGATCGGTACCGGCAAGACCGCGACCACCCAGCAGGCGCAAGACGCCCATGCTTTCATCCGCAAAACACTTGTCTCGATGTTTGACGAGGCGACCGCGAAAAAGGTCCGCATTCAATATGGCGGCAGCGTTAAACCGAACAACGCCAAGGAATTGATGGGCCAGACGGACGTGGACGGCGCGCTTGTCGGTGGCGCCAGTTTGGAAGCGCGGAGTTTTACTGACATCATCAAAAATTCCATTTAATATTATATCGTTATGAGTTTTCTAGCAGGTATTTTGACATTTGCCTTGATCGCCAATTGCGTGGTCTTGATTTTTCTCGTTTTGATCCAGTTGCCCAAAAAGGATGCGGGTGCGGGACTCGCGTTCGGCTCCGGTGCGGCGGACGCGCTCTTTGGAGCCGGCTCCGGCAACGTACTTACCAAGGTCACCAAGTGGGCGACGGTGTTGTTCCTGCTCTTCTGCCTTGTGTTGGCTGTGGTTCAGGATTCGTTAAACAACAAGGGTGATGCGTCGTCTTGGACGAAGAAGGTGGATGAACGCGGCATGGCCGCTCCGGCACCGGCACCAACCCAGCAACCGGTATCGCAAGCTGCGCCGGCGGCAACTGCCACGCAGCCGGTTCCGACGCTTCCCGCCGGTATCTCCGGGGCGGCGGTTTCGACCAACGGAACAAAATAAAACATGGTTTTCAACGAACGCGTCCGCCGGAAATTCCGACGGGCGCGTTTTCTTTTTTTACTGCCGCTGGTCGCCGTACTTTTTGGCTGCGGTCATCATGAGCCGCCCGCCGACCTGGTGATTATCAACAATGTCGAGCCGGAATCGCTGGATCCCGCCGTGATCGTGGCGCAGGCGGACGCGCGCATCGTGCTGGGGGTGTTCGAGGGGCTGACGCGATTCAATGCGGTGGATGCGCACGCCGAGCCCGCGCTGGCGTCGAGCTGGGAGATTTCGCCGGATGGGAAAATCTACACCTTCCATCTGCGTACAAACCTGCTGTGGTCCACGGGCGAACCGATCACCTCCGCCGACGTGGTCTATTCCTGGATCCGGGCGCTTGACCCGAAGACGGCCTGCCGTTACGCGGGACAGTTATACTATTTAAAAAACGGGGAGGAGTTTAACACGGGCAAGATCACGAACGCCGCGCTGGTCGGCGTAAGTGCGCCGGACAAATTCACGGTCCGCGCCGAGTTGCATTCGCCCACAGCCTTTTTTCTCGACCTCTGCGCGTTTCAGACGCTGGCCGTGGTGCCCCGCCAAGCCATCGAAAAATACGGCGACCGGTGGTTGATGCAAAAGCCCGTACCGGTCAGCGGCGCATATGAACTCCAATCATGGCGGCTCAATGACAAGATCCGCCTGAAAAAGAATCCGAACTATTGGGACGCCCTGAACACGCGTTCGGACATCATTGACATCCTGCCGGTCGGCATGGCGACGACGGCTTTGAATCTGTACGAGCGCGGGCAGGTGGATGTGGTATGGGATAAAAATCTGATACCGTCCGAATTGATGGATGTACTGCTGAAGCGGCCGGATTTTCATGCGTTCAATTATCTTGGAACTTATTTCATTCGCATCAATGTGACGCGCAAGCCATTCAACGATCCGCGTGTCCGCAAGGCGCTGGCGCTGGCGATCGACAAGGAGCGGATCGTGAAAAAAATCGCCCGCGCCAATCAACAGGCCACGTCGCACATTGTTCCGCCGGGTACACGCAATTACACTTCGCCCGAGGGCCTCGGTTATGATCCGCAGCTGGCGCGCAAACTTCTGGCGGAGGCCGGTTTTCCGGACGGTAAAGGTTTTCCGCGGTTCGAATATTTGGTGGACAGTTCATCCACGTTGCACGAGAACATCGGCGTGGAAATCCAGCAGATGTGGCACGATGAACTCGGCCTGCAGGTGGATATCCGCAAGGTTGAGACGCAGGTTTTTTGGGGCATGTGGGCACGGTTGGAGTTCGATGTCTCACGTGCCGGCTGGATCGGCGATTACAATGATGCCAATACCTATCTGGGGATGTTCGTCACCGGCGACGGCAATAACGAAACGGGGTGGGGCAACGCCCATTATGACGACCTCATCCGGCAAGCGAACGAACAGACGGACGTCGCGAAACGTGAAAAGATTTTTCAGGACGCCGAAAGCATGCTGATCCGCGACGAACTGCCGATCATCCCGCTTTACATCTATACCGGCATTAATTATTTCGACACGAACAAGGTCGCTGGTATCTGGGAAAACGTGCTCGACGAGCATCCGTTGCAAAATATTTACCGGATCAAACCGAAGTCCTGATGTATTTCCTGCGTCGCCTATTTTACGCCGTGCCGCTGCTGCTCGTCATCAGCGCGCTGGCGTTTGCGCTCGTACATCTTGCACCCGGCGGGCCGTTTGATAGCGACCGTGCTCCGGCCTCGCCGGAGATCGAACGTAACATCAAGGCCAAATACCACCTCGACGAGCCGATCTGGAAACAATATGGCCGCTGGCTGGGAGACCTCACGCATGGCGACTTCGGTGTTTCGCTCAAATATCGCAACTTCACCGTAAATGACATCATCGCGCAAGGATTGCCGGTTTCAGCGACACTCGGCGGACTGGCATTTTGCTTTGCAATGGCGGTGGGCCTTCCGGTTGGTTTTCTTACCGCCGCACGGCGGGGACAGTGGCAGGATTACATCGGTGGATTTTTTTCGGTGCTTGCAGTTTGTATCCCGAATTTTGTGCTCGCGCCGTTGTTGATGCTCGTATTCGCGATGAAGATAAAACTGTTTCCCGTGGCTTTGTGGGAATCGCCGTGGCACATGGTTTTGCCGGTCATCGCGCTCGGGTTGTATTTTGCCGGGAAGGTTTCGCGCATATTCCGGGACAGCATGATTGCCGCCGCGCAATCGGAATTCATCACCGCGGCACGCGCCAAGGGGCTGGGGGAGACGACGCTGCTGTTCAAGCACGCCTTTCGCATCGCGCTTTTGCCGGTCGTTTCCTATTCCGGTCCGATGCTGGCCGATTTGCTGACCGGCTCATTCATAATTGAAAACTTTTTCCAGATACCCGGCATCGGCGTCTCGCTGATCAACAGCTCGCTCAATCGCGACTACACCGTTGTCGTCGGTCTTTCACTGCTCTACGCGATCCTGCTGGTCGGCCTGAACCTCGCAGTGGACTTTGCGTATACCTTGCTTGATCCACGTGTGAAATATGAGTGAACAATTGCACCAATCACCCGGACAGCGCGCATGGCGGCGGTTCAAAAAGAACCGTCCGGCGGTGTTCGGCGCGTGGTTTCTGATCTTGTTGCTCGCGGCGATCTGCCTCTGGCCGGTGGTATTAAAGATTTCCGGCAGCGGCTTCGCGAAAGTTCACGCGCCCGACCAGCTTTCGGAAAAACAGTTTGCGCCGCCGTCCGCGCAGCATTGGTTCGGCACGGACGTCCATGGTCGCGACGTTTTTTCCCGCACACTTTACGGCGCGCAAATCTCATTGCTGGTCGGCGTCGTCGGGGCGGTCGTCAGTTTGATCATCGGCGTGCTTTGGGGTGCGGTCGCCGGTTATATCGGCGGGCGCGTGGATTCAGTATTGATGCGCATCGTGGACGTGTTGTATTCCCTGCCGTCCGTCATTTTTGTCATCGTGCTGATTTCCACGTTGGGAGAAATGCTCAAGGAATCACATTTTATACATGAATCACCAAATGCCGCCGGCGCGTTGCGGGTTACTTTGCTGTTCGTCGGATTGGGCGCGATTTCATGGCTGACCATGGCTCGTATCATTCGTGGCCAGGTTTTGTCGCTGCGTTCACGTGCGTTTGTGGAAGCCAGCCGCACGCTCGGTGCGGGCGCGGGGAGGATCATTTTTCACCACATCATCCCGAACATCTTCGGCGTCGCCATCACCTACGTCACGCTCACGATGCCCGCGATCATCCTCTACGAATCGTTTCTGAGCTACCTTGGTCTCGGCGTGGAGCCGCCGATGGCGAGCTGGGGCACGCTTATTTACGAAGGTGTTTCGCAAATAAACCCCATCCGCATTTATTGGTGGCTGCTGGTTTTTCCCAGTGCCGTGCTGGTGACGACGCTGCTCGCCTTGAATTTTTTAGGTGACGGCCTGCGCGATGCCTGGGACGTGAAAAGCAAATGAAGTCAATTCTTCAACTCCACCTGCCGCGTTTGTAATCCTCAATCCGCCAGCGCAAAAATGGCGAGCAATGTCCGGTCGTTCCATGGTTGCGCACCGGCCAATATGCGTTGAAGTCCTTTTCCAACTGCTGCAATTCCCGGATACCCCTTTGAGCGAGCTTATGCGCCTCGGATTTTTTTCCCGCGGTCACGACCTGCTGCCACAACATGAATTTGCATGATTGCGCCGCCATGCGCGCCGCCAGGTCAAGTTCATGGACCAAGATTGTATTTTGCGAGGGTTGACGTGTTGCCGTAACCGAATTCAATTTGGACCGCTGTTTTTCAATCTCCGCCAGCGCCGCTTTGATTTTGTTCGCAGGAATTTTGGCGAACCATTTCAGGCCGTGGCGGCAGAATAATTCCTGATCCGCCGGCTTGGGGGCCGCGATGACCGTGCCAAGGGGCGTCTCATTCATCGCCTTCACGCCGAGTTTTTGGTGGGCGAAGCCGAGTTTGATTCCCGCTTGCGCGATGGTTCCCGTGCCGTCTTCGAACACATCTCGATTCAATACCCCGGCCAGGACCTTTTCATCCAGGGCATCCGCATTCCACGCCAGCGCCGCGCCGGCGGCGAAGAGCGGCCAGCTCACGGCCAGCGGCTGCGGATGGCCGCCGTCGCCCCATTCGGTATTGAGATAACCGGCGGCGCCGAATTTTTTACCGATTTTTGCAGCGGCCCGCAGGTTGGCAAAAGCATTTTCGTGCCGGCCCAGCAACGTCTGCCAGGTGGAGGTGCCGGGACAGACGTAGAATTTGATTTTAGCCTTCCGAAATTGCGCGGCTTCCCTGGCAAACGGGTGATCGGCTTCATATCCCCAGTTCAACGCAATAATATCCCGCGGCAATTCACGAATAAGCGCCGGTTGCTTCAATACGATATCGCCCCAAAACATCATCGTCCGGTTGCGGGCAGCTACTTCGAGGTGCAATTTTTTGATGAAATCCAGATACACGCGGCCTTTGCCGATGCGCTCACAAATCTTTTTGCTCCGGCCCTTGCCCAGGTCCCAGGTCTCATCGCCACCGATATTGAAAAATTTGCTCGAAAAGTTCGGCAGCAATTCGTCATAAAGTCCCCGTACAAACGGCAGCGTGCCGGGATGTCGGGGTGCGAGCGTGGTCGGACGGCGGAGAAAGTCGCCAGTTTCGGCAAGAAATGGCTTCGAAAGTTCGCCGAGTTTTTTAAGTTTCGGATCTTCAAGAAAATAGCGGAGGTGGCCGAAGGAATTCTGGTTCGGAACCAGATCAATTCCCAGTTCGCGGCAGCGTACGTCGAGAAATTTGATCTCTTTCGCGGTGAGCGCGCCCCAACTTTGCCAGATCCGGCGGTATTTTTTGTAGGCAAAGGTGTGTTCGGTATAGATCTGGAATTCATTGATCTTGAAATCCGCCAGTTTTTCGACCAGGTCGAGCAAGGTTTCCAGGTTGGGCACGCGACCACGCGAAATATCGAGCATTACGCCCCGCCGCGGGAAATCCGGCCAATCGCGGATTTTCAAGAAAGGGATTTTGCGCCCGTATTCGCGAACGAGCTGCCGGAGCGTCGCCGCCGCCGGTCGCAGGCCGCTGTGGTCGCGTACACTGATTTCAATTCCGTTTTTGGAAACGGCCAGCGTATAACCCTCTGGCTGCGCCGGCGCGGTGCGATTGCAAACCACCTTTAACACCGACAGCGGATTTTTATCCGGAAGCGTCAACGTGCCGCGAAACACTTTTAGTGAGCGCGGGCAGGGGAGCAGGCGGATTTTCGGTTCCTTCATGGCGTGAATTTAACCGGAGGGGAGGTATGGATAAACAAAGAAAAATCCGTTGAAATGTTGCTGCCGCCCGCCATTATATGCGGCGTTATGGCGGACAACACTATTCAAGATACACTGGCCATTCTCAAGCCGGATACATTTTGGCGCAAACTCGACGGCGAAGTCGAGCAGCGGATCCGCGGGCTTGGTTTGACGGTCGTCGCGGAATGTATTTTGGGTGATCATGAAAATCTTCCCGTCGGACGGTGGAAGGAATTTTACTTTCCAGCCATTGGCAGCCGTCCGCCGTGCCTTGAAGGCACTTCGCGCTACATGGCGCACGGACCGGTTAAGGTTTTTCATTTGCGCGGCGCGGACGCCATCCAGCGCGTCCGCAAGCTCAACGGCGCAACGCGTCCCTGGCAGGCCGAGGCGGGGACGATCCGCGGTGATTTTTGGGCGGGCGCAAACGAGGCGAATGCCCCATTCCGGTTAAAGTTTCAGCAGCCGGGGGATGACCAGTTTTTGTTCAACATGGTTCACGCCTCGGATTCGCCGGAAAGTTTTGCACGTGAAATCCAGTTTTTCCCGCAACTGAAAGCCGCCGTTGTTTAAAATTCCCAGATGATGTGAGCGATCACGTCGTAGCGGTCGGATTGGCGGTTGAGGCCGATAGGGATGCCCAGGCCGAATTCACCGCCGCCGGGTATTTTCAAGATGGCCCCGGGAGTGATGGTCAGCTGGTTTTCCTGCCCGTGATGATTCCATGTGTTGTTGACGCAGTTAAATTCCAGGCTGACTGCGCCGTGCTCGAACGGCGTGAAAAATCCCGCGCCTATATCCAGTTCGTGCGCTGCGGGGTCGGCATCATCTTCGTCGGCGGGAGTTTTCACGCGCTGGACAAAATTCACCCCGATTTCGGTAAATAGCTGGGTGCGGTGCAAGTTCGGAAAATCGCGGGCAATGATGACGGCCGGTTCATATTCCATGAAGCCTTCACTCAAGCCCCGGTTTACGTCGCCCAGCGGGATGCCGACGGTGAAGCGCGGTGCAATGTGGAATTGCGAGCCCGCGATGTTCATGAAACTGTATTGTGTACCGAGTTCGAGGTCGCCAATACCGTTGGCGGTGCCACCGTCGCGCGGATGGCTATTGATGAAAGAATCCCACTCCGCCTCGACCTGCCAGCGGTCGGACAGGCCGTATTCGACGGACACGGGCATCGTGAAGGTGTCGGCGGCGCGGTTGTTTTGATATATCGAGGACAGCTCAAATTCGCATTCACCCTTGGCCTGCGGATAGACCAGGTCGGTCATGAACACTTCCTCGATCGGGCGTTTGACGGCGTTGGTTGAATTGTCGTCATCATCCGCCAGCGCCGGAAGAATTGCTGAAATCAGGATTGTGATGACAAAAAGTTGTTTAATGAGCTTAGGTTGAACGTTTATCTGAATCATTAGAAAATAGAAATTCACCAGGTGAAGTCGAGACCGAGATAGCCAAGGGTGTGCTGACCACCTGAGACAGTGTGGCCGGCGCTGCCGATGAGGCTGATGTGTTCCGTGAACATGATCGTGCCGCCGAGGTTCATGGCGACATATCCGCGGTAAATCGCGTCCGCACGGCCCTGTGCGAAGATTTCTCCACCGAGGGTGAAACGTTTGCCAAGGTTGCGCTGCAACATGCAGCCGCCGAAGGCATAATCCCGTTCGCCTGGCGCGGTGTTCACGATTACGCCAGCACCGCCATAAGTCGTCCAATCTCCGAAATTCTTTTCCAACCAGAGCGGCATGCGAAACCAGACGCGTCCATTGCCCAGCCCGCGGGAAGCATCGCCGGTCGGCAGCTCGATGGCTGGATAAATTGCCAATTCCGGCCACCAATTAGTTTCGCGAACAAAACGGTATTTCACTCCGAGTTCCAGGTCGCCGAAGCCGGTTTCAGTCGGGCCATGCTGCGGCGCAAGGGTTGTCATCGCCGCTCCAAGATGAAGCTGGGTATCGGGAAACGCGCCGTAATTCAAATCGAGCGCCGGCGCGTCGAGGTTCAAGGTATGCAGATTGTAGTCCATCTGGCTGTTCACGATGGCTTCCCAATGACCCGTGTCCACCGGGTCCGGATCATCAGTGAGATATGGCGGGCCGGCAAAGGCCAATGCGGCGAGGAAATAAAACAAAACCAACGCGGTAGATAAATGTTTCAGGGTGCGGAACATCGGCGGCCAAAGGATAGCGAAGGGTGCCGGTGGCTGCTTATTAATTTTTAGTCATTTTTTGAATGGGCAACCAGCTGGCAAATTTTTCAAAGATTGGCCGGCGGCATGCCGGATAGAAACAAACAAACTCAACTACTTACCAACTCCACGTCACGCCACCGTAAAAGGAGCGCCCGTCGCCGGGATGAAACAACTGCGAACCGGCGTCGGCATCTCCAATCGGGTCAACAGAGGCGGCGTATTTTTCATCCGTCAGGTTTTTCGCCTCGACGAAGACGGAAAATCGGGATTTACCCCAGTTGCCGGCGTAGCCCATCTTGAATCCCAGCAGCGCGTAAGTCCCGGCGTAAAGGGTGTTGGCCTGGTCCACCGGGTAGCGCGAGAGGTTGCATTGCACATTCGGCCCGGCGTAAAAGCCGCAGGGCGTTTCATACATCAATTCCGCCTCGTAAACGTGGACGGGAATCGCGGCGAGCCGGTTGTTGCCATACACCGGATCGTTAACGAAATGAAAATTATTAAGTGTGTAGCTCTGGTTCAACGCCACACTTTGCCCGGTTTCGTCTTTTGCTTTTTTTGAATTCCAGAGTTCGATGCCAAGGCCCGCTTCAATTCCCTCATGTGAGGAACGGGCAACATTGACATCGCCCCGGTCCTGTCCCAGGTCATCAAACAAGTCCTGCAATTCGTTCTTTACCCACGAATGGTAAAGCGCCAGGTCCCAATCGAAACGTCCGTACTTGCCGCGCGTGCCGGTTTCAATGGTCCACGCATGTTGGGGTTGCAGCGGCGTGTAAGTCAGGCTCACGCCGGGGCCGTCGTCAAAAGTGACCATATTGTCGAAGGAAGGCGGCTGAAAGGTGCGGCTGAAATTGATGAAGGCCTGGCTGTCGTCGTTTAATTCGTAAAGCAGGCCGATCTTGGGATTCAAACCGAAATAATTATTCAGGTGGGACTGGTCGCCGTCGGAGGTGTTGTTGAAGTAATCGTAAAAATGGCGCAGCACATAAATGGCCTGCAGTCCCGTCAGCAGCGACAGTTTTTCTGTAAGGTAATGCTGGTTCTCCAGATATACGGGCACATTGACCGACAGTTCCAAATCCTTGGCGATGGTGTCGCCTTCGGCACCCCCAATATTTGCATAATTGTGATCCTGCTCGGTTTCAAAAGCCGGGCTCGCTCCAATGGTGAGAATGTTCTGTCGTCCGAACAGCAGGCTATGCGTGACGGAATTCAAATTGATGCCGCCGTCGTTCGCATGATAGTTCTGGATGCCCTGTTCGTAATCGTCCGGAGCATAAAAACCCTTCTCCAGCAGCTCGCGATGCCACCAGTAGATCGAGGCGTCCAGTTCGTGCCCGTCCCGTTCGTAACTGATTTTGTCGGCGAGCCGCACATAATACCATTGCTTGCTGTAATCCTGCGGAGCCGCGAGCGGGTCGGCCTGTTGTGGGCCGGCTTGCATCTGGGCTTGCGTCAATCCGCCCGGCAACTGGCGGTTTTCCTGGTCCGCCGTCAGGTAAAAGCGGTTTTCCAAATGGTCACTGATTTTGTCTCCGATGTCGGCGAACAGCAGCTCGGTGTTCTCCCGGCTGTGCGAGCGGTAACCATCGCGGTAACGTCCGGAAAGCGACGCATAATAATCCAGATTACTGTCCACGCCGGCAACGCTCGCCTCGCCGCGGATGAAACCGTAGCTGCCGCCTTCGGCTTGTAGTTGATATGCCGGCGTATCGTAACCCGTGAACGGGACCAGGTTGATCGCCCCGCCCATCGTCAGCGAACCGTATTTGAAAGCGGTCGCGCCGCGATATACCTCTGCGTATTTCAGCGTGCTGACGTCAAAGTCCTCGATGATCGTCTCGCCGTCGCCCTGGTCGAAGCTGATGCCATCCAGCAAAAATTCCACGCCCAGCGGTTCATCGTCGGATTCAATGCCCGAACCGCGGATGGAAACCTTGGAAATCTCCACGCCGTTTTCACTCTGCATGAACAGTCCCGGCACGCCCTGAAGCAAATCCTGAAAATTGGATGTGCGGCCTTTTTTCATCTCGTCCGCCGTCTTGACCGTGAAGCCGCCGGGGATTTGCCTGTTTTGTTCCGCCGCCGTGTCAGCCGAAGGAGAAGTGAGCGAATCCGGCACGGCCTGGCCGATCACCGTGACGGGAGGAAGCATCGTCGGGGGATTGGTGGATTGAGACTGGCTGGTGGCGGCCAGGACACGTACCAGGATCAATGCCGTGATTAAAAGTTTGGTCCTCATCAAAGCCGACGCCGTTTAAAATAACAAAGTCAGGCCAACCGCAGCCAGCGGTGAATTGCTGAAAACTGTCGGCGGCTTGTCATTGCGAAGTGGCATCGAACTCATTCCAAATCATATATAGAATTGTCAATGGAAAGGAAACCGGTGCCGGGCGCAAGGGGAGTGCTTTCCGAATAATTTGTGCAGCAATTGCGCAAGGATTCGGCGTGACCGTCGCCGAAAGCGGCGTTGGTACGATTGCGGTGGCGAAACCCCTGTGTCCCCGCATAACGCCCGAGAAAACTGGCGTCAGCGGGATTTGGAAAAGGCGCGCGCATGAATTTGTCCGCGCCCGCCACATATTGGCCGTCGCCAAAAATCACCGTCTTGGCCGGATGCTGGACGGCGGAACTTTTGGCCGGCGTCTCGATGTCCTCACCCTGGCCGTGACCGATATAGCTGGTGTTGTAATTGTAGCCGGTATAGGGATTATCGTCCCAGTCCGCGCTGCCATCAAATGAAGGGCATTGCTGGACCTGGGAATTGCCCTGCGCCTCCCACAATATGCCCGGCTGGACGGTGCTGTTGCCGTCGTCATCATAAATCACGCTCAAATCCCAGCAATAAGCACTGCCCGTGTCATCGTCAAAGTATTGGGCGATGGGATAAGAGTCATCATTGTCGCCCGTATAAACGTGGGCGGCCACAATCATCTGGCGTGAATTGCCCAGGCATTGAATGCTTTTGGCCCTGGCCTTGGCCAATGACAAGACGGGCAACAACATCGCCGCCAGGATCGCGATGATGGCGATGACGACCAGCAGTTCGATCAAGGTGAAGGCGCGGGGTTTCATGTGACCGGCCTCCATTTCTCAATCGCCTCTTTCATGCGCTCAAATCCGTGCACGAGGTGAAAACCGGGTTGGAGGATTTCCTCCCCGGGAATTTCGAAGATACGGCCCGCCTGCACGGCGGGCACATCCGACCAGCCTTCCCGCCCGGCAAAAGACTCTGTATGAACCGGTTTGCCGCACCATGATGCAAAGATGATTTCCGGCCATGCCTGCCGGATCTGATCCGGGGTGACCACGCGTTCCGAGGCTGAACGACACGAGCGCAATCCGGCAAAAATGTCCTCGCCGCCGGCACGCTCGATCATTTCACCAACCCACGCGATGCCGGTGATGCACGGTTCATCCCATTCCTCAAAATACACCCGTGGCCGGGGCCGGCCGGTTTTCACCGGGACCAGCCGCTGCCGGAATTCCGCCAACAATTTTGCCGCCGCCGCGTCGCGGTCCACGATGCGCGCGACGAGGGCCAGGGTGGTTTCCGTCTCGGCCAAGGTGCGTTGGTTTGTGGCCAGCACGTTCAAACCCCGCTTCACCAATCCGGCGGCAAGTTCAGCCTGCACGTCGGAAAAGGTGATGACGAGATCGGGCTGCAACCGGATGATTTCGGCAAAATTCGCGGTGCTGAAACCGCTGACCCGCGGACGGTACGGCGCATCCGCCGGTGCGCTGAAAAAACCCGTCACCCCCGCCACCTGATCCCACGCACCCAATCGCCAGAGCCAGTCGGCGATTTCCGCCGACAGACACACGATGCGTTGTGGTGATGAGTTCATATTGCATTTCACAATGACATTGACGTATTCGTGTTAAGAGACGCTAGAGCTGTTTAAGATAAGTTGTAGTCGTTGGTTCCCGATAATTTTCTCCCTCACCCCGGCCCTCTCCCGCTGGGAGAGGGAGAAACGCTCCCTGCTTTAAACAAAAACGAGCGGCTGGATTGGAGCATACCGTGCTCCATAAAAGAAAGGCAAACATGGCTGTTCCCTCTCCCAGCGGGAGAGGGTTAGGGTGAGGGAAATCGTGCGGATACATCTTATTTTAAAATGCCCTAAAAGCAGGGCGCGTCACTCCGTGCGCGCCGTCGTGTGTCTGGCCAAGAGCGGCACGCACGGAGTGGTTTGATATTTCCCGTTGTGTTCACGGAACGATTGACAGCACACGGTAAAACGCCTGGCCGGCCGGGGCATTGGTATCCTGCCAAGTGACGGGCCGGGTGCCAACTGGCGTGTTGGTACACAGCGGCGTCCAGTTCACGAGGTCGGTCGAGCGTTCCAAAACCTGCGGGCAATTCGCCACGGGCGTGAATTGGAACGCGAAGCCATTCGTGACACTTTGCACGCTCAAATTCGGCGGCACGATTTGGGAAACGGTAAACGCAGTGAAGTTCGTCACCCCCGGGACGAGCACCTGCGTATTCACCGGATTATACGTGAACGGTTGCGAAATCCAGTTCGTGCTGTTCCATTGATAAACGCGCAAATCGCCGCCGTCGCCGGAATAATTTTGACCGACGGACAAGCCAATGTCCGCCAGGAGCGCGGTATTGGTCGCACCCCCCAGCGGACGCGCCTGCAGTTGATACGCGCTGGAGACATTGCCGATGGCCGGCGCGAAGGCGGAAAACTCGTGGAGGCTCGTGGTGCTGATCCGCGTGACATTGCTGACGGAATCAAAATTGAGCGAGATCAAGGTTTGATTCAGGTTGGCCGGGTTTTGAAACACCAGATTGGTGACCCCGGAAACCAAGTTGGACGGCGTGATGGAAAGTGCGTCGCCGACGACAACCGGATGAACGGTGCCGATGGCGTCGATCACGGTGTAGTCCGTCAAATTTGTGTCGATCACATTTGTGCCGGCGTAAACCCGAACGTATTGAATCCACGGCAAGCCGGACGGCTGCAGGCTGTAACTTGTGCCGCCAGTCGCACCGACATATTGGTCCACCACATTGGAAACCACCGTGTTCGTGAAATAAAGCAGCGGGTTAACCGGCTTGGTTTCAGACGTCAGTTCACCTTTCCACAAGTGGTTGTAATCGTCCCATTGATAGGAGTCGCTTGGCAGAAGAACCGGCACGTAAGGATAGGTGAACCAATTGGTGCCGTCCTGGCTGACGGCAACGGTGGTGGCATGCCCGTATGTTCCGGAGAGACCGGCAATCGGAACGACATTCATATTCGCAAAATTGTTGGCAGTCGGGCCGCCGGTGGCCACATAAAACGAATTACCGAAGACGATGAAGTCCCGGCCGTAGGGGTTGTTGGGATTGTGGTAAATCGGCGACGGCATTTTGATGGTGACAAAGCCGCTGGTGGAGGTGAGGGAAGTACTCGGGCTGATCTCACAGATGACGGGAGTTGCCTTGTCGGGCATGGTCCAATACTCCGGCTCAACCACCTTGGTGATTTCATTGGTAAGCCGGGATTCATAAATATCGTAGAACAGAAGCGTCGGCGGACCCAAAACGGCCAACGGATTATTGTAGGGTGACGTTGTATAGATATTGTTGGTGCTGACGAGTTGGCTGGCGAAGTCATTTGTGTTGACGACGTAGGCCACGTAAGTGCCATCGGGTGAAACCGGCGCACGTTTATGCGTGTGAAATACCGAGTTCGTAGATGCTTCGTATTCACCGGCGGCCACGGAGAATCCGATCCAGGAGCCATTCGTCAATTGCAGGCCATCCAATCCACTCTGCGCGAATTGCCACTGGCCCTGATAACCGACGGCGAAATTCGTGGAGGTTGCCTTCCAGTACGCATTCGTGCCGCGATTGGGCGAATAGAAAAATCCGCCCGTGTCATTGGTTTCATTCCACAACTCCCACCTCGGCCCGCTGGAGCCGCCCCAATACAGGTCACCGCTGTTGATGGCGTAGGCGGAGTCAATGGCCGCGCTCGCATTCGTCAGAATGCCATCCGTGATGTAATTGAGGTTGGTGCCGTCCGTGATGCCGATGACACCGTTGGCGTTCAGATTGTAGCCGATGCCTTCGATCAATGTGCCGGGGGCATTGCTCTCGACGACATACAGCTTTGGATCGGTTGCGAGAACGGCGTCGAGCATCTGCGTGCCGTTGGCGGTGCCGTTGAAACGGTAGCCCCATACGAGCGCCTTGTCCGCAACGGGCACGGGCACGATGGAATTGGTCAGAGATTGCGGCACGCTCCATTCGATGACGAGCGCGGCCTGGTTGGTGCCGGAACCGGTCCATAACTGGATGTCACTGAATGAAATGGCGGGTGATTTGGAGACGAGAAACCAGCCGGCCAATGCCAGCGCGAAACGAACTTTTTTCATTATGCTGATCTTTCAATTTTGTCCCATGGATGAAATCCACGGGACGGTTTTTAGTTGAGAGACCAGCGCGAAGCGGGAGGTTTTGAAAATAAAAAACCTCCAGACTTCGCAAACGAGGAATGGAGGAAATTCGACGAGCCGCCCAGAAAACAGTTTTGGACGGACTGGCCTCATCTTTCTCTTTGCGGAGAAGTGTTCCGGGACGCCCGGAACGGACGAGCACAATCAAACCGGTATCCTGACTTCGGCTTCAAACCTCATTCCGCCTTCCCGGCCTTTCGACCAGTGGCATTGGAATTTGTAGCCGTTACAGTGGCGCAACCGTCCCGGATTCACACCGGGTTCCCTGACATTTAATTGTGTTTGCTGGCGGTATTAACCGCCCTTTCAAAGAGCAACTGCCGATACGATACAAAAAAGCCAGGAGCAAAAAAGCTTTTTCCAGATTTTGTTGAAAGCTTTTCCAAAAAATGGATCAATTGAACATCTTGTGCGGGCAAGACTTTGCCTACCGTCTTAATTCAAAACGCACCGGCACGGTGATCTCCGATTCCAGCGCCAGCGGACCCAGCCGCGCCGGCTCAAATTCCCAATTGCTTACCGCTTGAAGCGCGGCGTCATCCAGCAGGGCAAAGCCCGAGGATTTTTTTAATTTGATTTGCGCGACGTGTCCCCGGGTTGTCACGGTCACGTCCAGCAAAACCAGACCCTCCTGATGCCGCCGGCGCGCCAGTTCGGGATAAACTGGATCCGGGTTTTTTAAATAATTCGGTTTTGCCTCCACGGCGGGCTGCGCCTGTACGGTGACGGCGTCCGGTCCCGGTTTTGACGAACTGGCGTCACTCTGGAAGATTTCTGGCGGCGGAGGCATGGCAGCAGCGGTGGCAACGGGTGGCGGCGTGGACAAAACCGGCTCCGGTTCCGGCTTTGGCGGTTGGGCCGTTTCAACGGGAACATTTTTCTCCGGTAATTTTTTCAGCGGCTCAGCCGGCGCAAGGACTTGGACGACTGGCGCAGCCGGCTCATCGGGTGCGGCCACCAGGGTCAACGTGGCAATATCGTCAGTTTGCTGAAGCGCCGGCGGGCGGGTGCCGGCCTTGAAAAGTTCATACCCACCAATAACTGCCAGGTGGCACAAAAGCGAGAGGCCAAGACTGATTTGCAGTGGTGTCAGTTTTGACATGGCGATTTATGAATCAAATTTCAACTTAAACAGCCGTCGAATCGGGAGTATCATTTCAAAGCCGCCGGTTGAACAGGAAAAATTCCTTCGCCGTGATGCTCTTTTGGTGCAGTCGTCTTCAAACGCCTTTGCGCGGAAATGGGTTCGACCACGATCGATTGCGCAGGTCCCTGGGAATGCATGGCCGGCTTTGGATTGGTAAACACAGACTATATCTATTGTTGACAAAAATTATGCTGTTAGCTATAGTGGGTGGCGTCGGCAATGGATTCCGGTTTTCGGAGTTCCGCCGTCGTTAAAACTTCCGCCTTCGC
Source organism: Candidatus Sulfotelmatobacter sp. (assembly GCA_035485115.1). Classification (GTDB taxonomy): domain Bacteria; phylum Verrucomicrobiota; class Verrucomicrobiia; order Limisphaerales; family UBA11358; genus UBA11358. The sequence continues at coordinate 14,773 of DATHOG010000139.1, read as the reverse complement.
CAAGGCTACGGCGGACAGGATGGCGGGACAAGCTGGAGGACAGGTGTTCTTTGACATAGCCACAAAGTGGCGAGTGAGATGTGACGTGGGATGGGTTGAACCAGCGCGCGGGCCGGGGTGGAATGTCTTGAGTCGAGCCACTCCAGCCCTGGTCCGAGCCGGACGGGCGTATGGGACGGGAAATTGGGATCTCGGATCTCGGATTGCCGTTCGACGCTACACTCTTGGCACGGAGGGGAAATAGGACTGATGGGACGAATGCGACCGATGGGTGGTGGTTGGGGGTGGCGGCACGGCGGCTCTCCCGGTGCCCGAAAACGTGTTTTTTTACTCAAAACGAACCCAAAAAAAGCCCGTAAAACCTAAGTTTTTTGAAAATTTGACATAAAAACGAAGCCACCGACCCGCAGGGCGAATCAGGCTGAATCCGACTAAATCCAAGTAAATCAAACCAGAAAAGTAATCATTGGTCGAGGATGAGGTTGAGCCAGTAAACAATTTTACAGCACCCGCCGGGCTGATATATTGTCGTTCTTGTGAGCGGTCAGAAAAAACAGCGTGTGGTCTGCGGCATGAGCGGAGGAGTTGATTCCTCCGCCACCGCTGTGCTTTTGCAGGAGCAAGGTTACGATGTCGTCGGCATCACGCTGAAACTCTGGCCGCAGGATTGCGTGAACCGTGCCGAGGATAAATGCTGCGGTCCTCAAGCGGTGACCGATGCCCGGAGCGTCTGCCACAAGCTGGGCATTCCGTATTATCTGGTGGATGAATCGGCGGATTTTCAGAAATTCGTCATCCAATACTTTGCCGATGAATATAAGGCCGGGCGCACGCCAAATCCCTGCGTGATGTGCAACCAGAACCTGAAGTTCGGCCGGCTGATTGACCGTGCAGATCAACTCGGTGCGGATTTCATCGCCACCGGGCATTTTGCGGGGGTGGAAAAAAATTCCGACGGCTCGCGCTGGCTGCTCAAGCGCGGGCAGGATTCGCGAAAGGACCAGAGTTATTTCCTTTTTTCGCTCCGGCAGGATCAACTTTCGCGTACGTTATTTCCTTTGGGCAAAAAGACGAAGAGTGACACGCGCGAAGTGGCGCGGCATTGCAACCTCAAGACGGCGGACAAGGAGGAGAGCATGGAAATCTGTTTTGTGCCGGACAACAACTACGGCGGATTTCTTCAACAGTCCAATCTTGTCCAGAAACATCGCGGCGACATCGTGGATCTGCACGGAACGGTTCTGGGGAAACACGACGGCATCGAGTTTTACACCATCGGCCAGCGCAAAGGACTTGGCATCACCACGCCGAAGCCGGTTTACGTCGTGGAACTCGACCCGGAGAACAATCGTGTTGTGGTTGGTGACGAGTCCAATCTGGAGCGAGACGAGTGTATTGTGGAACGTTGCAACTGGCATCCGTTTGAAAAATTGGAGCAGCCCATCGAAGTCACGGCAAAGATACGATACAATCATCCGGGAGCACCCGCGACGATTTCGCCGCTTGATGGTAATCGCGTGAAATTGAAGCTGCACATGCCCGCCCGTGCCATCACCCCCGGACAAGCCGCTGTTTTTTACCAGGATGATCTGGTCGTGGGTGGCGGCTGGATCACGCGTTAGGAGAAGTTTAAGGCCGGGATCCGTCCGCTATTTTTTTGAACTCCTCGTTGATACCGTCCAAGAGGGCATCTTTTCGCTGGGCAACAGCCAGTGTTTTCGCCTGCTGGAGGTGTTCGAGCGCGGATTGTTTTTCTCCTTTCGCCGCCAGGGCGATGGCGAGCCGGTAGTGCGCCTCGGCGTAGCTGGTATTCAATTCCAATGCAGTCTCGTAAAGGGGGATGGCCGCATCCCAGTTTGTTTGCACGGCGAGTGCGACACCGGTGATATATCGCGTATCCGCAGCGCTGATGGGAATGCGAAACGCTGTTTGATAATGCGCGGCGGCTTCATCCCAGTGGCCGCTACGGGCAAGGGACAGACCGAGATCGTATTCGGCGCCGGGATAATCCGGTTTGAATTGCAAGGCCGCCTGAAATTCACCGATGGCTTCCGGAAAATTACCCGCTTCGGCCAGTGAATCGCCTAGGTTGTAATGCGCCTCGGGGGAGGCCGGATTGATCCGCAAAGCCTGCCGAAACAAGGCGATGGCGTTCGTGCGCTGACCCAAATCAGCCGAAGACATTCCCAGGTTGACCAATGCGTCGGGATAATCAGGCTGAAGTTGAACAGCTTTTTGGAAATAACGGCGTGCCTCGGCATGACGACCTGAATTGAATAAATCGCTGCCGAGGTAGTTCCAGGCGAAGGCGTTGTCCCGGTTACAGGCCAGCGAACGCTTCCAAAGTGCCTCGCTATTTCGCCAATACCCGGTTTGAAAATATGCCGCCGTCGCCAAGGTCAAAAGCACAGCTGCGGCAATTCCCGCGGCCATGCTACGTTGCCAGCGGCGCGCGTGCCAAAAATCCGCCGCGCCCCATACGCAAAGCACGACCAGGCCGATTTGCGGGAGGTACGTGAAACGGTCGGCCCGGGCTTGCCGGCCCGATTGCATGATATCAATCACCGGCAGCAACATGATCAGATACCAGCCCCAGCCGGTGAGCAGATAGGGATATCGACGACGTCCGGCAAAAACAGCGATTGTCATGGCAAACAGAACGAACGCCGCCAGACCGGTGCGGGCAGGTTCCGGCCCGAAGGCATTCAATGGATAGGCGACGGCCAGTCCGACCGGATAAAAGCCATGATAAATGTAATCCGCCAACGCCTGTATCGCATTGGCGACCCGCCATGCCAGCGTATGGCGGCCCGCTTCATCCACCATGACATGTTGTGAGGATAAAGTGACCACGCAGAAGATTCCGCTCGCGACGAAGAAAGGAATTTTCTCCGGAAAAACCTTTAAGACACTGCGCCAGAATTCTCGCGACCACAGCGGTGCGCCGGAATCCAGCCGGTTCGCCGGCCAGTAATCCAGCAACAGCAGCACGCAGGGAAGTGTGACCAACATCGATTTGGCCATCAGACCCAGTACGAAAAACAACAGCGCCAGAGCGTAGCCCGTCGTGATGCCGCTGCGCGATGGCCGCGCGGCGACGGTATTCAGATGCCGCACCCAGGCACACAGGGTCAACGCAAAAAACATTCCGCTTAGGACATCCTTGCGCTCCACCACCCACGCGACGGATTCAGCACGCAGCGGATGAATGGCAAACAAGGCGGCAACCAGCGCTGCGTGCCACCGCGCGCCGGTCAACCCGAGCCAGGCGAAGAAAAGAAGCAGGGTGGCGCCGAGATGCAGCAGCACATTGGTAAGGTGATGGCCCCCGGGATTTGACCCGTAGATCTGCCAGTCGCACTGGTGTGAAAGATCAGTGAGCGGAAACCACGTGCCGACATTGAAATGCGAGAAGATATTCTTGACCGCCGGCCAGTTCAGGCCGGAAGTGATGGCCGGATTTTGATATACGTAAGACGGGTCGTCATAATTCACGAAGTCGAATCCGCAGGTCTGGCCGAAGACCGCCCAGATCAAAGCCGCCAATCCAATGCATATCAGTAAATCCGTCCGGCGCGATGCTTGTGATTGGTGCCGGTCTGAATTCATGGAATGCTTGAAAATCCTTTAAGCTTCATTTCGCACGAGGCGATGTTCTGGAGTCGGGTTTGTGCCACGGACTGCCACGGAGATTAAGGCTATGGTTGTGCCGGTCAAAACAAAATTTTTCCTTCACCAGCTAACCCATCTGGGCCTGCGTACCGTAGGAGAAATTGAACCAAAACAAATCGCCTGCCACTTCTGTTTATGGCAGCGCGTGGTTCGGAATGCTGCACGTGGGCGCCGTGCCGATGGGATTGATGGTGTAGGTGCCACCGGCCGGACAATGCAGAAACGAAAGTCCGCGCGGGATCATGAGATACGGTTTAAGATCTTCTTTGGTGGGCACGTCGCCCTCTTTCTTGCCCTTCTCCAGCGCCCACTGGTTTTTGGCGGCGTCAATCTGGCGGAGATTGTTGATGCAGGCGTTCTGCTGGGAGGTCTGGCGTGCCTTCACAAAATTCGGCACGGCGATGGCGGCCAGCATGGCGGGCACAACAACGACTGGAACAAGCGCAACTTTTGAGAGGCTTTGGGAGCCGTTGCCGACGGTGTAGCAGCCGTCCGGGCGGTTCTGACCGATGGAATAACCGGAATCGGCTTTCTGCGATGTCAAAAGCGACTTCAGGAATTCTGTTTGCGCGGGCGCACTCTGGTGGGCGGACTGGGTCATTGCTTGAGTCTGGATTTGCAACATGGCGCGGCCAAAGCTGGCGCTCACATAGGACAATTGGTTTCCGGTTTCGGGCAGACCCTGCGCGAGGTGCTTGAACTCGGCGGTGGATTTAAGTCCGGGTTCGGTGCCGGACTTGACGTCGAGCGCGTCGGCAATGACCGAATCGGACGAGGCGATGAACAGCCAGCCGCCGCTGATGGCCGCAGTCGGGCGGACGTTGACGGCCAGCGGCATCGGCAACGGCTGCGTGATCATTCTCACGTTATTGGTCTCGTAACGGATGATGCCCGGCCGGTTTGTCATCTGGCTGGCGATGCGATTGTAGATGGCATCATCATTTACCTTGATGGCAAGAAAGATGGCGGGGTCGGGAACCTCCACCAGGCCGGAGGGCAGGGGAATGGGCACGTTGTTGGACTCATCGAGCGTGAGGACGAGCCCAAATTCACCGCCGAGGGAATTCATCGCGTCGTCCCACTTCATCTTGGTGGCCTTCTCAAATTGTGCCGGAACCTGGTCGAGAAATGCTTGTGCCTGGGGGAAGCCGGATTTGGCGGTTTCATCCTGGATGACTTTCCACATGAGCGGCAGGTCGGCATCGGAAAATACGGCAAACGCCGTGTTTGAAGGGCAGAGATCCAGACCGTCGAGCGGATGCGGCGCACCGCCGCAAAGTTTCCAGAGGAAGCCGTCGCCTTTGCCGGGATAATGATGGAGCAGGGCCTTGTTACGGTAGAGGCCGGGTTCGATTTCGATAGAACTCAAGCCGAGGCCGGTGGCGTCCTGAATGCCACTGTCGTTGACGAGGTTTTCGACGACGTCGAAGGCCTTGTTGATATTGGTGACAATCTCGGGTGTCGTATTGGGAAAGCCGGTCAGCTTGGAACGCCAGCCCTCAATGCTGGTGGAGAGATGCTCAAGCCATTGCGCTGTGCCGAGGTACAGATAAAAATCCCCGCCGGGATCGAGTTGGGATGTGACCTCCGTGAAACTGGTCTTGGCGACGGGTTGCGCGTTCGCAACCAGGGCGGCGAGCGTGATGGCAAAAATGTTCAAAAGTTTTTTCATGAGATGGTCCGGTGGAGTGGCCGGAGGTAGCGAACCAGTTTTTTGGAAAAGGGTAAAGGCAAAACGCAAAACCGGATCCGGACAAAACTGTCTTCGTACGGACAAAATCCGTCCAGTTCGCCGATGACAAGGTGCTTGATATAACCTTTCCGGGGCGCGAAGATGCCTGCATGAAAGCCCGTGAACACGCCTTCACCCTCGTAGCGTTGCTGGTCATCATCGCCCTTATCGCCATCCTCGCCGCCATGCTGCTGCCCGCGCTGGCTTCCGCCAAGAAAAAGGCGCAAGGTATCAATTGCGTGAACAACCTCAAGCAGTGCGGTCTGGCGTTCAAGATTTGGGAAGGCGATAACAATGACAAAATGCCGATGGGCGTGCCGGAAGAGAAGGGCGGCACGCTGGAATGCATTACCGGCGCGGAGACATACCGGCATTTTCAAGTGGCCTCGAACGAATTGAGCACGCCGAGAATTTTGGTTTGTCCGGCTGATCCGGAACGCACGGCTGCGGTTAATTTTAGCCGCCTCAAAAATCGCAATGTCAGCTATTTTGTCGGTCTTGATGCGGTCGATGACGCAACAAACCCGCAGCTTTTTCTTACCGGCGACCGAAACATGGTTGGCGAAAATCCGCCGGAGAATGGAATCCTCAAGCTTGTTCCCGGGCAGAATGTGAACTGGACTTCGACCATCCATGTCAACAAGGGCAATCTTGGCCTCGCCGACGGCAGTGTGCAGCAAACCACGAGCGCCAGTTTGCCGGAGTATCTCAAAAATTCAGGCGATCCGACCAACACCTGGCGAATTTCCCTGCCGGAATAAGCGCCGGGCGCGTCTTCTTTTGTTTGAATTCCGGCTAATTTTCCTTCAAAATTTCCATTCACCTTTTTTGGGAGGGACGGCATATCGCCGTTCCGGAATTTTTAAATGAAACGCACGCATCATTGCAACGAACTACGCCCGGCACACATCGGGCAGACCGTCACGCTTTCCGGCTGGGTCCACTCGCGCCGCGACCTCGGCGGCCTCATCTTCATCGACATCCGCGACCGCGAAGGCCGGACGCAAACGGTTTTTGACCCGTCCGATTTGAGCAAGGAACTCTTTGCCCAGGCCGCCGCGCTCCGCAGCGAATGCGTCATCAGCCTTACTGGCAAGGTGCGTCACCGTCCCGAAGGCACGAACAACGCCAAAATCCCCACCGGCGAAGTCGAAGTCGGCGTGCAATCGCTGGAAGTGCTGAACATGGCCGACGTTCTGCCGTTCCAGATCGATGATCCGGAGGCTGCCGCCAAGGTTGCCGAGGACACGCGCCTGCAATACCGCTATCTCGACCTGCGCCGCCCCGAAATGGCGCGCAACCTCCGCCTCCGCAGCAAGGTCGCCATCGCCACTCGTAGTTATATGGATGAGCAGGGTTTTCTCGAAGTCGAGACCCCCACGCTCTTCAAGTCCACGCCCGAAGGCGCGCGCGAATTTCTGGTGCCAAACCGCCGCGAAGCCGGCACGTTCTACGCCCTGCCGCAATCGCCGCAGCAGTTCAAACAGATTTTGATGGTTGCCGGCGTGGAAAAATATTTCCAGCTCGCCCGCTGCTATCGTGACGAGGATTTGCGCGCCGACCGCCAGCCGGAGTTCACCCAGGTGGACATTGAGATGAGCTTCATCGACCGCGAGGACATCTACACGCTCATCGAAGGCCTGCTCAAACGCGTCTGGAAGACCGCGCTGAACATTGACGTGCCCGTGCCGTTCAAGCGCCTCAGCTTCGAGGAAGCGTTGAACCGCTACGGCATCGACAAGCCTGACACCCGCTTCGGCATGGAACTCGTGGACTTCACCGCGGAGTTCAAAGGTTCGAAGTTCGGCGTGTTCGCCAAATGCATCGATGCCGGCGGCGTGGTCAAGGCCATCAATACCCGCGGCCTCGCCGGGGCCACGCAAGGCCAGATTGAAACGATGACCGAAACCGCCAAGGGCTTCGGCGCGAAAGGCCTCGCCTACATCAAGGTCGAAAAGGGAGCCGACGGCGCGACCGTCGAATGGAAATCGCCTATCGTGAAGTTCTTCAGCGACGCCGAAAAACAGGCGCTCACCACCAAGCTCCAAATCCAGGAAGGCGATTTGATCTTGTTCGCGGCCGACCAATGGCTGAACGCCTGCGAAATCCTCGGCAAGATCCGTCTCTATTGCGCCGACGTGTTGAAAACGCAGGGCAAGCTGGTGATCGACCCGCATCAGTTTAATTTCCTCTGGGTCGTGGAATTTCCGCTGCTCGGTTTCGACCGCGAACAGAACCGCTGGTATTCCAGCCATCATCCATTCACCGCGCCCGTGGCCGAGGACGTACCGCTGCTCAAGACCGACCCGAAGAAAGTCCGCGGGCAACATTACGATATCGTGGTCAACGGCGTCGAACTCGGCGGCGGCTCGATCCGTATCCATCAGCCCGACGTGCAGAAAACGATTTTCGAGGAACTGCTCGCGATTCCTCCGGAAGAAACGAAATTGCGTTTCGGCTACATGCTCGAGGCGTTCCGTTACGGCGCACCGCCGCATGGCGGCATCGCGCTCGGTTTCGACCGGCTCTGCGCCATCCTTTGCGGCACGACCAGCATCCGCGACGTCATCGCTTTCCCGAAGACGGCGAAGGGCACGGACTTGATGACCAGTTCGCCTTCAAGTGTTTCTGCTAAACAACTGCGCGAACTTTACATCGAGGTGAAGGTGAAGAAGCCGGAAGGGCAAAATCCACCCGCGAGCTAAACTCCTCCGGAATCAAATTATGCGTCACCAGATAAAATTACTTCTGTTGACGCTGCTGTTGCTAGCCTCTTCGGATTCGGTATGGGCGCAATTCACCTTTGTTACCAACACCGATAATACAATTGCGATTACGGGCTATAATGGAGATGGCGGAGAGGTTTCGATTCCCTGCAAGATCAATGGATTGTTGGTAACAAGCATTGGGAGTTATGCTTTTTCTGATCAGCTTGGCCTGACCAACGTGACAATTTCGTATGGCATTGTCAGCATAGGGCAGGGTGGATTTGAAGACTGCATTAATCTTGCCGGCGCTTCGATTCCTAATAGCATAACCAAATTGGAGATTATGCATTCGCATACTGTCTTAGCCTTACCAATGTAAACATCAGCACCAATCTCGGCAGCTTCAGTTCAGGAATGTTTTATAGTTGTTCCAGTCTCGCCCGGATTTTAATTCCAGACGGCGTTACTACAATTTCCAGTTATGCGCTCAGTGCGACGGCCCTGACAAATATAATAATCCCCGACAGCACCACTAACATCGGAGAAGGTGCTTTTGAAGGTTGCGCCAATCTGGGTGGCATCATAATTCCTGACAGTGTTTCAAGCATTGGCGGGAGGGTTTTTTATAATTGTGCTGGCATGGAAACCATTACAATCGGCACCAATATTACTGACATTGCGCCCGCCGCATTTTTTAATTGCACAAGCCTCATTAGTGTCACGATCCCCGAAAATGTAGTGGGCATTGAAGATGATTCATTTTCTGCCTGCATCAGTATGACCAATATTTTGGTTGGCGGTGGCGTCACTAACATAGGGAACACGGCATTTTATGGTTGCACCAGTTTGGATTCGATTACAGTCGCCTCAAATAACACCTTTTACACCAGCGATGATGGAATTTTGTTTAACCATGACGAAACGTCGCTTGTCCAATACCCGCAAAATCGGGGCGGCGACTATATCGTTCCCGATGGGGTGCTGGCCATTGATGACAATGCGTTTGCTTATTGCGTTAATCTGACGGCTGTTACCCTATCTGAAAGCGTTACCAGCCTGGGCGATGGAGCTTTTTTTGCATGCACGAGCCTGACTAACATTGTTATGGAGAGTAACATCACCAACATCGGAGAAGCAGTATTTGAAGAGTGCGGTGCCCTGAATAGCATTTCGTTTTCTGCCAGCGTCACTAGTGTTGGATTATGGGCCTTTGGTGGCTGTGATCAGTTGGCAAGCATTTTTTTTTACGGCAATGCTCCAGCTTTCAATGGGCCGAACCTTTTTCCCGGAGGCCCGGCAACCATCTACTATTTACCTGGCACAACTGGCTGGGACACTTTGTCCGTTGGTGCTCCCATTGTGCCTTGGCTCCCTCAAATACAAACTGCCGACGGCAACTTTGGTATGCGGACAAACCGGTTCACCTCCAATATCAATTGGGCCAGTGGACAGACGGTGGTCGTGGAAGCCAGCGCTGACCTTGTTGATTGGCAACCGATACAAACAAACACCCTCACGACCGGATCGATTAATTTCACCGATCCGCAGCAGACTAATTTCCCGACCCGTTTCTATCGTGTGCGCTCGCCGTAGAATCTTCTCGTATGGGCTGCTTGTCCTGGTCTGATTTCCATAGCTTTGGTCTGGATTTTGCCGGGCTGGCCATGCTACGGTCACCCGCATGAGCAAGCTTCACGATGTCCGGATGAAGGTGCGCGGCGAACTGGAGGCTCCGCCGGCTTTGAGACGTTTTGGCAGCGGCTGGATCAGCGGGGTGCTGGGTCTGGTCTTCGGTATTGCCGGGCTGCTGCTGGTTATTTCCCTGCTTGCGCCGGGCGTGCTGGCGATTCCTGAGACCCAGCCAATCCGCAATAATCCCTGGCATCGCATCGGCTTGCATGTGCTGCTGCTGGCGGCATTTGGCCTGTCAGCTTTAAGCCTGGCTCTGCGCAAGGATCGGATTTTGGGAACCAGCGGGGTGGTGGTAACTATTCTCGCGGCGCTGATCGGCGGTTCGGCGGTGACTCCGGTCGTGACGAATCGCGCGCCGATGTTTCTGGGTCTCGATTTCTTCGTGTTGAATGTGTTATTCACAGGGCTTTTGTTCATTCCGTTGGAAAGAATTTTCGCCCGGAAGAACGAGCAACCGATCTTCCGTGAGGAATGGCGTGAGGACCTGTTTTATTATCTCGTGAGCAGTTTGCTGGTGCAGATACTGACGTTCCTGACGTTCCTCCCGGCCAAGTCCATCCTGGCGCTCATACCCCTCACGGAGGTTCGCGCGTGGGTCGGAACGTTGCCGTTTGTCCTGCAATTTTTGGCCATCATGTTCCTGACGGACTTTGTGCAATATTGGCTGCATCGCGCATTCCATCGCGTCCCGTGCCTTTGGTCGTTTCACGCCGTGCATCACTCGGCGCGCAGCATGGATTGGATGGCCGGCGCCCGGATGCACTTTCTGGAAATCCTCGCCTTGCGCAGCATGACGGTGATCCCGATGTACGTCCTGGGCTTCAGCGTGAATGCGATGAACACCTACATCTTGGTGGTCTATCTGTATTCAACCTTCGTGCATGCCAATTTGAACTGGCGGCTGCCGTTCATTGAAAAAATCCTCGTCACTCCGCGTTTTCACCACTGGCACCACGGCATCGAACGTGAGGCAATCGACGTCAATTTTTCGATCCATTTCCCGTTGTTCGACCGTTTGTTTGGAACCTATCATTTTCCCAAGGACAAGTGGCCGGAAGGCTATGGCCTGCCGGGACATCCCGTGCCCCTGGGTTACTGGGCGCAATTCAAATATCCTTTCCGCCGTAAGGATAAATCCGGTTCGCAGCCGGGTTGAACCATGACCGGCTGGAAATCATCAGTCCGTCGCATCTTGATCACCGTCGCCATCATTTACGTCCTGGTTTGCATCTGCGGCTGCGCGTTGCAGCGCCGGCTGCTGTATTTCCCGACCGTGATACCGGCGGATGTGGTTGAAACAGTCGCCAAAAACCACGGCTTCGAACCGTGGAAAAATCCGGCGGGCGAAATCGTTGGCTGGAAGAAGCCGGCGAACACAAACTTCACCGGCAGCGTCTTGATCGTTCATGGCAACGCCGGTTGTGCCTTGGGCCGCGATTACATTGCGCAGCCGGTTCATGACGCAGCCAGCGTGGATGTCTACGTTCTGGAATATCCGGGTTACGGTGCGCGCAGCGGTTCGCCGAGCAAGGCAAGTTTTGACGCTGCTGCTGAGGAGGCGTTTCAACTGTTGCCTAAAAATCTGCCGCGCTACGTCGTGAGTGAATCCATCGGGGCAGGGGTGGCAGGCGAACTGGCGAAAAACCATCCATCTGAAATCGCAGGCGTGGCTATGTTCGTGCCGTATCAAAATCTCGCTTCCGTGGCGCAACGCCGGATGTGGTTCCTGCCCGCATATGTTTTCCTGCTCGACCGGTTCAACCCCGAGGAATGCCTGAAACAGTATCACGGCCCGATAAAATTTCTCATCGCGGGCGACGACGAAGTCATCGGCCCGGCTTCGGGACTGCGGCTGGCGAACGGATATGCCGGCGCAAAAGAAATCCAGGTCATTCCCGGCGCACATCACAATGATGTCGCAGAACAAAATTCCGACTGGTGGCGCGAGGTGTTTTCATTCTGGCAAAAGAATGCCATCAACAAATGAACAAGATCATCTCTTAACGATTTAATGCACCCGTATACTTATACGATTTCGCTCAGAGTGCGCCATCCAACGCTCGATCCGCAGATTATTACCGATACTCTCGGAATGCAGCCGCGTATAACCAATCGAGTTGGCGAGCCTCGCACCACGCTTACAGGCGCAGTGTTGGATGGCATTTATACCCGTACATATTGGTGCGCTGATTTTACTCCCCCTGATGACAGTGAGGTTGGCGAGTTTCTCGGCCGGATAGTTACGCAATTGGGCCGATACCGATTGTTTTTCAAGCAGATCAGGGATGCCGGCGGTAGTGTTGAATTTTTTATCGGGCTGTTTGCCGATGGTGTAAATATCGGCACGACGTTATCTCACGATGTGCTGGCCTCAGTTGGAGATATGGGGATTGATTTAACTTTCGACATTTACGACTACAAAGAAAATGTTCCGGCGGGCTAACCATAGTTGCTTACCGACCTGCGCGACATATTCCTTGACGCTCACATATCAGCTGTGGCTTCCGCATTTCGAAAAAAGTTTTGGAGCGCGATGTCGCGGCTCCGCCTTGCCACCGCGCTCCAAGACGCCGAAGCATTAGCGATTGCTATGCTGTAAAACAAAGAAGCCGGAGACTTTCATCTCCGGCTTTCTGATTGAAATCCACTCACTCCAGTTCGTCGCCCGGCAGCGGCGGGACGTCGGGCGAGAGCGCCAGATATTTCTCAAAATCCTCGCGGCGTGCATGACGCGCGTGTTCGCGCAGGGATTTCACGGTCAACATCGCGCTCAATTTTTCGGCGGCGGCGGAAGAAAGCAGTTGATCCACGGTAACGCCTTGCTTGGCAGCGCATTCGCGCAGCCCCTCGGCGACACCATCCGGCAGTTGGATTGTCAGCGTGCTCATTTTGATTGCCTCATCATTTTCAGGAAATCGCCCGGCGATACCGCACCGATCCCCCATTGCTTCGTTAAAAACCACCCGCATGTCGAAAGCGTAACGGCAGACGGAAATTTGAAAATAAAAAAACCGGAGACGAAAGTCTCCGGCTTTTTTGTAATTGTTATCTGAACCTTACGCGGTCGTCTCGCCGACCTGAAAGCGCACGAAATGGCGGATGGTGATCTCGTCACCAAGCTGCTTCGCGATTTGCGCGACGTGTTCCTTGACGCTGACTTCGGAATTGCGTTTCACGAAGCCCTGGTCCACGAGGCAGTAGGTCTGGTAAAACTTGTCCAGCACGCCAGCCAGGATCTTTTCCATCGCGGCGGCGGGCTTGCCCTTCAAACGATCCGACTGCGCGGCGATTTCGCGTTCCTTCGCGACGACCTCGGCGGGCACCTGTTCGCGGGAGACCGCGTGCGGGAAACCGGCGGCGATCTGGAGCGTGATGTCCTTCACGAGTTGCTTGAATTCATCCTTCGCGGCGGTTTCGGCCTTGCCGCAACCGACCTCCACCAGCACGCCGACCTTGGCGCCGGTGTGGATGTAGGCGGCCACGGAACCGTTGCCGGTCACTTCGAGGCGCGCGTTGCGGGGGAACTTGATGTTCTCGCCCATCTTCGCCACGGCCGCTTCGCGGTCGGCATCGAGATTGACGGACGGATTGGCCAGGACCTTCTTGGCGATGTCGTCGCAGAACGCGCGGAAGTTTTCATTGCGCGCGACGAAGTCGGTTTCGCAATTCACTTCCACGAGCACGCCGGACTTGCCGCCGGCGGAAATGGCCTGCGCGATGACGCCTTCATTGGCGGCGCGCGTGGCCTTCTTTGCGGCACTGGCCGCGCCAGATTTGCGGAGGAGATCCACGGCGGCGTCAATATTGCCCTGCGCTTCGGTGAGCGCTTTTTTGCAGTCCATCATGCCAACCCCGGTCATTTCGCGGAGCTTGGCGACATTTGCAGCAGTGATTTCAGCCATAAAACAGTTGATAGTACCTAGTTAAGAGTTGATAGGGCGGAGCGCAAGAATGTCCTGCGCTCCGCCGTAAACAAATTAAGCAGCGGCGGGAGCGGCGGCCGGCGCGGCGGCTTCGGTAGCCGGGGCTGCCGGAGCATCCTCAACCTTGCGGGCCTTTTTGGATTCGTATTCCGCACGCGACTGCGTGATGGTCTGCGAAACGCCCTGGAGGATCAGACGCACGGAACGGATGGCGTCGTCGTTGGCCGCGATGGGGTATTCGGCCTGGTCGGGGTCGCTGTTCGTGTCCACGATGGCCACAATGGGAATCTTCAGTTTGCGCGCCTCGGCGACGGCGTTGTGTTCGCGCTTGAGGTCCACGATGAACATGGCGGCGGGCATCTTGTCGAGCTCGCGCAGGCCGTCAAAGTATTTGTTCAAACGGGCGCCTTCGCGGCGGATGACCGCCTGTTCCTGTTTGACGTAGTTGTTGATCGAACCGTCGGTGTCCATCCGTTCGATTTCCTTGAGGCGCTTGATGGAGGTCTTGACGGTCTGGTGATTGGTCAGGGTGCCGCCGAGCCAGCGTTCGGTCACGAACATCTGGCCGGTTTCCTTTGCCACTTCCTTCACGATGGATTGCGCCTGCTTTTTGGTGCCGACGAATAAAATTTTTCCACCTTTACGGACGGTGTTGCCGAGGAAGGTCAGCGCGGCCTGCAGCTGCTTCTCGGTTTCGCTGAGATTGATGATGTGGATGCCGTTGCGCGCGTCAAAGATGAAAGGCTTCATCTTGGGATTCCAGCGCTTGGTCTGATGGCCGAAATGGACGCCGGCGTCCAGCAATTCCTTAACTCCGATGGTGATGCTCATTTTTCTAATTTTCCGTTGGTTTCACCGCAACTCCGATTCGGAGCGCAGCATCCTGCGGAACACAGGATTTTGGTTTGGTGTTGTTATGGTTTCCATCGCCGCGGAACATCCGCGACAACTGCTTCACACGAAGCTGAAACCGTTTTCCCAGCCGCCGAACCCGGCGACGGGGAACGCAAAGCATATCAGAAGCAAGCCCGCTCGCAATAGCTAAT